>CAUZHA010000173.1:0-6870 GCA_963579555.1 Planctomycetes bacterium UBA1146
TTTCAAGAGAACTAAGCCGTATAATTTGCAATTGCCGTGCCACAGACCTGAGTTAAGAAACCGATCTGCCTTGCAGGCCCGGAAATCACAACCTCCCTTCCAGGAAAGACCAGACCTAAACGTTTACAGATCCAAGTCTTAAACAGTCGGGAGAACTGTAAAATCAAAATCTATACTTTTGAAACGACCTCCTTTCAAAACTTTCCCCATAGCTCACAAAAGCCATGGCTGCACAATAAATGTTCTGACTGATTGCCTTATCTTGTGCGGCAGAACAATTACTGTGCATTCAAGCCTGGGGTCAGGCTGCGAATTCTTTCATTCGCAGAGATTCTTGACGAGCGGGCTTCGGAACCAGCATAATCCGAATTCTTATTTGTGATTTAAACCGCTGAAATTCAGGGAATAGTCTCTGTGTCATCCTCCGACTGGCTCGTCTGGCAATTAATAGACTCCGCTTTCCCTGCGGGGAGCTTCGCCCATTCCAGCGGGCTTGAAGCGGTCTGGCAAAACGACAGAGTAGAGAACGAAGGAGATCTGCTGGTCTTTACAAGGACCAGCCTGGAGCAGGCGTCAAACGGCCAGCTCCCTTTCGTGATCTCCGCCCGAAACGATCCGGATTCGTTCTACGAGCTTGATAGTCTATGCAATGCTTTCCTAAGCAATCATGTAGCCAACCGTGCCAGTCGGCGCCAGGGGGCCACCCTCCTTGCAACCTGTGAAACAGTCTTTCAGGATTCCAGACTCACTCAATTGCGCACCAGCGTAATTGAAAATGGGCTCTCAGGCCATCTCCCGCCGGTGTTTGGTCTTATCTCCAATATCCTCAATATAAAAGACCAAACGGCTTCCAGAATCTACCTCTATTTCATCATCCGTGGTATTTTGTCCAGCGCGGTAAGACTCGGGGTGATCGGGCCGTTGCGCGCGCAGGCCATCCAGCGTGAGGCCGCTTCATTTGCCGAAGCCATCGTGACGAACCGGCCCATCCCGGGAATCGATGACCTCGCCCAGACCGCGCCATTGATCGAGGCCCTGCAGACAAACCAGGACCGTCTCTACTCGAGATTATTTCAGAGCTGAAAACCAAACGGAGCCGACCATGAACTCATCTCATTCCCACGAACACTCAAACGGTGAACACTCCCACGAACACGGCGAGCCCTCGCACAACCATGAACATGGTCACGAGCACTCCCGTGAGGATGCAGGACACGGCCATACGCATGAGCACATGGAGCATCCCGGTATCTTTGAAGCTCGACCGCTGCCCACAGTTGACAGGGATTTCAACCGGCGCTCCTTCACCATCGGGATCGGAGGCCCTGTCGGCAGCGGCAAGACGGCGCTCCTGCTCGCGCTCTGCCTTGAGCTACGCGAACGATTCAGCCTCGCGGCAGTCACCAACGACATCTTCACCCGGGAAGATGCTGAATTCCTCATCCGCAACAAAGCTCTCGAGGCTGAGCGTATCGAGGCTGTCGAGACCGGGGGGTGCCCTCACGCCGCCATCAGGGAGGATGTGTCCTCTAACCTCCTGGCACTCGAGGAGCTCACCGCCAGGATCAAGCCTGACCTGCTCTTCTGCGAATCCGGCGGCGACAACCTCGCCGCGCACTTCAGCCGGGAACTGGCGGACTACACGATCTACGTTATCGACGTCTCCGGCGGAGACAAGATCCCCCGCAAGGGCGGGCCCGGAATCACGCAATCCGACCTGCTCGTCATCAACAAGACAGATCTTGCAGAAGCGATCGGGGCCGACCTGGCGGTCATGGAACGCGACAGCGCCCGGATGCGCGGCGATGGCCCCTTCATCCTCGCCCGGGTCAAGCACGGTGAGGGCGTCAGCGAGATTGTCAACCATGTCCTGAAGGCGTGGGAAAAATCGAAGGCGGGGGCTTGACGGACGAAGAGCCGTGCAGCCGAAGGCCGCAGAAAAAAATGGGACCATCGCTGTCTCACCTTGCAAGCGATGGCCCGTAGCGGAGGAGGACCTTACCCCCTCGAAAAAGGAAGGTTGCAGCTCAGGACTTCTTCGGCCCTCCTGTCGGTTCCGGGTACTTCCCGTCCGGGTGGAGATAGGGGCTGTAGGAGTCCGGCGCCACAAGACCGCCTGACTCGTAGACGATCTTGAACTGGCCAGCCTTGAGGATCTCCCCAATGTAGACCGGCTTCAGCGTGTGCTGGTTGCTGGGGTGCATGGACTTCTTGCCGCCGGGGGCGTCAAACTTGAGGCCGTAAACGGCCTGGCGCACCTTGTCGACATCGAAGCTTCCGGCCTTCTCAACCGCGGCCTTCCAGACATAGACGCCAAAGTAGGCTGCCTCGATCGGGTCATCCGTCACCCTGGAAGCGCCACCAGGGAGCTTCTTCTTTTTGCAGAAGGCCTTGAAATTCTTGACGAAATTCCGGTTGGAGGAAGAGTCGATGCTCTGGAAATAGTTCCAGGCTGCGAGGTGCCCCACCAGCGGAGGTGCATCCATGGCGCGCAGCTCGTCTTCGGCAACGGAGAAAGCCATGATCGGGCAGTCAAGAGAGGTCAGGCCCTGGTTGGCAAACTCCTTGTAGAAGGGCACATTGCTGTCGCCGTTGATCGTCGAGAGAATGCAGGCGTCTCCGGACGCCGCGAACCCCTTGATCTTGCCGACGATGGTCTGGTAGTCCTGGTGATGGAACGGGGTGTATTCCTCGATGACGTTCTTGTCAGGAACACCCTTGGCCTTCAGAAACGCCTTCAGGACCTTGTTCGCCGTCCTGGGGAAGACATAGTCGGTGCCGAGGAGATAGAACTTCTTGCACCCGGCCTCCTTCATCATGTACTCGGCTGCGGGCACGAGCTGCTGGTTGGGGCTCGCGGCGGTATAGAACACGTTCAGAGACTGCTCCTCACCCTCGTACTGGACGGGATAGAAAAGCAGCTGGTTGTATTCTTCGAAAACGGGCAGGCAGGATTTCCGGCTCACCGAGGTCCAGCAACCAAAGGTCACTGCGACCTTGTGGGTGTTGATCAGCTCCTTCGCCTTCTCGGCGAAGAGGGGCCAGTTGCTGGCCGGATCGACCACAACAGGCTCAACCTTCTTTCCCAGGAGGACCTGCACAGAAAAGCCACAGCCCGAAAGTTAAAACAAGTGCAGCCGCCCATCAAATGGGCAGCGGACTCCATGCGCCATCTGCCGAGGGGCTCCAGCATCACGGAAAACCGATGGCTATAGCTGGCGAAGGGTCTTGCGGATTACCGAGGCCCGGATCTCAACTCTCTTCACCGCCCCCGGCATCATCACCTCCAGCGGCATCCTTGCCGATGACGACCCGGTCGTAGACCAGCGCGGCAAGCGCCCCACCGACGATCGGGCCGATCCAGTAGCAATGGTGAATGTCCCAATGGCCACCGATGAGGGCCGGTCCGAAGGAGCGGGCCGGGTTCATGCTGGCGCCGGTGAAGGCCCCGGCGCAGAGAATGTCGAAGCAGACCGTCAGGCCGATGGCGAAGCCGTAGATGTTCTTCGGGCCCCGGCTGTCGACGGCGACGGCGAAGATCGTCGTCACCAGCAGGAAGGTGAGGATGGCCTCGACGATAATTACATTTACGCTACTCAGAACGTTTACCCCCGCCTTGTCCTGAGCAAGTGTCGCACCGAGCTTGACCGCCTTGACGGCCGCCTCCGGCAGACAGGAGCTGAGAATGAACGCCGCCAGCGTGGCTCCCAGCAGCTGAACCACGATATAGGCCGCCGCAGCGGGCGGCTTGATCTTGCCGGTCACCAGCATGCCGATCGTCACCGCCGGGTTGATGTGTCCGCCGGAGATATGCCCGGAGGCGTAGACCGCCATCGAAAGCGCCAGTCCGTGCGCGAAGGCTATGGCGACAAGATTGCCCCCACCGGTGGCGATGATCGCCCCGGCACCGATGAAGGTCAGCGAAAAGGTGCCGATGAACTCGACAACGCACTGCCTGGTGAGCAGGTTCATGATCTCTTCCTCTCTCCTGATAGTTTCGTTTACGGGTCCCGCACCACCGCTGAGACCGCGCCTCTGCGCTCAATCCGCAGGGAAGGTTTCGCACAGGGAGGAAACCGGGTCAAGTTTTCTCCACGCGCGAAAGTGCCGCGGCGCCTCCGGCACTGGATTAAGAAACCGAAAGTCCCTTTGCAACCTGCCCTCACTGCCGGGGTTACTGTATAATACCCGGTTTGAGGAAATCCGCCGCTCGGCGTGAACCTCCTCTTCGAAATTCTGAACAGAACTCCATCTTTTTCCAGAACAAGGCGGAAGCATGACCCGGACCATCCTGCGCATTTTCAATATTCTCTTTCTCTTGCAGGCAGTCTGCGTCTCGGTGGCCTTTTCACAGGACGACCGTGTTCGGCGGGAGGACCCTTTTGACCGTGAGGCCATGCTCAAACGCTTTGATGCCGACGGCGATGGAGAGTTGAACGAGGCCGAACGCAAGGAGATGCGTGATTTCATCTTCCGATCGCTCGAGGAACGCCCCGGCGGCAATCGTCCGGAAGGAAATCGTCCTCAGGGCAACCGTCCTGAAGGCGATCGCCCCGGACAACCCCCGGGCGGAGGACGCGGCGGCGGTCCCGGCAGACAGGATCTCAAGGTAGTCGAACAATTCGACAAGGATGGGGATGGAAAGCTCAACGATGAGGAACGGGCGAAAGCCAGGGTCTACGTCAAGGAACAGGGCAGCGGCAGCCGGCGCCGCGGCCGGCGCCCGGGCGGCGGAGGAGAATCGCGCGAGCGGAACCCGGGCAAGCCTGAAAAGCTTACCCCCGCCGATGTGAAGAACTACCCCGACAAGTCGCTCTACGACGCATCCATCCTGCGAACGATCTTCATCGAGTTCCCAAAGGATGACTGGGAAACCGAGCTGGCTGACTTTTACAGGACGGATGTCGAACTGCCTGTCGACATGACGATTGACGGAAAGACCTACAAGGGGGTGGGGGTCCAGTTCCGGGGCAACTCATCCTTCTTCGGGGTATCCGCCGGCCAGAAGCGGTCCTTCAACATTCGTATGGAATACGGTGACCACAAGGGACTCTACGGCTACAAGACCCTCAACCTCCTGAACAGCCACGCCGACCCATCCTTCCTGCGCCACGTGCTCTTTGACCACGTAACCGGCAAGTACCTGCCGACCTCGAAATCGAATTACGTCAAGCTGGTCATCAACGGAACCAGCTGGGGCATCTACCTCAACATCCAGCAATACAATAAGGACTTCCTGGCCGACTGGTACGACACCAAGGGCGGGATTCGCTGGAAGGTGCCGGCCAATCCCCAGCGCGCTCCGGGGCTGCGATATTTCGGCGAGAGCCTCGATGAGTACAAGTCCTATATCCACCTGAAAACCACCGAGGCTCCCGAATCGTCCTGGAACTCGATCGTCAAGCTGAGCAAGCTGCTCGATGAGACCCCCGCCGACAAGGTCGAGGAGGTTCTCGGAAAGGTCCTCAATATCGACCGCGCCCTCTGGTTCATTGCGATCGACAACCTGCTCATGGATGGCGACGGCTACGTCAGCCGTGGAAGCGATTTCATCATGTACCAGGATCCCGGAGGCCGCATCAACCTGATGCCCTACGACAGCAACGAGACCTTCGGTCTCCACGGCGGAGGCGGAGGCCCCGGCGGAGGAAGACGCGGCAGGGGGCGGCGCCCCGGCGATGCCGGACGCGGCGGCAGACCTTCAGGCCCCTTTGGACGCCCGCCCAGGCTTGGCGAAGACGACGCCAGGCGCCCGGATGACCGCAGGCCCAGCGCTCCCCCGCCCCAGGCCGCGAGCCGCGACAGCGGACAGTTCTCACAGAGCCCCCTCGAGTTTGAAAACTCGAGAGAGCGCCCCCTGATCAGTAAGCTCCTCTCAGCCCCCAGCCTCAAGGCGCGCTACATAGCCCACGTGAAGACCATCCTGGACGAATCCCTCGACTGGAAGGTCATCGGGCCTGTTGTGACTGGCTATCGGTCGGTGCTGGGAGACGAGATTGCCAAGGACACCACCAAGCTCTACCCGACCGAAGCCTACGAGCAGGGAGTCGATGGCAATTACGTCGGCGGCCGGAGGCCCGTAGCAGGGATCAAGAACTTCGTCGACGGACGCAGAAGCTACCTGCTGAAACACCCGGCTCTCTCAGAAAAGGCGCCCGTTATCAGCAGCGTCAAGGCCAGCCCCTCGGAAGCCTCGCCTTCCTCTAAGGTGAAGGTCAGCATACGAACCGGCAAGGGAGAGAAACCCGGCAAGGTACTGCTCTACCATGCCACCGGAAAATTCGGCGCCTTCGCAGCCTCTGAGATGAAGAAAAACGGCGGCGCCTGGACCGGCAGCATCCCCGCCTATCCCGCGGGCACCCTGGTTCGTTATTACGCCGAGGCGCGCTCCGCGGCAAATAATGCCACTGTCTTTGAGCCCCGCCGCGCGGAAGGCTCTCCCCTCAGCTACAGGGTGCAGGCCATCCGAAGGTCGGGCTTCCAGGTTCGGATCAGCGAGCTCCTCGCCTCCAACCAGAAAACCAACACCGACCCCCAGGAAGAATTCGAAGACTGGGTCGAGCTCTACAACAGCTCCTCGAAGGCCATCGATCTCTCCGGTCTCTACCTGAGTGATTCCCTCAACAACCCCCGCAAGTGGAAGTTCCCGGAGGGGACGTCCATCGCGGCCGAGAGCTACCTGGTCATCTGGCTCGATGGAGACACCGAGGCCTCGGGGCTGCACGCAGGCTTCCGCCTGGCTCGGGCCGGCGAGACGCTGATCCTTGTCGACAGGGACAAGGACCAGAACGCCATCCTTGATGAGCTCCAGTTCTCCGCCCAGGAGCAGGACCGATCCTTCGGAAGAGACCGGGAAGCGAAGGGCAAGGG
>CAUZHA010000174.1:0-6755 GCA_963579555.1 Planctomycetes bacterium UBA1146
GAATCGGCGCTCATGTTCTCCGCCTGGTCAAAACAGTCTGGTACTCTACCTTTCCGGGCGGTGCAGAGAAGAAAAATATCCCATAGGGGCGGGGAGCCGTGATATGTTCATCGTGTTGAGAATACGCCTGGAAGAGGAGTCAGGGTGATGACCAGGATTGATCAGTTTGAGAGTGTCTTCAAGTCGGCGGATAAGCCGCTGTTTCGCTACGAGCCCTTCTCAGTCGACTCCCCCATGGTGTTGACCGATCTCGATGACGAGGCGGCGGAGAGCTTCGCGGTCCTTGCCGGTAAGTACGCGGGCGCGGGCGGTTCACAGGAGATTTCCGCCCAGCGCGTCATCAGGGGATCTGACTTCACCAGCATCGAGGACTGTCTCGATCTCATCGCCGGTGAGAAGCCTGATCTCATCTACACCTACCGAGGCCTGCATTCCGATTGCTGGCGTTGGGGGCATAGCCTCGGCTCCTACGTCGAGGTGCTGACCCAGACCGTAAGTGTTCCCGTACTTGTTTTTCCCCACCCTGCGGCCGCCGAGGCGCTCCCTGCCGCGGAAGCCGGATGTCGGCATGTAATGGCGATGACGGATCACCTTGCCGGAGACAGCGGCCTGGTGAACGCGGCGCTTTTCTTTACTCCAGCCCAGGGAACGCTTCACCTGGCGAACCTGGAAGACCAGCAGGTCTTTGAGCGTTACATGGAGGCGATCGATAAAATACCGAGCATCGATAGCGCTGCCGCGCAGGACAGTGTCCTGGCCCAGATCCTCAAGGAACCCAGGGATTACATCCAGTCCTGCAGAACAGTGGTGGCGGAGCAGGGGTTGGATGTTGAGATTCAAGAGACAGTGGAGCTTGGTCTGCACGTTGCGGATTATAAGCGGCTGGCTGCTGCGAAAGACGTCGATCTGCTGGTCATGAACACCAAGGACTCCGGCCAGCTGGCGATGCACGGCCTGGCCTATGAGCTTGCCGTAGAGCTGAACGAGATTCCTCTGCTGCTTCTTTAGTTGGGAAGGTGGTTTACTTGTCTATTTACCTGGGCTGGATTTCCGAGGCGCATCCGGCGGTTCCCGCCTGGGTAACCCTGCTGTTCGTCTCGATCCTCGCGGCGATGATCCTCTGCCTGGCCTTCGAGGAGAAGCTCCATGCCAAGAAGTCGGTCATCGCCGGCCTGTTCGCGATTCTCTGCCTGCTGCTGGGGGCTGTTTTTGGCCTGCTGCCCTTTGGCCCCATCTCTGTCGGTGGGCATGAGATCAATCTTCCGGTCTACATACCGGCGATCGACTGGGAGGTTATCGCGATCATTCTCGGCTCGAGTCTCTTTGTCGACGTCACCTCCCGCACGGGTCTTTTTACCTGGATCGCGATTCGGTTGACGAAGGCATCCGGCGGCGATCCATTGAAGCTCCTGGTCTTCTATGGGCTGATGACGGTGGTCTTTTCCGCGGTCCTCAATAACGTGACGGCCATGATTATTGTCGGCTCGCTCAGTGGGGTCTCCCTGAAGAAACTCCAGCAGGAGGATAAGCTGCTGGGCTTTCTCCTGGTAGAGGGGCTGCTGACAAATATAGGCGGCCTGCTGACGCTGATCAGCTCGGTACCCAACATCATTGTTGGAAACGCTGCCGAGATTGCCTTCCTCGATTTCTTCCTCAAATCGAGCGCCTACGTACTTGTCGCCACCATCGTGACGATAGCCCTCGGCTCGCGCCTGTTTGGGATCTGCCGCCTTGCCAGCGAAGCGGAGCGTGAGCGGGCACGGGAGCTTGTCGCGGGCTTCGATGAGAACGATGGTATCGAGAGCAGGTTCTTTTTCTGGTTCGGCGCTGTTATGACGGGCCTCTTTATTCTCACGATCGCCTCTACCTCGGTTCTTCCCTATATCCAGGACCTGGGAATGGGCTTCGTGGCGTTGAGCTTCGCCGGGATCATGCTCGTTCGATACAAGGCCGTCGCCGACAAGTTCTACGAGGCCTTCGACTGGGATCTGCTGGGGTTTTTCGCGGCCCTTTTTGTTGTGATCAACGTCATGGAGCATGCCCTCGTCCTGCAGCTGATCGGTACGGGTCTCTCTACGATCATCGAGGCGCCGCCTGATATTGCCGCGGCCGGCCTCCTGGTCGTTTCAGCTCTCTTCAGCTCGGTTACTGACAACATACCGCTTGCGGCGATGCTCGCGAAGATTCTGCAGGCCAGGGACCAGGTTTCCGAGCAGCTCTGGTGGTCGGTGATTTTCGGAGCCAACCTCGGCGGCAACCTGACGCCAATCGGATCAGCTTCCACCCTTGTGGCGGTGACGATCATTCACAAGTACAAGCTCAGGCTCACGTTCGCGGGGTTCATCAGGAAGGCCCTTCCCTACGCCCTCGTCCATATAGCTCTTGCTATCATCTATGTCCTTCTGTTCTTCTGAGGGGAGAAGATCCTTCGCAAAGTGAATGTTGAGGGCAGGCAATTACTTGAGTCGGCCTCCGATTATTGATCTAATTCACCTCGCCTTGTTTGGGCCGAGTATTGCGGGGAAGATTTTTCTGCGCCCGGTCTTCTGAAGCCAGGTTACTCTTCGGCATCTTTGCTCATTGGCTGTGATTATAGAGGGAGCGACTAGTTGAGAAGCATCTTCAGGACAACACTGCTTTTGTCGCTGGCGATTTCGTTCTTCGCTTCATCTGTTCGTGCCGAGGGTGAGTGGGAGGTGACGCCTGCGAGTGAGCGAGCCCTGCAGAAGGGACTCGAATGGCTTGCCAGGAACCAGGGGCCCGAAGGAAACTGGAACTCTAACGACCTGGGCCTGGTGGGGATGGGCGCGCTCGCGTTTCTCTCCGCGGGCTATCTTCCAGGCCGCGGCCGCTATGGCAACACCGTTCAGCGGGCGCTGGACTTTGTGACCAGGAATGCCAAGCCCTCCGGCCTGCTGAACATCTCGAACGCCCAGAGGGATATGTACAATCACGGCCTGGCCGCCTTCGCTCTTGGCCAGGCCTACGGTATGACGAACGACAAGGCGCTCAGTAATGTTCTCGATAAGTCTCTCAAGCTGATCTCCAACACCCAGGCGGAAGACGGGGGCTGGGATTACCGCGCTCGCCGCCAGGGGAGAGGACATGATCTCAGCCTGGTGGTGATGCAGGCGAAAGCGCTTCGGGGTGCAATGGACAGCGGCCTGGAGGTCTCTCCTGAGGTCGTTGGTTCGGCGATCCAGAGTGTTAGAAGGTATTACAAGTCCAGGTCTGGCAAGAATGGCTTGAGCAATCCGAAGGCCGCGATGTTAGAGGCTGGCCAGTTTACCTATTCAGGAGGTCATGGCACCCTGGCGATGGCCGCCGCGGGAGTCGTATGCCTGCAGGAATTCGGGCAGTACGCCGACTGGCGGATCGGCAAGAACCTTGATGTGATCCAGGCAGCCATCGGCCGCGATTCTTCGCCGGGATCCAGGAACGGCAAGCTGCCCTGTGAAGATGCCTATACCCTCTACTATGTGGGGCAGGCGCTCTACCAGGTTGGTGGAAAACGCTGGAGAGAGTCCTACCCGAGATTGCGGGACTATCTCGTCGCGAGCCAGATGCTCAACTCCGGCGAGTCGGCCCAGGATGGGCTCTGGCGTGATCACAAACGTGTGGGTGGTCAGCCTGGCGATCTCTACGGGACGGCGGTGGCGTGTTTCGTTCTCGCTATGCCAAACCGTTATCTTCCGATTTTGCAGGAAGGCAAGATTGACAGTATTGCCAGTAAGTTGAAGACGAAATAAAGCAGCAGGATATTTTCTCCGGATTTCCGGGGAAGGAACATTAGATGAGTTTTCTTACAAGCGCATTCGCTTTTGCCGGTTTGGCCCTTGCCGCGGGCCCCATCATTATTCACCTGTTGAACCGCCGCAGGTTCACGGTTGTTGACTGGGCAGCAATGGATTTCCTCAAGGAGGCTGTTCAGAGACAGCGCCGAATCCTGACCCTGCGTGACATCATATTATTGATCCTGCGCACTCTTTGTGTGCTTCTTTTCGGCCTTGCTATGGCCCGACCCTATTCCGAGTCCGGCTCGCTGGTGCTTTCTTCCGGCCAGCCGGTACACGCCATCCTGGTGGTAGACAACAGCCTCAGCATGGCCTACGGAAGCAGTGGTCAGACCTCGCTGGATGCGGCCAAGAAAGCGGCAGTTGGACTGGTTGAAGATCTTCCTGATGGCAGCCGCTTCTCCATTATTCCTCTTTGCAGTGAGGTTTCCGATTTCAGCTTTGATCCAGAGGGAACGAAAGATGCGGCGAAGGAGGCGATCAAGGAGATCCAGGTTCTCGACAGGACCGCAAGTGTCGCGAAGGTTGTAGAGCTGGCTGAGGAGGCTCAGAAGCGGGCGCCTGACCTGGGCTCGAAACATATCGTGTTTTTTGGTGACCAGCAGCGCAATTGCTGGCCAAAGGGCATCGCAACCTCCAGCCTTCTCGCACCCATCGACAAGCTGAACGTTGTGCAGGTAAGTCCCGGTGAGAAGGATAATATCTGGATTGAAGATCTACGTGTCCAGGACGAGGTTGCCGATGCCGATGCTGCGACGGTCTTTATTGTCAGGCTCCGGTACCAGGGTGAGGCGGCCCAGGATGAGGTGCAGGTTGTCCTCAGCGTCGATGAGCACGATGCCGTTGCCACCCAGAGCGTCGTCCTTCGCGACCAACAGACTCGAGAGGTTCGCTTTACCTACAAGTATGAACCTGATTCAACCGCCGTGCAGTCGGGCTTCTCGCGGGTGAAAGCGGAGGTTTCCTCGCACGACAAGTTTAACCAGGATGATGTGCGCTACCTCTCGGTGCCAGTGCTCAGCGGAATCCCGGTTGTCTTTATCGACCAGTACGGATCGGATGAAGATCCGGCCCGGAACAGGCTTGGAGACACCTACTATGTGAGACGTCTGTTGACTCCTTCTCAGTCCATCGACAGCAAAGAGCGGCAGCTCATTCGCATACAACATGTCAAGATTGACCAGGTTGATACCGAGCTTCTCGAATACGCTCGCCTGGTGGTGATGGCTGGAGTTGAAAATCCCGGGGCGGCCGTGGATGTTCTCAGGGAGTATGTTGAGCAGGGAGGGCAGCTGTTTATCGCTGCAGGCGGAAACTTCGATCCCGTTGCCTGGAACGAAGAAGGTTGGAATGGAGGAAGGGGGATCCTTCCCAGCCCGTTGCGGCCGGTCGCCGTAGGGAAGTTGCCCGGAGATGGGGTCAAGGAACTGAACCCGTTCTTTATCAGCTTTGAGAGTCTTGCCACCGACAGCTTCCTGCCCCAGGAGGAGTCCAGCCAGAACCTCGAGGACATCTACAGCATTCCGTTGTTTTTCAAGGCCGTCGTGGCGGATCTTGAAGGCGATGCGATGAAGAGCTACCTCAAGGGGGAACGGGAAAAAATCGCGGCGGCGGAGAAGGCTGCGCAGGCCGCCGCAGCCGCGGGGAACAATTCGGTCCAGCCGCCCGCGAAAAAGAAAGGTCAGGCCTGGTTGAAATGGGTCAGGGATCTGAAGGATAACGCGGGGCAGCTCGAACCGAAGATTCTTGCCAAGTTCACCAATGACGTTCCAATGCTTCTGGAGAGAAGGATCGGGGCGGGCCAGGCGGTTCTCTTTACCAGCAGTATCTCCTCGGATTGGAATACCCTGATGATCGAGGATGCGGTCTTCGTTCTTGACAGGATTCTTCGAGGACTTCTACGCGGTACGTTTCAGAAGGTCAATTTCCAGGGCTCTGAGACGGTTCGTCTCGGGGTCAGAGCCGAGGAGCGAAGGAATGAATTCAGCTTGAGCCGTCCCCAGGTCGGCGAAACGGGAAAGCCCGCCCTGCCCGACGAGGCGCTCACGCCGGAAGCCCGGGGGCTGGGTGGTGATGAACTTGTCATCAGGAGAGTCCACAGTCGCGGGCATTATGTCGTTGCTTCGCACGATGCGAGTTCCGGCGGCTCTGCAGGCAAAAAAAAGGTTGTGAAGTGGAGTCGTCCCCTGGCCGTCAATGGTCCAGTTGAAGAGTCCGAACTCGTGAGTACAACGGAGGCGGAAGTAGAAAGAGGCCTAGATGAGGGCAAGAAGAATGACCTCAGCTGGATTTCTGCCGGCCAAAATGTCAGTAGTGGCCTGAAATCGGTGGGTGGACAGTATTCCTGGAAGTACCTGATGGGTATAGTTCTTACGCTCCTGGTGGTAGAGATTTTGATTCTATCCTGGGGAGTTATCTCCGGGCTACTGGGCCCTTCAGAAGATGAGGCTGCGGCGGGAGGGGAGGGTGTAGCATGAATACGACTGAATTCCTTGGCAGAATGCTCGGTTTCGATCAAGTCAGTGAGGTGGAGTCTCATCACCTGGACTTTACGGCTCCCTGGGCCGATGGTGTCTGGCTGCTGTTTGGCTGCCTGGCCCTGGTGGTGCTTTCGGTGGTCTTCTATTTCCGCTGGCAAAGTTCAAAGCACCCTGTGGCGCGAATCTGCCTGACGGTAACCCGGGCCCTCCTGCTCTGTTCCGTTCTCCTGGTGCTGGCTGAGCCGGTACTTAAGCTCGAACTGGTTCGTAAGCCCAAGCCCTCGCTCTGGCTGGTTTTTGATGGAAGTGACTCGATGGGGATCGAGGATAAGCTTTCGGATAAAGAAAAGGCCCTTTTCGTGAAGGCGGCCCCAGCTGTGACCGGTGCTGTTGATAAAGGCAACCCGTCGAGAACCGAGTGGTTGCAGCGGCTGCTGCAGAACCCGGCGGATAACCTGCTGCAGAAAATGGGAGACAAGTA
>CAUZHA010000175.1:0-6717 GCA_963579555.1 Planctomycetes bacterium UBA1146
TCGCCATTCTTGATTCTGAAACGGAAGCCACCGGCTGGGTTCCCACCAGTGGAGCCAGCGATAAGAACTGGATGAAGCGGATCTTCAATGATTCCAGGTGGAAGAAGGGGGCGGGTGGAGCCGGACTCGAGACCGGGAGTGGGTATGAAGCGCATATTAACCAGGGGCTCGATTTCGAGGAGGAGATGCATGAGCAGACCTCTTCGGTCTATCTGCGCTACAAGTTCTCCGTTGAGGATCCCGGGAAGATTGGGGGGCTGACCCTCCGGATGAAATACGACGACGGTTTCATCGCCTATCTCAACGGTGTCGAGGTGGCGAGCTCGAACGCGCCCGAAGATCCGGCCTGGGATTCGCAGGCCACCGGGCCAAACGATGATGGGGCCGCCGTCAGGTACCAGCCCTTTTCCATCTCGGAACACATTGGCAGGCTTCGCAAGGGCGCCAACGTCCTGGCGGTTCACGGGCTCAACATGAACCCGGCAAGTTCCGACCTGCTCATTTCTCCGGAATTGCGCGTAAGCGACAAGGGCGAGAAAAAAAATGATCTCGAGGCGGAGATCGGCAAGGTCGTCGATCTCGATTCTTTCTATAAGTTCTGGGCCATGGAGGGGCTTCTCGGCTTCTGGGATGGCTACTCAGGCAACCGGAACAATTATTTCTTCTACCTGAATCCGACCACTGCGAAATTCCATTTCATGCCCTGGGGCGCGGATTCACTCTTTGTAAAGTACAGCCACATCAATCGTGATCGCAGAGTTCCCCTGTCAGTCAAGACCGGAGGCATGATCGCCAACAAGCTCTACCAGCTGCCCGCCTCACGGGCGCGGTACAAGAAGACCCTCCTGGGGATTCTCAAGGAGCACTGGAATGAGAAAAAGCTCCTCGCTGAGACGGACCGAATCGAGGCCATGCTGGACCCCTATATCCGGGAATACAGCAGGCAGCGAGGTTTCTACCGCAGTCTCAATTCCGTTCGCCAGTTCATTCGTACCCGTCGGGAGGAGCTGCTCGATGAGGTGGCTGACGGCATGCCGAGCTGGACCAAGGGGTCTGAGCCGCCAGTCGCTATCCCTGGAGGAGGGATTTTCGGTGGTCGAGGCAGAGAGAAGAAGGAAGGCGATAAAGAATTCGAGCGTAAGACCGGCGATCTTTATGATTCCGCCCGCAAAGGCGACCTGGAGCTCGTCAAATTTCATCTCGAGAAGATGGGAGGAAAGGTTGCCATCGACCGGAAGGATAAGTTTGACACCACTGCGTTGCACTGGGCAGCGGGCTTTGGCCGCCTGGAGGTTGTCGAGTACCTGGTCAAGATGGGCGCTAACGTCAATGTCACCAACGGCAAGGGGGAGACCCCGCTGGATAATGCTCTGGATCTCTGGAATGAAGAGAGCGTCGAGTTTGTATCGGGCCTTTTCCGTATGGAGGTCAAGCTCGATGTCGTGAATGAGGGCAAACAAAAGGTGGTCGAGTTTCTTCGCAAAAACAGCGGAAAGCCCCAGGGCCGTCCGGAAGGTCTTAAGGGCCCAGATCTCTGGGCGGCGGCCAGGGCCGGAGATGTTGAGGGCGTCAAAGGGCATCTCGAGAAGATGGGAGGAAAGGCTGCCATCGACCGGAAGGATGGTCTTGGCGCCGCCGCGCTCAGCTGGGCTGCGGGCCTGGGTCGCCTGGAGGTTGTTGAGTACCTGGTGAAGAACGGCGCCAACGTCAATATTACCAACAATGAGGGGGAGACCCCGCTGGATGATTCCCTGGAGCCGTTGACTGAGCAGGCCGCTGAGTTTATCTCGGGTATTTTTCGTGTCGAGATCGACCCCGATTCCGTCAATGAGCTCAAGCCAAAGATTGCCGAACTGCTTCGCAAAAACGGCGGAAAGACCGGGGCCCAGCTTGGAGATCTCAAGGGCGTTGATATCTGGGCGGCGGCGAGGGAAGGAGATGTGGCGGCCCTCAAGGCCCACGTAAAAGCCGGAGCTGATATTCAGAAGAAGGACCAGTTCTCAACAACGCCACTTCACTGGGCCGTGGCTCTTGGCAGGGTGGATGCTGCAAAATATCTGCTTTCGCAGGGGGCCGAGGCCAACGTGGCTAACCAGGAGGGGAAGACCCCTTTAGATGAAACCTATCAGCTCTGGAACCGCCTGGCTGCTGACTTCATGAGGACTTTCTTCAGGATGGAGACGGATATCGAGGAAGTGAATGCAGGCAGGAAGGTGCTCCGTCCACTACTTGAGGCCAAAGGCGCCCGGCGCGGCAAGGATCAAGAGAAATAAAGGCCGTCGCGTATAGCGGTGGAATGACGATGGACATACCGGGAACAACCCGCCGAAATTTTCTCTCAGGTACAGCCGCAGGCCTGGCAGGGATGGTCCATTTCCCGTCTATCCTGCTCCCGGGGAAATCATCGGCAGCGGGGTTGCCTCCAAGGCTTGACCGATTACGGGTCGGCTCCATCGGCATGGGCGGGCGCGGCAGTGGGATCTCGAGACAGGCCGGGAATTTTGGCGACGTGGTCGCGCGCTGCGACGTTGACCGGGAACGTCTTGGAGGCGAGCCCGATAAAAAGGAACGATATGCCGACTACCGCGCACTCCTCGATCGCAAGGACATCGATGTCGTCACCATAGGTACCCCGGACCATTGGCATTCGAAAATCGCCATCGATGCGATGCTGGCGGGAAAAGACGTTTATTGCGAGAAGCCCCTCACTCTGACGATCGACGAGGGAAGGCTGATCTGTAAGGCCATTCGCAAGACGGGGCGGGTTCTCCAGGTCGGTACCCAGCAGCGTAGCGAGTTCGGTCTTCGTTTTCTCCAGGCGGTCGCCCTGGTGAGGGCCGGGCGCATCGGGAAGATCAAACGCGTGGTCGCGTCCACAGGCGGCGGCCGGACCGGCGGGCCCTTTAAGACGGCCGCCGCGCCGGCGCATCTTGACTGGAATAGGTGGCTGGGACAGGCTCCGGTTGTCCCCTACACGCCTGAGCGATGCCATGCCAATTTTCGCTGGTGGCGTGAATACGCCGGCGGCCAGATGACCGATTGGGGCGCTCATCATGTCGATGTCGCTCTCTGGGCCATCGGGGATCCCGGCAAGGGGAGCCTGACGATCGAGGGGACCGGAGAGATTCCGCAGGTCGTCAACGGCTACAATATGCCGGCCCAGTTTGACGTGAACTGTAAGCTGCCCAGCGGGGTCGAGGTGCAGATGGTCACCGGCCGCAGGCAGGGAGTTTTTTTCGAGGGCGCCGAGGGGTCTTTTTTTGTGAGCCGCGGCTCGATCTCAGGGAAGCCCGTGGATCGGCTTCGAGATGACCCTCTTCCCGATGATGCCATCAGGAAGGTCTATCGCGGGAAAACGCCCGGAAACCACATGGGCAACTTTTTTGAGTGCGTGAAGTCGCGGGAGTTGCCGATCTCCGATGCCTTCAGCCATCACTGGACCGCTACGGTGCTTCACCTGGCGAATCTCTGCCTCCTGCTGAAGCGAAAGCTTACCTGGGACATCGAGCGGGAGCGGGTGGTCGGTGACAGGGAAGCCGATACGTACCAGAAGCGCGAGCAGCGCAAGGGTTTCGAGGTCACCGTCTGAAGCGGCTCAGCGCGTGAGGAAGATCTTGCTGGCGGTGGTGTGGAGGATGAGATCGCGCAGCCCGTAGCCCTTGCGTTTCAGCTGACTGGTGATCTTCTTGATCTCGGATCGGTCAGTGCCAAGCATCTTTCGTCCTGTGGCGTAGGTCAGGAATTTTGAGACCAGGCCCTGGGTGAAGCTGTCTTTCCGTGCAAGGAGAGCCTTTTTGAACTCTCCGATGTTGCGGAATTTTTGTCCGGAGGGGAGCTTCCCGCTCGTATCGACGCGGGCGTTGTTCTCGTATTTCTCCCGCCACCCGCCGATGGCATCGAAGTTCTCGAGAGCGAAGCCAAGGGGGTCGATGTGCCGGTGGCAGGTAGCGCACCTGCTGCTTTTCGTATGGGCGCTGAGCTGTTGGCGAAGGGTCCTTGTCCCACGGGTGTCGACAGCCAGGGCGGGTATATTTGGCGGAGGCTTTGGTTTTCGCAGGCCGAGAATGTTTTGAAGGACCCAGATCCCTCGAAGTACGGGCGATGTCTCAACCCCATTGGATGTGCTGGTCAGGACGGCGCCCTGGGTCAGGAGCCCGCCGCGGCGGCGGTCTTTCAGCGTAACCTTTTTGAAGTCGTACTTGTCGACCTTGTCGAGACCGTAATGTTCCGCGAGGTCGTTGTTGATGAAGGTGTAGTCGGCGCTGAGGAACTCGCTCACCGGGCGGTTCTCGTCCAGCATGTACTTGAAGACCAGGAAGGACTCGGTGGTGAAGGCGTCCTCAAGGGCGTCATCGTAGAAGGTCTTGAACTTCTTCTCGTCAGGAGGCAGCAGCGTGATGTTCTCGAGGTGCAGCCATTGGCGCAGGAAGTTGCTGATGAAGAGCTCGGCCTTCTTGTCTTTGAGCAGCCTCTCGACCTGCCCGGCAAGGACATCTTCATCTGTGAGCTTGTCGGCGGCGGCGAGATCAAAAAGGGTCTTGTCGGGCATCGAGTTCCAAAGGTAGTAGCTCAGGCGGGAGGCGATCGCGTAGCTGTCGAGTTTGCCGGGATCTTCATAAAAGTAGAGGAAGCGAGGCGAACAGAGAATCGCGGCGTAGGCACGGGTCCCGGTCGTATTGTCAGCGAGGCGGGCGTAGGGCGCGATCTGAGCATCGGTCACCGGACGTCTGAAGGCGAGCTCGGCGAATTCTTTGAGCTCTTCGCGTGTGGTGGTCTTCTGGTCGTAGTCGGTGTACTCGACGGCATCTTCAGCGGTCTTGATCATGTGGTTGATCAGGAAATCGCTCATGACCTGGGAGCTGCCGATGTTGTCGAAGCCTTCGTCGAGGAACTCTTCAGGGAAGGTGTTGATGAGCAGCTTGCTGGCCTTGCTGCCGAGCAGCTGGTGCACAGTGTTGGCGTATTGGGATCTGCTGAGGCGCCGGAGGGTACCTTTTCCCTTGGCGCGGATGGCCTTGGAGGCCTGGGCGGAAGCCTGCTCGAGGGCCTTGGTGAGCCACTCTGAGATCTTCTCGGCCTCGACTTCCAGGGCGGGGTCGGGCTTGGCTACCACTGTTCGGGCGCCCTTGACCTTCTGGGGGGGCATCTCGCCGCTTGCGACCCGGTCGAGGACGTTTTGCCAGAAATCGTAACTGTCAGGGTCTGTCGGCTTGAACTTCGCCGTATCCAGGCGAAGCTTCGCCTCCTGGACCTTTTCCCCGTGGCAGCGGAAACAATTCTTCTCCAGGAAAGGCTTCAGCTTGGCCTTGTACCCGGAGGTGTAGTTGATATCCTCTGCCAACGCGTTCGAGAGCGCGCAGCAAAGAAGAGCAAGCGTGAACAGAAGCGAACGACAGGCTCCCATGGCGCTTACTTCAGTCCTGTGAAGGAGGTCTCAACAGTGTTGAACTTGCGGGTCTTGACTCCCAGTCGCTGGAGAACACTCAGGTAGAGACTGTTGAGTTTTTGCCGCTTGAATACGTTGATGTGCGAGCCGTGGCGCCAGCCGCCGCCGGCCATCACCAGGGGCAGGTTCTCGTTGTTGTGCCTGGCTCCATCTCCCATGCCGGATCCCAGCATCGTGATGGTGGAGTCGAGCATGGTGCGGCCATCCGCCTCCTTGGTCGCCTTGAGCTTCTCGACAAAGCGGCCCCAGGAGCGGAGGTGAACCTGGTCGATCAGGCTGAGCTGTTTGATGTTTTCATCTTTGTGCCCGTGGTGAGAGAGGTCATGGTACCCCTTGTTTACGCCCGGTATGTTGAAGTTGCCGCCGCCGGGCGAGCCGATGATAATCGACCGGGTAGAGTCCGTCTTGAAGGCCAGGTAGGCCAGGTCATACCAGGATTCGTAGGCTTTTTCGAGGTCGCGATTGGACGCGCTCTTGGGTGAGAAGTCGACCTTCGGCTTGGGAATCTTTGACCATTTGATATCCGACTCCAGCTTGCGCTCAACCTCGCGAATGGAGGTGAAGTATTCATCCAGCTTGTTGCGGTCGGCCGTTCCCAGGCGCGCTTCAAGTGACTTCGCATCGCCTCGAATCGCATCGAGAATACTGTTGCGGGCCTCCAGGTCGGCGGTGGACTCTTCCGGGTAGGCTGAGAACTTGGACTTGTTGCGGCGCCTGCGCTTGGAGCTGATTCCCGATGTGTCTTCGAACAGCAGGGCGAAGGCATGCGGGGTAGACTTGATCGAGGGCACCTTGACGCCGCGCCGGGTCCAGGAATAATCACTGTTCCAGAGGCAGAGAGAGCTGTAGCGGGTCTGAGAGAAGACATGCTCGGCGTAGCGCTGGTCGATAGTGACGTTGCCTTCGTCGTGATCTTTGTGCTCTTCGACCTTCACACCACTGAAGAGGGTGTGGTTGCTGTAGTGGCCGCCGCTGAGGCCGTGATCCAGGTTGCTGAAGACGGTGAAGTCGTTACGGAGGTGCTCGATCGCCGTGAGTGACCGAGGTACCTCGTAATCCCGTGTCGCCATCTTCGGATGGAAGTTTGACGGATGCATTCCCAGGGGCGTTCCAGTACCCAGGAACCTCATGGGGCCTTTGTAGGCTTTTGAATTCCGTCCAAAAGCGGCTGATGCTGGAATCATCGCATCAAGAAGAGGCAGGGCTACGGCGAAGCCGGCTCCCTTGAGCATGGTACGTCTATCCATGGGTTTCGACATGGGTACTTCCTT
>CAUZHA010000176.1:0-6704 GCA_963579555.1 Planctomycetes bacterium UBA1146
CTCATCGCAGATGTCTCCAAGTCCATCGGCATCCGTGTCGGTCTGGTCCGGGTTGGGAACCTCCAGGCAATTGTCGAGAAAATCGCTGACCCCGTCCCCGTCGAAATCGGGAACCTCCCCGGGATCCATACAGGGAACGTAGATCTCGCAGCCAAGCCCATCCGGGGTGGGATCCTCAGCGCATTCAGTGAAGGGATCCGGCGGCTGGCGGCCGCCAAGAAAAAGATAGGTGAGCAGGTAGACTCCATCGGCGATATCGTTTCTTCCATCGTCGTTGTAGTCAGCCGCGTCACGGCATAGGGGACCATTCGCACCATAGAAAAGATGGTTGAAGACAGAGATACCGTCGCCGATATCACTGCGCCCGTCCGAATTGAAATCGCCGCGCCGGAACTCCGTGGCCTGCAGACAGTTACCAGAAAAAACTGTCAGACAGAGAACCACGGCCGGCAGAGCTTTATCCAGGCTGGTCCAGGACCGCATCGCAATCACCCAAGTACTTTGAACAACAACAGTTCGATTCCCTCCAAGCGGAAGTCATCGCCTAATTACCCACATTTCAAAGATATAGGTCAAACTGCTCCGCTCCAATTGAATTGGGTAAGTTTTCGCTACTAGCGGAATTCGTAGCTCTACCTATCGAACAGATAGCTTACTTAACAGCAACATCCATCAGGCAAGCCCTGGCTTACCGTTCAGACGTCGAAGCAATCCCATCTGCCCGAGATGGTAAGATTCGTGAAAACACATGAAGCGAACAAGCCCCGCCACGGTATTCGTCCCATCAGGCATCGGCTTTTCCAGGGGACTGCCCAGGCTCTCCTGCTCCATCGATTCGAGTCGATCCACCAGCAGGCGTCCCAACAGAGTGAATTTATCCAGGAGCTCGCTGGCAGAAATTCCAGGGGAGCCCTCCACCCGGCTTCCAATGCTGAAATGGTTCTCCCAAGCTTCCCCTGGAAGCTCCTCTCCCAACCTCCGCAGGAGGGTCATCCTGCCCCAGGCCAGGTGCCCCAGAACCCAGAGAGCGTTGCTCAGACCTTCCGCTGGAAGCCGGAGCCAGTCTTCCTCGTTGAACCCCCGGACCAGCAGCTTGAGAAAAAGCCTGTTGTACTTCAGACGGGCCGGAACATCGGCAAGCGCGGCTGCCTGGGGACTGCTTCTCCTGTCTCCAGAACTCATCGGGTTCTCCAGCTCCTTCGGTTCATCTGGATTCAAGGTCAGTCCTTCCAGTGTTTCTCCAGAACCTCCCTGATAGCCGCAGAGGTATCTTCCTCCTTCAGCTCGCTGCGAACCCTCTTCAGCTCAGCCTTGAGCTTCGTCCGGGTCATAGAGTAGCCGGGGGCGGCGTAGACATTGTTCATCTCGCGCGGATCTTTCTCCATATCGTAGAGCTCCCACGCGGGAAGGGTGGCGTTCTCCTTGCCGCTGATGGGAAGACCGTAATAAAAGATGAGCTTATGCCTCTTCGTCCGTATGCCGAAATGCGCCGGGTTCCAGTGATGCGCCATGTGCATCCAGTAGCGGTAATAGGTCGCGGTGCGCCAATCCCCGGGGATGCTGCCGCGCAGCATCTCGCTGAAGCTCCTGCCCTGCATGTAGGCGGGCGTCTTCACTCCAGCCAGGGCGAGGATCGTCGGCGCGAAGTCCGTGTTGTTCACCAGCTCGTTGTTGCGGCTGCCGGCCTTGATCATCGATGGGTAACGCACCAGGAGCGGCATCCTCATCGACTCCTCGTACATCCAGCGCTTGTCGATATAGTCGTGCTCGCCGAGCATGAAGCCCTGGTCGCCGGTGTAGATGATCACCGTCTCGTCCATCAACCCCTCGGCTTCGAGGTACCTGAACAACCTCCCGACATTGTCATCCACTCCCTTGACGCAGCGCAGGTAGCGCTTGAGGTAGCGCTGGTAGGCCAGCTTCGTGTATTCCCGATCGCCAAGCGACGGGTCCACCTTCATATGCTTTCCCATATTGCGCTTAATATGGCGCTTGGAAACGCTGGTGCCGATTTCACGCAGGAGGCTGTCGTTCACCCCCCGGGTCGCCACCGACCCGTGATTTCCACGCTCGTAGAGGCTCTCGGGCTCAGGAATCTCGACATCCTCCAGGTATGTATCGTAGCGCCGGGCGTTGTCAAACATATCGTGCGGAGCCTTGAAATGGTGCATGAGGAAGAAGGGCTTGCTCTTGTCCCTTGCCCGCAGCCAGGCGAGCGAGCTGTCGGTGATGGCGTCGGATGAGTGCTGGCCCTTGTGGGAAACTGTATTCTTCGGCCACTTCGCCTTGCCCTGGACCCTGAAGATAGGGTCGTGATATTTACCCTGCCCCGGCAGAACCTTGTAATAGTCAAAGGCCGCCGGCTCCTCCTTGAGATGCCATTTGCCGACCATGGCGGTCAGGTAGCCGGCCTGGCGCATGAGGGTTGGCAGGAATTGCCGAGCCGGCGGGATTCTGCCCCGGAGCGTCAGCACCCCGTTGGCCTGGCTGTACTGCCCGGTGATGATCGAGGCGCGGCTCGGGGTGCAGATGGAGTTATTGCAGAAGCAGTTTTCAAAGAGCATCCCCTCCTTCGCCAGCCGGTCGATCACCGGGGTCGGATTGAGCTTCGCCAGCCTGGAGCCGTAGACCCCGAAGGCCTGCGAGGTGTGGTCGTCGCTCATGATGAAAAGAATGTTGGGGCGTTTCAGCACTCCAGACACGGCAGAGTTCGAGCCGGCAAAGCCGAGCGCCAGTAAAAAATAGAGGGGGAGGAATCTGGTCATGTCTTTCATTTCATTCACCTGGCGAGACGGCGTCATTCTCCTTCCGCCGGTTTTGTCTGTTTCCTGTCCTTCTTGTTGTTCTTCCGGTTCTTCCTGTTGCCGCCACCGCCTTTGAATTTACCTCCGCTGGAGGCCTTGAACCATTGCTCCCACGAGGCAGCCATCTCCCGTGCGCGACTGGCGAACTTACCGGAGAGATCAACCAGCTCGGTGCGATCCTTGTCCATATTGTAGAGCTCCCAGGGCCCCTTGCCCGCCCAGGAGAGCTTCCACTTGCCGCTTCGAACCGCCCGGTTGCTGCTGAAGTGAAAGAAGAGCGGGTCGGTCGCCTCGCGCGTCCCTCCCCTGAAGATGGGCGCCAGCGAGCTCCCCCTCATCGGCAAGACCTTCTGCCCGCGGCTGTTGGTTTTCGGATATTTCGCTCCCGCGACCTCCAGGCAGGTGGCCATGAGATCGGTGATATGCCCCATCGCATGGGTGACGTTTCCGCCCTTGCTGATCACCCGGGGCCAGTGAACGATCAATGGGGTCGAGATCCCGCCCTCGTGCTGGTTCTGCTTGTAGAGGCGAAACGGAGTATTGCTGAGGTTGGCCCAGGGCTTGTGGTAGGTAATGTAGGACTCGGGAGTGTGCCCGGGAACATCACGTTTCGTTTTCGTACGCTGAAATGGACACCCCCCATTGTCACTGAGGAACATGAAGAGGGTGTTCTCCGATGCGCCAAGCGTGTTGATCTTCTTCATCAGCCTGCCGATGTTCTGGTCGACCCGGTCAATCATGGCGGCGTAGACCTCCATGGTATAGGCCTCCCATTTGCGGTCCTTCTCGCTGAGAGAATCCCAGGAAGGAATGTCCTTCGGACGAGGGGTCAGTGGCCAGTCTCCGCCGAGAAGTCCAAGCTCCTTCACTCGCTTGTACCTCCTGCGACGCAGGACATCCCAGCCTTCGGAAAACCTCCCGCGATACTTCGCGATGTCCTCCTTGTGAGCCATCAGGGGATAGTGCGGCGCGTTATAGGCGATATAGAGAAAGAACGGCTTCTTGCTGTCCTTCGTCTCCTCGAGAAATTGAATCGCGTAGTCGGTATTCGCATCGGTCGTGTAGAAGCCTTCCTTCGGTACCTTGAAGGTCTCCTTGTCCAGGCGGAAGGTGTTGTCGCCGCGAAAAAAATTGGTCGCCCCGCTCAGATGTCCGAAATAACGACTGAAACCCACGTCGACAGGATGGCTCTGGAGATGCCACTTTCCAGTCATCAGCGTTGTATAGCCGGCGCCGCCAAGCGCCTCAGCGATGGTCGCGCTGCCGGAGAGATTCATACCCGCCTCGGTAAAATAGCGCCCGGTCAACAGCATGCTGCGTGACTGGGAACACTTGGCACCATTGTAGAACTGGCTGAAGCGCAGACCGGAAGACGCGAGCCTGTCAAGATTCGGGGTGTCGACCTCCCCTCCATAACACCCGAGATCTGAAAAGCCCATATCATCGACCATGATCAGAACGATATTGGGCCGCTCGTCCGCGGCGCTCAATGCGCAGCCGCAGAGCAGAACGACAAGGCCCGCAACTGCCAACCGCCTGGAACCGGACCGGGTATCGTGGTTTTTCTTCATATGACTCTTTCCTGTCTGCTACCTTGGTTCAGGATGGGAGCGGCCCATCGTGTCTTCAACTCTTCCCTGTGAAACGCTCACCTGGTCTTCGGCTTCGCCAGGGGTCGCGGAAACGGATCGCCGGTCGACTTCCCGACCTCCCTGAGCTTCGCAAGAAGATCTCCACGCACCTTCTCGAGAGAAGGTTCCGTGGCGAGATTCTTCAATTCGTAGGGGTCCTTTTCGAGATCAACCAGCAACCGCACCTTCAGACGCGAATCGACCGCCAGCTTGTACCTCGGTGTGACCAGCGTTCGCCAGGCCGAGGCGACGACCCGCCCGCCGGCGTTGCGAGTAGCGGCGGCCTCCCTCACGCCCACCTGCTGCATCTTCCCTTCAAGGTAGACCCACGGCACATCCAGCTTCTCGCCGGCGACCGCAGACGACAGGTTGCGCCCCGTCATACTCGCGGGAACCGGAATACCAGCCATGGAGAGCAGGGTCGGGGCAAAATCGATCTGCGAAGCGAGGACCTGGCTCACCAGGCCTTTCCTGACCCCCGGACCATGAAGAATAAGAGGGATCCCGGTGGATTCCTCCTCCGGATGGCCCTTGTGCTGCAGTCCGTGAGAGCCGTGGGAGTCCCCGTGGTCGGAGGTGAAAAAGATAATCGTCTTCTCCAGGAGCCCCTCTTCTTTCATCGACCTCACCAGGCGGCCGACCTCGTGGTCGAGCATCTCGATCAGGCCGTAGTAGCCGCAGAGTCCCTTCGCGTATCGCTGCCGTATTTTCTCGCTGACGTTGGGTCTCCACTTGAGATCAGCCGGCTTGTAATGGTCGAAAGGCTTCGGCGGCGCGTAGGGAGTATGGGGCGTTCCATAAGAGAGAAAGAGCAGAAAAGGCTTCTCCTTGTTTCTCTTCATATAGCGGATCGCAAGATCGGTCTGGTAGATCGACTCGAACTCCTCAGGCTTGATGAGCTTTCCAACATCGGTGAAATAGCGGGCGCCCTCGAGCTTCTTCGACTGGTAATACCAATGTCCCCGGTTAAACCCCTCGAAGAATTTGTAGCCCTGGCGCCGCCCGGGCTTCACAAAGCCCGGCTTGGACTGCCCATCGAGATGCCACTTTCCGATGTAGCCGGTCGAATAGCCCGCCCGCGAGAAACAATGGGCCAGGCTGTCCTTCGTCTCGGGCAGATAGATCCCGTTGTTGATCACTCCGTTCTGGTGCGGATAGCGACCGGTCTGGAAGGCCGCCTTGGCCGGTGAGCACACGGGGTTGGTGGCGTAGCAGCGGCGAAAATTGGCGCCAGCTCCCGCCAGGCGGTCAAGATTCGGCGTCCTGGCATTCGGGTCGCCATTGCAGCCCAGGGCCTGGGCGCGCCACTGATCAGTAAAAATGATCAGCACATTCGGCTTGCCATCGGCCGCGGGAAGAGCCGTCCCCGGGGCAACAGCAAGAAGGAACATGATAAAAAATATCGATCGTCCAACAGGTCTCATAGCTTTCCTTCCAATGAAATCACTCTCATTCCCGGCCGCTTTTCTTTTTGTTTCTCCGCTCCCTCTTTGGCTTCGCAGATTTGTTCTTGCCTCCCGCTTTCTTGTAGCCTTCAAAAGGCTCTACCGCATTCGCGGGTAGCGAGGCCAGCGCCTTCCCGAGGCGCGCGCGCGCGCCGGCCACCTCCGGATCGGCGCTCCCGCGCAGGTCGTTCTTCTCGAGATAGTCTCTCTCCAGATCCCAGAAGGCTCCGGTGGAATCCAGCTTATATCGTTTGTCGCGAATGGTCCTGCGATTCTCAACCTGGGCGAAGATCCACTCGCGTTTGCCCTCCGCCGACTTGTCACCGCGCAGGGACGAAACGAAGGAGCGGCCGTCCAGCTTGACCCCGGCGGGGAGTTCGCCTCCCGCGAGTTCGGAGAAGGTGGGCAGCATGTCGGTGAAATCGATGAGATCCCGGGTGCTCACACCTCCCTTGCTGAACATGGGGGCCCGCACCAGGAAGGGCATATGAACGCCCCAGTTATTCGTCCTGCCCTTGCCCTTGGGATAGGGCTTGCCGCGCAGCGTCCCGGACGCAGAGGAGCCATTGTCCCCGGTAAAGATGATCATCGTCCGGCCGCCGATACCGAGCTCATCGACCGCGGCGACCAGCTTACCCACGAGGCGATCCATGTAGGTCACCATGCCGGCATAGAGCTCTGTCTTGCCCTTGGGAGCATTCGCCTTATTCAACGGTGTGGGGAGAAACGGACCGTGGACCAGCATCATCGGGTAATAGGCCAGGAAGGGACGATCCTTATTCCGCCGAATGAAATCGATCAGAAAATCGTTGACCGCCTCGGAT
>CAUZHA010000177.1:0-6582 GCA_963579555.1 Planctomycetes bacterium UBA1146
ATAAAGGCGCATCTAGTCCCCGTGAAGCCGGCAGTTTTTGAGAAGCTCCGGAACTCGATCGCCACATCCCTGGCGCCTTCAATCTCATAGATGGAGCGGGGGAGGTCCGGGTCGCTGATGTAGGCCTCGTAAGCGGCATCATAGAGAATGACGGCCCCGCAACCTCTCGCGTACGCGACCCACGCCGATAGCTGTTCCCGGGTAGCCGCTGTCCCTGTCGGGTTGTTGGGCGAACAGAGGTAGACCAGGTCCACCGCCACATCCGGAATCTCGGGTTGGAACCCATTCTCCTCGGTGCAGGGCATGTAGAGGATGTTTTCATAGCAGCCGCGGTCATCGGGAGGTCCCGTGCGGCCGGCCATGACATTGGTGTCGATGTAGACCGGGTAGACCGGATCGGCCACGGCCACCCTGCAGTCCACAGAGAAGATTTCCTGTATGTTGCCGCAGTCGCACTTGGCTCCATCTGAAACAAAGATCTCATCCGGCTCGATTGCCACGTTTCTTGAGGCGTAATCATTCGCCGCGATGAGCTCGCGCAGGAAGAGGTGGCCCTGCTCGGGGCCGTAACCCCTGAAGGTCTCCACGGAGGCCATCTCGGCTACGCCATCCTGGAATGCCTGGATGACGGCCGAAGGAAGCGGCCGGGTGACGTCCCCGATGCCAAGCTTGATCAGGTCGGCCGCAGGGTTCTCTTGTGAAAACGCCTGGACCCGCCTGACGATTTCCGGAAACAGGTAGCCAGCGGAAAGTTTCTGGTAGTGATCGTTGATTCGTGCCATAGGGGCAGAAGTGTACCGAAACCCAAGGCCCGGTGGCAATGTTCTGCTTGACAACTCCTATGCGCCGAGGCGAAAAAGATCGACGACAACCCCGCCGCATCCAGAGAGTGCCGCATGTCACTGATCGATTATATCGTCCTGGCCGTTTATTTCCTCGCCATGGCAGCCATCGGAGTCTGGTGCATGAAGAAGGTGAAACACCAGGAGGACCTTTTCCTCGGCGGAAGAACTTTTGGGAAACTATTCCAGACCTTTGCCGCATTCGGGGCCGGCACAGGAGCCAATGACCCGGTAAGTGTAGGCAGGAATACCTACACCAGCGGTTTCAGCGGAATCTGGAGCGTTTTATTCTGGCTCCTGGTGACCCCGTTCTACTGGATCTTCGCGGTCTGGTATCGCCGTATGCGGCACCTGACTCTTGGGGACTGGTTTGTTGAAAGATACGAAAGCCGGGCTCTCGGGGCTGCCTATTCCGTATTCGGGATCGTATTTTACATGCTCTACCTTTCTGTCGCCTTCACGGCAGTCAGCAAGGTTTGTGAGCCCCTGATCGCGCCAGGGCAGGTGGATGGGTCGCTGAAGACAATCCTCCTGCCGGTTATTGGACTCGTAGTTGTCGTTTATGGCGTTCTTGGTGGTTTGCGGGCGGCCTACTGGACGGACTTGATACAGGGTTTTTTCATCATTGTTCTTTCCGTTCTCCTGATCCCTTTTGGGCTCGCGCTGCTTGTCGAAAATTTCGGCGATCCGGCCAGTGAAGGATTGATGGCCGGATTTAAACACCTCCACGAGCAATTGCCCGCAGCTGCCTTCCAACTGGCCGGCAATGAGTTCCCGCTTTACTACATAGTCTGCATCTTTCTTCTCAATCTTGTCGGGATCGTAGTCCAGCCTCATTTCATCGCTACTGGAGGGGGTTCGGCCAAGTCTGAAAATTCCGCCAGGGTCGGGCTGGTTGTCGGCAACTTCCTCAAACGTTTCTGCACGGTGGGCTGGGCTTTGACCGGCTTGATCATGCTGGCCCTGTTGTCCGTCGATCCGGAAATTGGCAAAGATCCGGATAAGGTCTGGGGCCTCGCGGCGGTAAAACTTCTCGGCCCCTTGGACATCGGCCTTGTCGGGCTGATGGTCGCCTGCCTCCTGGCCGCCCTGATGTCATCCGCCGACTGCTATATGCTGGTGACCTCCGCCCTCGTGGTGAGGAATTGTTATGCAGCCTACCTGAACAAGGATGCGAGCGAGGAGCGCTATTTGCTCGCAGGCCGGGTCGTCGGCGTCGTCATCATCGCCGGGGCCGTATTCCTGTCCCTGGCAAGTTACGATGTTTTTGGGCAGCTCAAAAATGCCTGGGAGATCCCGGTCATATTTGCCGCCCCGTTCTGGATTGGAATGTTTTGGCGCCGGGGGACAAAACGGGCCGCGTGGATTACCGTCATCTTTTCCTCAATCGTTTTTGTCCTGCTGCCGATGCTGCTCCCTCTCGTTCCGGGTCTGCGGGAGAATCAAAGATATGCTGTGACGACCGCGGAGGTCAGCCGGACCGTGACGCGCCCTGCGAGTCCTGCCGATGTCGCCCGAAGGGGCCTCAAGATTCAGGCCTGGCGGTCGAAGGCAGAAAAAGAACCCGGGGCCCTGGAGCCGAAAGAATTGAAGGCAGGCGAGGATTTCATGGAGACCCGGACAACAGCCCCGCGGTCCGTATTCTGGAAGGATGGGTTCGTTCGACTGAGCGGGCCTGAAAAGCCGGTCGTCGTTACGACCCGGGAGGACGATTCAGGCGCCCGGGTCGTAACGAGGCGCTATGGTCCGGAGACACGATTTCTGGGTAAGGGCTTCTTCAATTTCGATTTCCTTCTTTATGGAGCCATCGGAGTAGACCTCCAGGGGCTTTCGAGAGAGGCCGTAGAGGCCCTGAGGCTCCCTCTCAAGGTCATGGTTCCTTTCCTCGTCATGATCATCGCCAGCCTTCTCACCAGGCCCAACGGCAAGGAGTCCCTGGATCGATTTTACGTGAAGATGAAAACTCCCACAGAGCCGGACCCTGAAAAAGACAAGCGGGAGCTCGAGCTTTCTTATGCTTCACCGGACCGGTTTGATCATAAGAAGCTGTTCCCGGGGAGTTCGCTCGAGATCCAGCGCCCAGGCTCGATGGATATTATTGGTTTTGTCCTGAGTTGCCTGGGAGTGGTCGCGGTAATTCTCCTCGCCCTCTGGGTTGCCAATCTCGGCGCCTGAACCGGAATTCGTTCGTGCGGCAACCCCCTTTGCAGGGGCTCCTCCCAAACCTCTGGCGGGGTCCAAATTGGATTGACATCACCTCCGGAGTCTGTTCCATTGACGGCTACGTATATTTAAACAACTGGGCTTTTTACCGCGCCTGTGCCGATTCCGGTAGCGATGTGTTGTCGCCTCAGGAGCATCCAGGAGAACGATATTTTCAGTGTCAAACGCCTCCGATCCGGAGGCGGCAGACAAAAGGGACGGAACATGAAAACCTTCTTCGCTTGTAGCGTCATCCTCCTCGCATTGTCAACCAGCCTGTTCGCAGACCCTGTCGCCAGGACAGCTATCTTTGATCCGACGATCGGTCCGAACAATTACACCATCCAGTTCCCTCTCGAGCTCAGCGGAGCGACAGTAGATATGAATATCGTGGGCGGAAGCTTTGAGCTGGTGGTCGATGAGGACGCGGGCACCGCGGCCCTGGCCTCCTGGCACCAGGAGATCGACCCCGTCACGCTCTTTGGGATGAGCACCGGCCCGATCACCATCACTCTGGTTACCGAAGATGGCGAGAATGCCGTAGGGACCTACGACGCCGAAACGCGGGGCTTCGCGGTCGAGGCCACCTTCCAGATCGAATTCGATGACAGCGAGCTCTGGCAGGTCGGCTTTGTCTCGCCTGTGAATCTGACCGCGGTCGAAGAAGGCACCATTCACGGCAGCGGGAGCATCGGTTCGGTGATCATGCACCTTGTCGGCGAGGGCGAATTTGCTGGGGGCACTTTTTCCTACACCTGCAATACGAGTGCCCGTTTTGATTATGACCTCCCGGCCTTCCAGGCCCAGACCGGCGACGTAAACCAGGACCACGCCCACGACATTTCGGACCCCATGGCTATTCTCAGCGAGCTTTTCCTCGGGAACGCCATGACCTGCAGGGCCGCCGGCGATGTCAATAGCGACAATGACATTGATCTCTCGGACGCAGTCTATATGCTCAACTATCTCTTTATTGGGGGGCCCGCGCTTCCTGAAGAGGCTGTTGATTGCACGGTGGGAGATGCCGCCTGAGGCAGCGCTCAGAAGGAAAACAGTTTAAGGCCGTGAGTTCCGGACGGGTCCTCACGGCCTTTTTTGTTTTCCGCAGATAGCGAGCAGCCAGGAATGCAGCTCTATTCGAGAGCCTTCTTTGCCTTCTCGGCCGCCTCGACAGCCTTCCTGGCGTCGTCTGCCGCCTGCTTGAGGGTGGCGTCGGCTTCCGCCGCAGCTTTTCTGGCCGCCGCGTCTTCTGCTGTCGCCCTGGCCGCGGTTGCGGCGGCCGTTGCGGCGCTATCACTGGCCGCCTTTGCCGCCGCCGCGGCCTTGATGGATGCTTGTTTGTTTTTCTCCGCCTCCGCCACAGCCGCTCGCGCAGCGTCAGCCTTCTTCTTCGCTTCCTCGGTCTTCTTTTTAGCCTCAGCTTCAGCCTTGGCCTTCGTCTCCTGGGCTTTCTTTGCTTCCTCGTCTTTTTCCCGGGCCAGGGCCTCGGCCTCCCGGCGAGCTTTTCTTTCGGCTTCGAGCTTCATGCGGGCAATCTCCTCGGGGTCCTCAACAGGCGCGGCGGGGACCGGGCAACGAAGGAGAGTGTCTTCCTTGCCGGGCTTGCTGCTGGTCCCGCAGTAGAGGGTCTTGCCATCTCTCGAGAAGGTTACGCACCAGGTCGTGCAACCCGGCTTGGCCAGGGTGGCATAGTGTTTGCCTTGAGACGCATCCCAGAGCTTCACCTTGTGATCAAAGCTCGAGCTGGCCAGCAGCTTTCCATCAGGGGAAAAGGCGACGGCGGTGACCCAGTTCTGATGCGCCTTCCATTCAGCCTTCTTTGCCGCCGAGACGCCCGCGTCCGAGGGGGTGATGCTCCAGAGCCTGATCATGTTGTCGGCTCCGGCTGTCGCGAGCGTTTTTCCATCAGGGCTGAAGCTGACGCACCAGATCGCATCTTCATGGGCATCTATCTTGGCCTTCTCTGTACGTGAGGCGACATCCCAGAGCCTTACTGTCTTGTCAAACGACCCGGTGGCAATCCACCTTCCGTCCGGGGAAAAGGCAACCGTGCGAACCGTGCCTGCGTGTCCGGCCAGGTCTCCAAGGAGCTTCCCGGTGGGCACATCCCAGATTTTGGCGGTCGTATCTTCGCTGGCAGAGGCGATGAGCTTTCCATCCGGGGAGAAGCTGATGGCGGTGACCCAGTTCTTGTGTCCTTCCATGGTGCTGGTCAGCTTCATTTTTCCGCCCAATTGCGTGCGCCAGAGCTTGATCAGCTTGTCCGTTCCAGCGGTTGCAAGGGTCTCTCCGTCAGGAGAGATCGAGACGGACCAGACGGTGCTCTTGTGCGGCTGGAAGCCGCTAAGTTTTGTTCCTGATCCGGTGTCGAAAAAACTGGCCTGCCCCGGCTTGATCGTCAGCGTCTCTCCACCTCCGGCGGCAAGGACCTCCCCGTTTCCTGAAACAGCGATGGATGTGATCCAGCTTGAGTGGCCGGAGAAGGTTTCAGGGGCCAGGGGGCCTGAATCTTCAGCGAATCCGAAGGTGAAGGACAGGAAGATGGCGCAGGCCAGCAGGCTTGTGCTGACGATGGAGTGGATTCGTGTATTATTCATGAGTGTTCAGGGTCCTCTCTATGTGAAAACGAACCTCCTGGGCTCATTTCCAGTTTTCTTATAAACCGGCCTTACCCGGGGCTGAGGGGCTTGGTTTTATAGCCGAGTAAAAATATAATCCTTGTGTGAGGTCGGCGGCTTTGCGGCCGGCCCAGAGCTCAGTGAACAGGTCCATTCTGGCAGCAATATGTCCATCGAAGATGAACGCGACGACTTGAAAAGACTTCAGCTGGGGAAGCTGACGGATCTCCTGAAAGAGATCTATCCCAGCAATAGTTTTTATCGGCACAAATTAGATAAATCTGGTTTCAAAATATCCGACCTGGACGAGGGCGGAGGCCTTGAAGAGCTGCTCAAAAAGCTTCCGTTTACAGAGAAATCAGAGCTCCAGGCCGACCAGGAAAAATTTTCCCCTTATGGATCGAATCTAACCTATGAGCTGGATTGCTACCTTCGCATCCATCGAACCTCGGGGACCACCGGAGAGCCCATTTATTGGCTGGATACCGCTGCTAGCTGGCAATGGTTCATCGACTGCTGGAAGAAGGTCTATGTCGGGGTAGGCCTTGAGAAGGCGGACCGTATTTTCTTCCCTTTCTCCTTTGGACCTTTTATTGGGTTCTGGGGGGCCTTCGAGGCAGGCCTCCAATTAGGCAACTTCTGCCTGGCAGGGGGAGGCATGAGTTCCGTCGGACGGCTCGCTTACCTGCTCGAGCACGAGATCACCGTGGTCTGCTGTACACCTACCTACGCCCTTCACCTGGCCGAGGTAGCCGAAGAAAACAGCATTGAGCTTCCAGGGCGCTCTGTTCGACTTCTTGTTGTCGCTGGCGAGCCGGGGGGGCTGGTTCCTGGTACACGCAAGCGTATTGCTGAGCTGTGGGGGGCCGAGGTGAGGGACCATCACGGAATGACGGAAATAGGGTGCGTCACCTACGAAT
>CAUZHA010000178.1:0-6541 GCA_963579555.1 Planctomycetes bacterium UBA1146
GCCTCTTCAGCAAGCGAACCGGCATCTTCAGCGCCTTCCTCTACTTCCTCTGCAGCTTTTTCAGCGAGCTCATCGATGGCGCGCTGCAGGTCTCCGAGAGCCTGCTCAAGTGAATTCTTGACCGATTCCTGCGCACTATCGGCTCCGCTTTCATCACTATCCTTCAAGGCCTTCTCAGCGGTGGCGGACTGCTGGCTTGCCCGGGCCAGGCTCACGCTGGCTTCAGGAGAGGCTTCTGAAACAAGATCACCAGCCTGCCCTGAGGCCTCGCCAACCTTCTCCTGCGCGCCGGCATTCTTCTCTCCGCCCTTCTCGCCAAGCGCCTCCGACAAGGCGGCCCGGGTCGTTTTCGAGGCTTCCTGCAACGCTTCACGCGCGGCGGTGCTGGCCTGTTCGGCGACGGAAACATCTCCATCGAGGGTCGCCCTGGCAGCCTTGGCGGCCGAATCAGCCGCCTCGTTCAGCGTTTTCTCAATAGAGTCAACGTCCTCTCCCTTTCCGGCCTCTCCACTTTCGAGCCCCTGCGCGAGACCTTCGGCCTCCTCAGCCACCTCCTGCTGGGTGGCCGTGGCATCGAGAGCCGTATCAGCACGACCGCTGGCCAGCTCTTCAGACTCCGAATCAGCTTTCCCCTGGTCCGCGAGAGCCTCCTGGATGCCCGCAGAGAGCTCACGGAGAGCGGCCGCCTTGGGACGCCCCGCGGCCCGGTCCTGGTCAGCAAGAGCCTGCTTGACGAGTCCCTGGGCAAGCTTCAGATTGTCGAGATCATCGCCGATCGCATCAGGGCGTTCAGCCAGGCTCTCGTCAACCGATTCACGAGCCTCGACAACCTCTTCCAATTGCTCAAGACTCTCGGCAGCCAGCTCTTCAGCCGTCTCACCAATCTGTTTTCGCAACTCGGCCGCAGCCTCGGCCAGTTCCCTTGCGGCCTCGTCGGCGCTTCCATAAGCGGCGGCGGCCTTCTTCTTGGACTCCTCACCCTTGGCCTCACCTGACGCCTTGAGATTCTTCTGAATGGATTGGAACTGAGGAACAAGCCCCTCAAGCTTCTTGGAAACCTCGGGAGCCAAGACAGCCAACCCCTCGGCAGCCTTCACGACAAAGGCTTCAATATCGCCCTGCTCGTCGACAAGCTCCTTGGCAAACGAAGCCTTCAAGCCCTCGCCCTCTTCGGCCAGCTTGCTCTGTTTCGCGATAATTCGTTCTGAAGCCGCGGCCCTCTCAAGACCTTCAGCGGCCCGTGAAAGCTCGGCGATTTCTACGGCAAACTGCTCTCTCTTGGCATCGGCGAGAGCCGCCTCTACCTCGGCACTGGCCCGTTCGAGCGCCAGGCTCGCGTCATCAAGTTTTCCCTCGGTAACCTCGGGCAATTCGGCCGCGGCGGACTTTGCCGCTTCCGCGAGTGCCTGGACGGATTCCCTGACCGTGCTCTCAGCTTCCCGCAATCTTGAATCGACCACGGGGGGGAGATCCTTGCCCTCCCCGATTCCCTCGAGTCCCTCCGCTACCTTCTCGCCCAGAGAGCTGGCGGCCGGCAGGTCCCGAGCAGCTGTCTTCTTAACAACATCCTGCTGCTTGCGGGTCTCCTGGAGCTTCTTCTTCACCTCCTCGAGATCCCTGACCCTGGCGGCAAGCTGCGAAGCATCCCGCTTCTCATCCTGCTGGGCGATCGCCGCAACAAGGCGGGCCTCGAGATTGCCGAGATTTACAAGCACCTCTCCCTGCTTCTGCTGGGCATCTTCCTTGAGCCCATCAAAGAGGTTTCCTGTCGCCTCGTAAGCCGCGGCTCGGGCAGCGGCCAGCAGGGTGCTGGAATCGGCGAGACCATCGACAACAGGGACCAGTTCACTAAGATCACGGCGAATTTCAGTCTGATCCTCTACGAGCTCGCGAACAACTTCATCCTCTTCAAGGTTCGACTTATCCGTGGTGTCCTTAACCTCGTTCTGCTTCTTGATCAATTCACGCAGGAGCTTCAAGGCCGCCTCGAGATCACTGCCGAGCAGCCCCTGGGTCTCCTCGATCTTCCGCAGCAGCAGCCTGAGTCCCTTGATGACAAGAGTCTGCGAGCGAGCAGCGCCCGGATAATCAAAAGCATCGAGCTTCTCGCCTGCATTATCAAAGTCTCCATCGGTTCCCGCGGCCTTCAGAATCCGCAGGCCATCGGCCGCCCCGGCACCGAGATCCCCACCCCATTTGCTCACGAGGATGAGACTCTCTTTCAGCCTGAGATAGAGCTCTTTCGTATCCCTCTGATCCTGGATCGTGGTCAGGGCCAGCGCTTCCTGCCGAGCCGCGACATTCCCTGCAATCTCGCCCGTGACGTCGCGCACCTTGACCTGGTGCGAGATCAGCCTTCTGATTTCAGCTGCGAGCTCGGCTGCCTTCAAACGCAGCATCAGGTTCTGGCGCTCAATATACAAGCGCTTGATGATCTTCCGTATCATCACACGGGCCGTCTTAACATCAGCGCGGCGCGCAGCGACCTCTTTACTGGAAGCCCCTCGAAGCAGAACCACAACTTCCTTCATCTCTGTTTCGACCAGCTTTCTGATGTTGTCTCGCATCTGCTCGATGTCTTTGTAAAACGGCTCTTCCGAAAGGCCGTTTTCTTCAAGCTGCTGCATCTGGATGTCGAGAATTCGCTGAACGAGATCTCTGGCCAGAACGTTGGCACGCTCCTGGGCTTCCTGCCTCTTACGAAGCCCCAGAAGGTCATCCTTCTCTTCCTCTTGCGCCTGGACAGGCGAAAAGAGTCCGACAACCAGGAGGAAAGTTAAAGTAAGAAGACTCAATCGGTCAAAAATCGGTCTCATTGCGATTCTCCTTGAATTCCAAGTTCTTTTTCTATGATCGCATCAATCTGGCGAACCGCTCGTTCATCATCCTCGTTGAGCGCCTTCAAAAAACCCGGTAGATCTGTAACTTGCATGCTCAAAGCTTCACTTTTCGAGGATTCGCCCTGCAGGTCTCCCCGATCATCGGTAACTTCAACGAAAAGCCTGACAACATCTCCCTTTTCAAGCTCATACGGTGTCAGGTCACAAACAATCCTGTCCTTGAAGCCTGTAGAGGCCTTCTGCTCTTCGCTGAGAGTAATCGAAACAGGATCTTCCTGTTCCGCCTCCTCTTTCTGCCGCGAGACCTCAACCAGGATTTTTGCCTTACTGAAGCCGTAATCATCCGCAACTTTGATGTCGATCATAGGCTTTGCCGTGGGAAGAACATAGCGTGAAACCATGGAAGCTCTCACCCTGGGCGGTTTATCGGACTCAATCTGGACAATACCCTCGATCGTGGGTTCAGGATGCAGCTTGTCGGTATCTTCGACATAAATCCTGTACGTCAAACGTTTCTGGACCACTTCCAGGGGGGTGTCGGTAACAGTCAAATCCCAGATTTTCCTGTCCCCTTCGGAGCGGGGGACAAATGGGTATTTTTTCCCACGAATCTCCATATATGGCGAATCATCACCCCCCTTGAGATCTTTATTACTGCGAAGCGCGACATCAACCCGGGACCCCTCCTTGACCTCTATCTGCAGGTTACCTGCCTCACAATTCCTCCCTTTGCCGGCGAGCATCGGGCAATTGTTGACCATGTCGGCCTCGGTATTTTTCTTACGAGCGTAGTCGGGATCTGTCGAGGCGAGTTCAACATCCACCCTGGGCAAGGCGATGAGCTCTATTTCAAACCAATGGGTAACTCCATCTCCCGCCCTGACCCGGAAGTCGAGGGGCTCCGTAAGGCGGGTAAGCTCACCCTCGTAGACTCCGTCTTTGTCCTCGTCGTTAAGCGTCAGGTCGGGCTCGAGAGTTCCATCGAATTCAACCTTGATCTTCTCCGGGAGATCACCTTGTTTCTGCTTACATTCGATTCGGAACTGGAGAGGCTTTCCGAACGGGCCCCTGGGACTCTTCCCCGAATCGATGATCTTTCCGGTACGAACGTTAATGTCCTCTCCTCGGAAATCCTCTCTATTTCCGGATCCTATTACGATCTTCTCGATCGTGGTATTGGTGGGATACAGTTCGATACCAAGCAGCAATCGATCGAGGAAGGCCGAGGTATAACCCGGGTAGGTGACTGCGAGGAAACCGACCACGAGGCCGCTGACAAGGAAGGCCGCAACCCGCTTGCCCAGGTCGTCGGCGGAGTACCCCTCAAAGACGTCAAGGCCTTTGCTCATCTCGGCGACATTGTCCTTCACCGCATCCTGCAGCTCCGCGGAGCCCCAGCCCTCAGCCCCCGGCTCCTCGAACTGGAGTGCGGCGATGAGGTCGCTGTCGATCCCTTTCGTCTTCTCTACCAGCAACGCCGTCTGGAAAAGACTTTCTCTTCTCTGGAGCAATGGAGCGGCATACCGCCGGAAAGAATAGATCAGCGCCCAGGCTGAGATCAGCATCAGGATCACGCGCTGCGCGCCATTCATCTCGAGCGCCCAATCGAGCAGGAAGCAGCCGAATACGACCCAGACGGCCGCGGCCAGGAAGCCGGAGTAGGCCGTCGTCAGCCGGACGGAACTTCTTCTTCTTCGAAGAGACTCGAGATTTGAACGTAAGGTTTTTAGCTTTGAGCTCATTGCAGGTTCACCAGCTTTCTGAACAACCATTCTCCAAGCATCAGGAGCACGATGAGAATAAAGACAGGCCAGGTATTCCACAGCGGCAGGACCTTGAGAGTCACCTCTTTTCGAGGTACCGGCTTGATCTCATCAACAAGCTTGGAAACCGTGTGAAACTCGTAATTTCGACCGCCCGTTGAGGAAGCCAACCTCCCCTCGAGAACCCTGTTTCGTTTACCGCTGCGGCGTTCAGCCGACATGCTATCCACCTGGAATTGAATCTTGCTCACCTCACCCGTAACCGGGTCTTTTACGTTCAGGGTGTGTTCCCCGCCGCCAAGGACCTGCAGCTCGGTTTCAAAGACACCTTCGCGCAGGCTGGTGACCAGCATCCTGGTGGAACCCTCGGTGCCTCCCTGGGGCGTAATATGGTGTGCTACGAGCCCTCCCTCCGGGAGATCTTTTTCCCCAAGAGGCTCGAAATCCTTATTGTAGGCCTCGATGGACAGGACCACCCTGTCCTCCTCTTTGTAACGCTGGCGGTCAGTTCGAACGACAAACCGCTTCTGGCTGCCAAGAGCGTGGCTCAGACCGAGGCGATGGATCATCTGACCCCAGAACTGCCTGTAATAGAGTTCACCGTACTTGCGCCGCATCCGCCAGGTCTCGTTGAAGGCCAGGTAGATCACCTCGCCCTTACCGTAGCGCCTGATAGAGATCAGGGGCTGGCGGGTCTGGCCATCTGAAGCGCAGACATCCGTCGGATGGCTCAGCAAGACCGTGGCAAAGGGGTGAGGCCTGAGTGATGGCTGGTACCAGGGAACAGTTCCAAGGTTAGCCCAGGCCTTGAGACTCTCCTGCGGACTCTCGCCTAACTGCATGAAGGGCACCGAGAAGGCATCCTGGGTCAGCTTAGGCCTGAACTCCCTCTTGTCGACAGGCCTGGAATTGGGATCAGCAATAATCGGAAGCATGTCGGCTAGCGGAGTCGCCAGGAGCTGAGAGGGTCCGAAGCGAGGACCGCTGATAACAACCAGCCCACCGCCAAACTTGCCGACAAACTCCTTGGTCATTTCACAGAACCGGCTGCTCAGGGTCGAGGCCGGCATGTCACCCAGGAAGATAACATCATTCTGAAAGAACTCGCTCCTCGCCGGTGTCATGGTCTGGAGGAAGAGGCTGTTCGTATGCCGTACCTTGGGATCTGCGGAACGCAGGAAAGTCCTGAACCCCCTCTCGCCGACCAGCTTGTCGCGATAGAAGACCTCCTTGATAAAGCGCCATTCCCAGCTCGGCTCATACTCGACATACATCAAGCGCAGGAAATCATCCTGGATCGTTACCTCTCGCTCTCCACGGTTGTTCTGATCGATCACCTCGCCGTCCTGTTTTTCAACCTCGGCGGCGATTGTAAAACGTCCAGCGACCGCGGGAGTATAGGTCACATCGAGCGTCGTCACATCGCCCTTGAGCTTGACCTCCTTCTCCTGGATCACCTGCGGAGCACCACCTCCGGGACTCCCATCTCCACTGACGGGTGTCGCCAAGATGCGCACCTTGACGGTCTGACCATCGAGCCCGCTCTGGCGCAGGTTGACGGCGATATTCGAACGCTCAGCCTTCTTCATGACTAATGGCGCCTGGAGATTCAAGGCGAGGTCAACCACAGCCTCGGGACCAAAACCAACCGTGTAAACCGGAACTCCAAGGCGGGAAGCGGCGGCCTCGGGAGATGGCCCCGAATTCTGGCCAAAATCGCTGAATAGAACGACCCCGGCCAGGTTGCCCTTGCCGTGTCGGCGTGCCAGGTCATCGAGGGCGGACCCGATCGCAGTCACCTGCCCGCTGTGATCAAGCTTACCGGCAACCGCGGCAACCTCGATCTGATCCTCTGCATCCCTGGTGATGTCTATCGTTTCAACGCCATCGGGACGATCAAACTTAAAGATGCGAAGGCGATACTTGTCTCCCATTTTC
>CAUZHA010000179.1:0-6462 GCA_963579555.1 Planctomycetes bacterium UBA1146
AGCTGGTGGTCGATGTCGTCACCGAGGAGCCCGGCAGCACCTCTCTGGACCTGGGCAATGCCGCCGGTTTCCCGGGCCGCCGCAACGTCATGACCGATGGAAGCGGCAACTCGGTGGCTCCGGGGCCGCAGCTTTCCGATGGGGCCTTGTCCCTGCGGAGGCTGCTGCCGGTCATCAAGCATATCCAGGGTAACATCGGCGGTATCGGGGACACCTTTCTTGTCGTTGGGTTGAATTTTGACCAGGAGGGACTACGGGTCACGATCTGCGGCAACGAGGCCGAGCACCGCCTGCTCGGTGATGGCCAGACCCTGCAGGTCTTCGCGCCACCCTGCGGCTCGGCGGGTTTCGCTTCGATCGAGATCTGTAATTCTTTCGGCTGCGATACGGTTGCCCAGGGATTTGAATACGAGCTTGTCGGCGGAGGACAGGTGCCCGGTGACTGTAACAGCGATGGCGGCCTCGATCTCTCTGATGGGGTCTGTCTGTTGAGCCATCTCTTCCTTGGTCAGCCGGCGGACCTGCCCTGCGATGGCGCCGGCGAGGTCGGCCTGAATGATTTCAATGGTGATGCGCGCATCGATCTCTCTGATGGTGTTGGAACGCTGGTCTATCTCTTCCAGGGCGGGCCAGCCCATGCCGGGGGCGTCGCTTGCAGAATCTTCGTGGGATGCCCCAATAGCTGCAATTAAGATGTACGCCTGGAGCGGGCTGCCTGCGCCTGCAGAATTTGCGTGAGCGGGATTAGAGTGCTATGATCGACGGTTCAGGGCCGGTGGGTAAACGAACCAGGAATCCTATATTTATACTGAGGTGTCTCATGGGTAAGATCCGTTCTTTTCAGTTTGCGGTGATATTGAGTGTGTTGGCCTGCGCGGCCACCCTGATGGCGGCCAATCGCTTCGAGGTTTCAGGAAGGAATCTTCCCCAGGGAACCACCGGAGCCGAGATCTCGATCCGGGCCGACCTTGATCAGGACATCTACGGATTCTCCGTGTCGTTGAACTTCGACCCCAACGACATCACCATCACCAGCGTACGGCTGGGGAGCGCTGTCGCGCCGCTGGAGCCTGAGTTCAGCGCCGGGGTACTCGATAACGATGCCGGCCAGTTTTCCCACGGAGTGGTCTTCGCCCTGAGCGAGGCGCGTATCAATACCAGGCTCGAGTCCGCCGAGGACCTCGAGGTGTTGGTGCTCGTGATCGATGTGAGCGTCATTCCCGGCATCACGACGCTCGACCTGGCCAATGGCAGCATGCCCGGACGGCTGAACGTAATGACGGATGGAGTTGGCAACTCGGTGTCCCCGGCGCCCACCCTCGTCGATGGTACGATCAACATCATCGACCTGGCCCCGAGCCTCGATACCTACCTCGAGAACAACGGAGGCTCGGGTTCCGTCTTCACGATCATCGGCAACAACTTTGATCAGCCGGAGCTGACCGTGAAGGTCTGCGGCAATGATGCCGAGCACGAGGTGCTTGCCAATGGCCAGACCCTGCGGGTGACGGCACCCCGCTGTCCCGACAAGGGGCCGGCCCTCGTCGAGGTCTGCACCGTGCGCGGCTGCGTCCGCGACCCCCTGGGCTTCATGTACACGGTCGCCGACACCGCCCCGATCATCACCAGTGTTATTTCTAATTCGGGCCGCGCCGGCTCCGTCTTTTTTGCCGATGCGCGCAACCTGAGCAACCCGGACACTGTCACGGTGAAGGTCTGCGGCAATGATGCTACTTTCTCCATTCTTCCCGGCGGCGTGACCCTGCGCACCCTGTTGATCACGGCTCCGGATTGCGGGACCGGTGGCTGGGCGACCCTTGAGGTCTGCAATGAATTCGGCTGCGACACCTTCGCCGAGGGCTTCGACTACGATATCGTCGGCGGCCGCCAGGTGCCCGGCGACTGTAACAGCGACGGGAGCCTCGACCTCTCCGATGGCGTCTGTCTCCTGAGCCACCTTTTTATCGGTCAGCCGCCCGAGCTGCCATGTGAGGGCGCGGGCGAGGTCACCCTCAATGACTTCAACGGGGATAACAGCATCGATCTCTCCGATGGAGTCGGTGTCCTGATCTATCTCTTCCAGGGCGGCGCGGCTCATGCCGAGGGGACCGAGTGCAAGGTGCTGGTGGGGTGCAATAACCTCTGCAATTGAGGAAGGAGCGCCCGGCACGGCGTCCAGGGCCGAGCCGGGTTCGTATTTCCTTCAACGGGGCGTGATCATTCACCCTCGATGGGCATGATGGGAGGAGGCTCCTCTTCACCGCCTTCCACCTCGGCCTTACCCGTCTCCTCTTCGTCGCTCGCCTCCGCTTCCGTTACGGCGTCCTGGGGGAGAGCTCCATCGTTTCCGTTCTCTCCTTCCTCGGAGGGCTCCTTCGATCCGCCAGGGTCATCTTCTATCGGAGCGGTCTCCGTGCTTTCCGCGCCGTCGTCGACCGGAGGATTGCGGAACAGCAGCCCGAAGAGTACCAGGACAACAGCGGCCATACCGGCCGGCCACATCCAGATGGTCTTCCAGTTGGCGACAGTGTCGATGGTATTCTCAGCCTTGATCCACCCTGCGACCTGGGCGCCGATGAACATTCCGGCTCCCAGGGTCACGAGGACAAGGAAGCCCTGGGCGGATCCGCGGATCTCCTTGGGAGCGGCCTTGTCGACGTAGATCTGGCCGGTGACGAAGAAGAAGTCGTAGCAGATGCCATGCAGTATGACTCCCGCCAGGAGCATCGAGGTTACCGGGCTGGCAGGGTCAGCCGCGCCAAAGGCGAACAGGGCGTAGCGGGCCGCCCAGGCCAGCATGCCCACCAGAAGCATTTTCTTGACCCCGAGCCGGGCGAAGAAGAGCGGCATGAGAACCATGAAGAAGATCTCGGATACCTGTCCAAAGGTCATCTTCAGGGTGACTCCCTCGACTCCCACATCGGCGAGGCATGCGGCGGCAAAAGCGTAGTAGAAGGAGAGCGGTATGCAGATGATGAACGAGCAGATCATGAAGATCGCGAAGGATGGATTGCCCAGCAATTCGATCGCGTCGATGCACAACACGTCCCGGGCGGTCACCTTCTTGCCGGCGGAGGCGGGGGGAGTGTTGGGCATGGTGAAGCAATAGAGCCCGAGGATGACTCCCGAGATGGCGCCCAGCTTGAACATCCAGACCGCGGATTCTCTAAGGACATCGGCGACATCGAGAGCCGCAAGGGTGATCAGGAAACCTCCAGCGATCCAGCCGATGGTTCCCGCTACCCGGATCCAGGGGAACTGCTTCTCGGGATTGTCCATCTTGTGGAAGCACAGGGTGTTTGAGAGCCCGAGGGTCGGCATATAGCAGAGGAAATGGCCCAGGAGCAGGCCGTTAAAGGTCGAGGGGTCCGGGTTCTCCCCGAGAGTGCTGGCTCCAGCCGCCCACAGGAGCCCTCCACCAAGAATATGAAGGACCCCGAGAACCACCTGAGTGGAAAAGAAACGGTCGGCGATCATGCCGACGATAAAGGGTGAGATCATGGCAGCCAGCGGCGCCATGGAGTAGGTCGTTCCGATGTGAATTCCCGTCCATCCCTCCAGGCCGCTGAGGTAAGGGCCGGCGCTTACGTACCAGACGCCCCAGAAGAAATACTGGATGAACATCATCACCCAGAGTCGGGCGAATAGGTTTGGAGACATGGTTTTTCTCTCTTATTGGCTGAAGTGGTGAAATCGATCTCGGCGTTATCGTAGGAAACTATTCGTTCGCTGTCGATGGGGATTTCCCCGTCGGCGGTCTATAGCGCGTGATCGCGTGTTGAATTCCCCCGGGCAAGGCATTGGCGACAGGCCTCTTTTATTTCATAATGCTCCGTCACGCTTCGGCTGTTCAAGCTGGAGCGCACAACCTGTTTTCAGCAAGGAGCCCGAGCGAAGATGCCCCTGGTACTTGATTACGATTCGACGATGAAACTGTATGAGCGCTGCGGCGAGAAGAAGATCGTCATGGCGCGTATCGGCTACAGCGACCAGGACCAGATCCAGGGCATCGTGCGCGGCGCCGCCCGCTTCGCCGAGGATCACGCCATCGAGAGCCTGCCGATGGGCATCTTCTCTACCGTCGGTCACTACATCCTTCAGCAGCTGCCGCGCTATCTCGATGCAGGGCATGAGCTGCCCGCCGATGGCGGAGATCCGGCCGCCTACCACCGCCGCTGCATCCGCAACGCCCGCCTCGCCGTCGACTTCATGAGCGTCCTGACCGAGGAGGGGGATGAGGACTTCGGGAGGGTGGCGCTCACTCATCATTACGACCACGGCCATCACACCCTGCCCGGGGGGGTGGTTTCAGAGAACGAGCTGCTGCGCCAGCCGGAATTTATCGATCTCTTCTCGAGCGTCATGTTCGACGATACCCACTCTCCTTTTGACGATAATTGCCGAAACTCGGCGGAATACCGCGCTTTTCTCGAGGCCGAAGGGCGCAAGAAGGTCCTCGAGGGCTGCCTCGAGGAGGTCGCCGCCGGCGGCGACGGGCTCGATGAATCAGCCTGCACCAACCCGGACCAGATCGAGCAATTCCTCGAGCGCACCGGATTTGAGCTGGTGGTGCCGAACATCGGCACCGAGTCGATCAACGCGCAGCAGGTCGGGGTCCAGTGGCAGGTACTCGAAGAGATCGACAAGCGCGGCATCGGCCCGCGCCTGATCGTACACGGCTTCAGCTCCATCAAGGCTCTCGAGGTTGAGCAGCAGCGCCGCCTGGGGCACCTCGGGGTCGTCGGCATGAACGCCTGGAGCTACATTCCCCAGCACATCGGGCCGCAGCTGCTGGAGCGCTCGGCGAAGATCCTTTCGGGCCACGACGAGAAGCTCGGCGGCTACCCGGTGGACTTCGATGGGGATGGCCAGCCGGTCTACTCCGAGTCCCGTGATGCCAACGTCTTCTTCGGGCCGCTGCTGGACCAGGTGCGCGACCTAAAGGTCCGCCTGATCGCCGACAGTGTCTACGAGATTCTCGGCAACCTCGGCTATGCCGCCTTTGGCGCGGATGCCTCCTGAGCTTCCGATGCCGGCATCTTCTCTGGAGACCCGTTTGTAGAAACCCTCAGCCTGCGCCGCGCTGTCTTTCTCGATGACGATCGCCGTCTCCTCCTTGAAGAAGCCGCCCAGGCGTTCGCAGAAGCCGGAGAGGATCTCTAGATCGAGCGTTTCAAAATTCGAGCGCTTCTCGATGTAGACCAGCCCGATCACCTCGCCGGAAACAGTGACAGGCGCCGCCGCGTACGCGCCGCCGTTTTCCGCATATTCGTCCGCGGCCCGGTCCGGGCGTTTGCGCCAGCCGGGGACCGCGGTGTCGATAACCGAGTCGAGGAATTCGTTGGGGAGCTTTCCCGGTTTGCCGCCCGCGCCATGGAACTGGCGGGCCTCGAAGTTCAGCTGGGCGAGGCGCTTGACCGTCATCTCGGCCTGGTCGACCCGGAAGGCCACCAGGAAGCCGGCCTCCAGGCGGTCGGCCAGTCTGCCCAGGTACAGCTCAAGGTTGGTATCACTGGCGGTGCCGCCATCAAGATCGGCGCAATCCGCGGAGACCACCTCTCGCGCGGCGGAGCTGCAGCGGGCAAGCGCCCCCGGCGAGCTGTTTTCCATTCCCGTGACGGAAATTCTCAGCTGGTAGCCTCCGAGGCTGATCGCGTCTCCATCCTGGAGCAGCGCTCTCTGGACCTTTTCGTTGTTGACCAGCGTCCCGTTCTGGCTGTGGAGATCTTCGATCCAGAGGCCGGAGTCTTCCACCGACAGGCTCGAATGATGCCGTGAGACTCTTCCATCGGGAATCACGACCTCGGCCCCGAGATCTCGGCCGGCAAAAACGGATCTCCCCTCGTGCAGCTCGAGGCAGAAGACTCTGCCGTCGGCAGCGGTGAGGCTGAACTCGAGGGTTTCCACCTTCTGAGCCGGACTCATCTCGGGTCTTCCCGGCTGTGACAAGCCGCCGGCCTGCTTGTTCTCTTCAAGATCTTTTCTCTCCACCAGCGCACCTGGCGCTTCGCTCTCAGACTATAGGTAGGAGAGGCCTCATCCTCAAGCACTAGTGGCCGCGTACTGTTCAGAAGGTTGAACCGTACGCGGGAAAGAGAGCTCTGGGGATTATGGGAAACGCCCTAAGACCCACGCTCTTAACTGTTTGCGTCCGCAGGGGGAGTGCCCGGCTTCTTTGCGGCCCTCTTGTCTGCGCCTTTTCCTGTTTTTCGTCCGGGCTTGAACCGGGGAGGTCTTGCGGGAATTTCGATCACGAAAACCGTTCTTCCGGGCCAGCTCTTTCCCTTGCTCCTGTCCCGGCCGCTTTCACTGCCGATACCATCCCCGAGCCGTTCGCTTTCGATCTTGAGCCGACCCTTATGCCAGGAGATGTTCTGTTGCGCGTCTTTGAAGCTGACGGGTCCGGAAGGTTTCTTTCCATTTTCGTTTTCTTCGGCTTCTTTCTTCGCGGGCAGGATGAAG
>CAUZHA010000180.1:0-6452 GCA_963579555.1 Planctomycetes bacterium UBA1146
TCGGTATTCATTACAAATGGGCCGGCTTGAAGCCGGCTTACCAGGGAGGGCGTCCGCGAGAGCGGGTACCCTCTTTTTATTGGCTGGCAGTAATGCCGGGTGGAGTCGTCTTCCGGGTCCGCCGGGTATTCTCAGACGAGCTCTTTCATCGGCTGGTGGCCGTCGACGAGGTAGTGGGGACGTCCCTGGAGGTCCTTGACCGTGGTCGTGGGCGCGTGGATGCCCATGTTGTGGTAGAGGGTTGAGACGACCTCGCCAAAGTGCACCGGCCGGTCTTTCGGTCCCTCGCCAAGGCGGTCGGTCGAGCCGATCACCTGGCCGGCCCTCATGCCGCCGCCGGCCAGCAGCGCGCCGCCAACCTGGGGCCAGTGATCCCGCCCGGCATTCTTGTTGATCTTCGGGGTGCGGCCGAACTCGCCCCAGGTTACGAGGGACACGTCGGAGTCGAGCCCGCGCTCGTGGAGATCCTCGACCAGGGCGGTGACACCCTGGTCCCAGAGAGGCAGGTACTTGTTCTTCAGCTCCTTGAAGTTGTTCGAGTGGAAATCCCAGCGTCCGAAGTTGAGGGTCACCACCCGGCAGCCGGCTTCGACCAGCCGCCTCGCCAGCAGGAAGTGCTGCAGGTTGAGGGGGGCTCCGTCGCCGTGTTTCTTGGGATCGCCTTTGCCGTAGCGCTCGAGTGTCCTGGGGTCTTCCTGTGACAGGTCAAACGCCTTGGCGAGCCTGTTGGAGGTCAGGATATCCATGGCGCGCTGTTGCAGCCGGTCGAGCGAGGAGACCGACCTGAGCGCATCTGCCGAGCGACGGAAGGTGTCGAAGGATTCGAGGAGGCTCCGGCGATTGCCGAGCCGTCCAAGGTCCATGTCCTTGAGGGTCATGTCCTCGCCGACCTGCCCGTTGGGGCGGAAGGCCGAATGCCGCTGTCCGAGGAAGCCGGGAAGTCCGGGTGAGCCGTAGGGCGGATGACCGGCCTTGGGCGTCAGTCCGACAAAGGGCGGAACCGCCGCCTCGGAGGGGCCCAGCAGGGACGAGACGCAGGAGCCGACACTCGGCCAGCCGCCGCGGGCTTCGTTCGGTTTCTGACGGCCTGTGTAGCAGATGTAGGAATCATGCGCGCCGTTAGGCGAGCCGACGACCGAGCGAATGGGGATGAGCTTGTCCATCACCTTCGCCATGCGCGGCAGATGCTCGCAGATCTCGATGCCCTCGACGTTGGTCTTGATGGGCTTGAACTCGCCGCGGATTTCCGACGGCGCGTCCATCTTCAGATCGTACATGTCCTGGTGGGGGGGCGCGCCGCACATATAGACCATGATGATGGCCTTGTTCGATTTGCCGATTCCGGCCTGCTCCTCGGCCGCCAGCAATTGGGGCAGGCTCAATCCGCCGAATCCGAGAGCGCCGATCTTCAGCGCGTCCCGGCGGGTGAGGCCGTCGCAGAGGCGGTGTTCCTGGCCGAAGAGGTTCAGCATGGTGTCGCGTTCCTCAGGTTCTGCAGCCGGGGCGGGCAAGTTGAAAGCACGGTTGATAAACAGTGAACCCGGCTCGCTCTAACGACAGTATAGACCAAATGACCAGAGGTTTGAGCTATTATCCACAGTCCGGTTCAGAGTAGGCATTTTTGCGTGATCATCACCCTTTGGAATCGACCTTCCGCCAGGCCAGGCCGCGTTTTTAACGGCCCCGCCTCAGTTCTTTTCGATGCGGTAGAGCGACTTGTCGGTACGCAGGAAGAGGGCGTTGCCGGCGATCGCCAGGCTCGACATATGCCGTCCGGGAAGCTGGTTGTTCGCCAGCACCTCGAGCTTGCTCTTGCCCGGCTTGATGACCGTGGTCACGCCCTCCCGGCTGTGAAAGTAGAGCTTGCCGTCGGCGTAGGTGGGGGAGGAGGAATGGTTGCCCTTGATTCGTTCCTGCCAGTGAACTTTTCCGGTGAGAGCGCCCAGGCAGGTGACGACCCCTCCCGCATCGCTGACAAAATAGAGTTCCTTGCCGATGAGGATGGGCGAGGATGTCTTGGGGACACTGCGCTTGTGTCTCCAGGAGATGGAGGGATTAGAGCTCTCTCCATAGCGTATGGCTAGGATCTGCGCCCGCATGAAGCTGGTGCTGAGGAAGATCATCCCGTTTCCCGCGACCGGCCGGGGAACGTTCGAGAAGCCCAGCACGCCGTAGCTGAGCCTCCAGAGCTCCTTGCCCGTGGCGGGATCGTAGCCGTAGAGCCAGTCGGCGGCTGGAGAGACAACGTGCTCCTTGCTGTCTATCTCGAGCAGGAGAGGCGTTCCGTAGGCCTTCTTCAGCTGTGGGTTCTTGTTCATTTCACCGCTGCGCTCGGTCTTCCAGGCGAGCTTGCCGGTCTTCGCATCGAGGCCGGCGATATACTGTTTGTCGCTGCCGTCCATGTGGAAGATGACCCGGTTCTTCCACAGGACCGGGGTGCTTCCCGGTCCGTTTTCATGCATGACGTGGAGGTCCTGGTTACGCCAGAGGACCTTCGCGCTCGCTGTGTCGACGCAGGCGGTACCGTAGGAGCCGAAGTGGCAGTAGAGCCTGCCCTTTTCGAGCAGTGGAGTCGGGGAGGCGTAGCTGTTGAGCTCGTGGACCCATTGGGGCTCCTTCTTGGTGAGCACCTCGATATCATGGAGGATCTTGCCGGTCTTCCTGTCAAGGCAGATGGCGTGCAGCCTGACCGTTTCGAGAACAATCAGCGGCTGGCCGCCGGTATTGGCCTTGAGGCGATCCTTCGCGTCTTCTTCGGAGGCGAGTTTTTCATGGGCAGTCGTCAGCCATACCTGCTCTCCCGAGATGACCGGAGATGACCAGCCGCGTCCGGGCAGGTCGGTTTTCCAGCTGACGTTCTTTTTATCGTCCCATTCGGTTGGCAGGCCGGTGGCGTCGCTGTGGCCCTGTCCGGCGGGTCCGCGCCATTGAGGCCAGTCATCGGCTGCGGTGATCTGGAGAGAAATAAAGACGAGCGCGGCTGCGCTGAACAGCTTTTTGTAGGCGTGAGTCATTTCTGCGGATACCTGGTTGGTTGAGAAGAGCGCGTTTTCGCAGGGGTGAATTCTATTCCCGCCAGGGAGAGGCTGCAAGGCATGCGATGGAAGCCGCGGCAGCGATGACTTTTCCAGCTGATCACAAGGGGATGCCGAGATTGAACAGGATCGATAATCCGCCTGTGTCAAAAGACACAGACCCCTGCCAGGTGTCAAAGTGGGTTTCGACAGCGCTGTAGCCAAATTCCAGGCCCAGGGAGTATTCATCCATAACCGCCTCGACTCCCACCAGGAAATGGATGCCTGCGCCCCATCCATCCAGGTCCTGGCCCTCCCAATCATCCGTTTCCGATATAAAGTTCAAATCAAAGCCGGTTCCAAGATAGGGTTTGAACCGAACCGAACTGTCTCCCGCCAGGGGGGGATGAAAGAGCACGCTAAATTTCATCGGCAGGATGAAGAGAGATAATCCCTGCTCATCTCCAAAGACGAAGTCCATGGCGAACCGTCCGGAAAAGTTGTCGCTGTTATTATTCGTTAATCCGATGCCAACGAAGGGCACGCCGCCATAGAAATCATCCAGCCCATCTCTCTTGAAATGAAAATTTCCAAGGCGGAAATTCAGCTCGCTCCTGGCGGCAGAGTAGTACGGTTGAGCTTCCACGAAGGCCTGGCCGCTGGCGGCGGGGATGGCCAGGATGACCTCGTTCTCGATCCCACCGCAATAGCCGAGCAGCCCGGGATGCAGGAGTCGATCTCCGTTTTGAGCGTTAGCGGCGGAACAGAAGAAGGTGATCGATAGAAGCGCGGCTATTGCACGTAGACTTCCCGGGAGGCGTCTCATTTCAATAGCTCTCTTTCTCTGGAAAAAAGAGTGAGGGGCGTGGCCAGGCCACTCTCCACGACCTTTCAGGGAGAGTGTTCAGGGCAGCGTACTGGATATGAATCACGCGGTTCAACCTGATTCAGGGCCATGGAAGCGATTACTTTTAAGGCCGCCACCGGGTTTTTCCTGCTATTCAGAAATCGTAGCCAATGGTGAAGAGCGCGGTGGTGCCGCCGATGTCGGTCGGGCCGACGACTCCTATGGAGGCGTCGCCTTCACCAAAGTCTACCTCGACCGCGCTCCAGGCGAGCTCGAGTCCAATGGACCAGCCATCAAGGACATACTCCACCCCCGCCAGGGCGTGGACCCCGAAGCCGTTGGCGTGGCTTGAATAGACCAGGGAGATGTCGGCCCTGTTATTGACGTCTACAGTCTGGGAGAACCAGTTGAACTCGACTCCGAGTCCGAGATACGGATGGAAGTAGCCGTCTTTTCCGTTTGAGAAGGTTCTTGGGGGCAGGTGAAAGAGGGCCGTGTATTTCAGCGACAGCTGGGCGAACTCGCCGTCAATCCAGATTCCCAGCGGTGTGCCATCGGGGCGGTCTTCCTGCAAGGTGCCAAAGCCGTAGATCAGGTCGAAGGTGCCGCGGGCGGAAAAGTAGTCGCACAGGCTGCCCTCTACCGAAACGCCGAGCAGCGGTACGATCCCGGGGTCGCTGGCGTATTTGACCATGGCGGTCATGATGTCGTTTTTATATTGCAGGCCGCCAATTCGATACCTGATGACCGCACCGCTCCTGTCGGACCAGCGGGTTTTTTCTTCAGCTCTGGGGCCGCTGATGGCAAGGGGAGTCTTTGCGGCCTCCGGCTCCTCGTCCATTGTAAGGCCGAGCATGCCGGCATGCAGGAGGCTGTCCGTATCCTGTGCTGCGCAGCGGGATGAGGTGAAAAAGGGCAGCAGGATGCATGCTGCTGCGAGCAGGCAATGGTTAAGCGGTTTCATAACGGGCTCTTAAATCCGGAGGGATCTGTCCGGATTCAGATCAACTCCCCTGAACAGTCGAATGACTTTCAATCGTATTACACGATGATCTGCCAACCAAACTGATTCGCCAGGCAATGGTAGAGGGTTGCCAAAGGGTGGCCTAGGGGCAGGGGTTTGGTAGGGTTGTCTTTACTCCGCACACCGCGCGTCGCCCGCATCCTTAAGTGCCAGCCTCTTTTACGCCATTGGAAAAGAGCCACCTCCAGGTTTCCGGGTCGTCGTAGGCTCTCTCCCAGGCTTCCACGTGCCCGGCTCCCTCGTAGAAGGTGAACCTGGTTTCCCGGCTGCCCGCATTCTTGAGGATCTTGACCAGCGCCTCTGTTTCAGCCAGGGGTACTGAGCCGTCCCTGGTTCCATGGAAGGTCCAGACCGGCAATCCCGCGGCCTTCTTCAGCCCGTCGGGATCGAACTCGTTTTCGATGCCGCTTTTGACCGGTGGCCGGTTGGCGGGCAGGTTGAAGGGATTGCCGCCGCCGCAGATTGGCACCGCCGCGGCGAAGAAATCCGGATGGTGGGAGATAAAGCTCCAGATACCGTAGCCGCCCATACTGAGGCCCGTAACATAGAGCCTGGCGGGGTCGATATCGCCGCGCGCCTCGACGACCTCCTCCACCAGGGTCTTCAGCGCCTCGACTCTCCACCAGCTGTTATTCGGGCATTGCGGCGAGACGATCACGCAGCCGGCCAGCTCGGAGAATATTCCGTGCAGCTTGGGGGGCCCGTGCTTTCTGACCTTGTCGATGTCATCGCCGCACTCCCCGTAGCCGTGCAGGAAGAGCAGCAGCGGCCATCCTTTTTCGGGCTTCTCTCCAACCGGCCCCTGCAGGAGGTAGCTGAGCTGGTGTCCGGCCACGGCTCTCTTCATTTTCATTACACTCTCCTTGCCTTGAACGGTCGCGCCGCCGCCTTCCACCGGGTCGCGCTTTTGTCGGTTACACGCCGTAGGCAGGAGCGTGCAGGCCAGGAGGAGGAGGATGGCCGCGTGAGGTGTCGATTTGTCGGTGTATGCCATGTCCAGGAATCTCCGTTATTCCCCCCGGGGGGGAGGTCAGTGGATGTTAAAGTCCGGCGCCAGCGCTCAGCGCCTGGGGCTCAGGAACCTCGCTTACGTGCCTTCTCCAGGAGCGCCCGCATCTTTTCCTGTTGCTCCTTGAGCTGGTCGTTGCCGGCCAGGTTGTGGTGTTCCGCCGGATCTTTCTCCAGGTCGTAGAGTTCACTCTCTGAGCTGCTTCCCCATTCGGCGTAGCGCCAGCGGACGGTGCGGATCGAGCGGCCCAGGGTCTTGCCGCGGCTGACCACTGTGTAGGCGGTTTCCTTGCCTTTCTCGGAGGGCTTGTCGACCAGCGCGGCGAAGCTCTGGCCCTGCAGGTGCGCGGGAGCCTTGATTCCGCAGAGCTCGCAGAGAGTGGGGTAGATGTCGACCAGCTCGGTGAGCCCGGAGGCGGAGGTCCCGGCCCGCGTTCTGCCCGGCACACGAACGATCATCGGAACCCGGGCGCATTCTTCGAAGAGGCTCACCTTTCCCCACAGATAGTGTTCCCCTAGATGGTAGCCGTGGTCTGAGATGAAGATGATGATGGTGTCT
>CAUZHA010000181.1:0-6448 GCA_963579555.1 Planctomycetes bacterium UBA1146
GGGTGAGATTGTCTCTCCCTGATCCCTAGGGAATCCACCACAGCGCGCAAATCACCTCCAGGGTGGTCATTTCGCAATCTGAAAGACGCGGCTCGATCATGGCTGGTTTCCTTCGGGCGGTAATGGTCATTAGAGAAAATAGAAGTATAGGAGTCCCCATCTCCGCAAGTCAAGCAGGGCGGCGGGCCGGAAAACCTCAGACCGCGAGATCACAGGACTCCCGGGATTTTCCGGTAAAAGCCTCCAGACAGGAAGCTGTTGGAGACTCCGGCGCTCCCGCCAACAGGCCAGCCACCGGCCCCTGGTAGAGCAGCTCACCCCCGGCGTCTCCTCCTCCCGGACCAAGGTCGATCATCCAGTCGGCCCCGGCTATGACCTCGAGGTTGTGTTCGATCACCACCACCGCGTGTCCGGCGGCCGCAAGCTCCGTGAGAACCTCCACCAGCCGGGCAACATCCCTCATATGGAGCCCCGTCGTCGGCTCATCGAAGAGGTAGAGACCCGGTCCCCGGGTGGTCTTCGACAGCTCGACGGCCAGCTTGACGCGCTGCGCCTCTCCGCCTGAGAGGGTGGTGCTTGGCTGCCCCAGGGTCAGGTAACCAAGACCCAGGGAATCAAGAGCCCTCAGCGGGCGGGTAAGATCGCGGAAAGAGTCAAAGAACCGGACGCCCTCCTCCACCGTCAGCTCCAGCACGTCGGCGATACTCTTGCCGTTGTAGATGATCTCAAGCGTCTCGGGGTTGAAGCGCCTGCCCAGGCAGACCTCGCAATCCACCGTCATGTCCGGAAGAAAGTTCATCTCCATTCGTTTGCGGCCCTGCCCGGAACAGGCATCGCAGCGGCCATCGGCGACATTGAAGGAGAAGCGCCGCGCCTCCCACCCTCGAGCGCGGGCCGCGGGGGTCGAGGCGAAGATCTGGCGAATCCGGTTCCAGAAACCGACATAGGTGGCCGGGGTCGAACGCGGGGTCCGGCCGATGGGCCTCTGGTCCACCTCGCGCAGCGATTCGACCAGCTCGATACCGGTCACCTCGCGGACGCCGGCTACAGGCTCCCGAAGGCCCCTGGACTGCCTGCGAATCGACTCCTCGAGAAGATCCCTCACCAGCGTGGATTTCCCGGCCCCCGAAACGCCCGTCACCACCGTAACGGCCCCCATCGGAATCTTCGCATCGATATCCTTGAGATTGTGCAGGGTGGCGCCGCGAATCTCGAGGCAGGGAGAATCCTCGAACGGCTCCGCCGCCAGCTCGAAGCTCCTCTTGTCCCGGTCCCGGAAATAGCGCGCCGTCTCGGATGTCTTGTCGGAGATGATCTCATCGAGAGACCCCTGGACGACAACCTCGCCGCCGTGACGACCCGGGCCCGGCCCCATATCGATCACATGATCAGCCGCCTCGATGGTCGCATCATCGTGCTCGATCACATAGACGCTATTGCCCTTGTCACGCAGATCCCCGAGAGTCTCCAGCAGCCGCTCATTATCTCTCGGGTGCAGACCGATCGTCGGCTCATCGAGGATATAGCAGGCTCCCCGGAGGTTCGAGCCCAGGGCCGAAGCCAGCCGAATTCGCTGCGCCTCTCCTCCCGAGAGCGTGTTGGCGGACCGGTTCAGGGCGAGGTAGTCGAGCCCCACCTCACGCAGAAAGTCGAGGCGCGAGGCGATCTCTACCAGGACAGGCTCCACGACAGGCCGGTCCCGCTCCTTGACCTCCAGCGTCCCGAGGGCCAGGCTCAGCTCTTCAACAGAGAGCCGGGTCATCTCGCCTATGCTCTTTCCTCCCACCCGTACGGCTCCCCAGCGGCGGGCGATCCTGGTTCCATCGCAGGCCGGGCAAACCATCTCCGATCCCTTCCGGACGAGATACCTGTCCCTGTCATCAGGCTCGAGGTCCTCCAAAAGCTCATTGACCATGGGTACCAGGCCAGGGAATCCGGATCGCCCCTTTCCCTCCAGCAGGATTCCAAGAGCCCGCTTTCCCCATTTCGAGAGATCTCTGCCATCCGTGGGAAGTCCGCTGATCCCGGCAACCTCGGCGAGGAAGGCCCTGCGAAAGCCGTGCCCGAAGGGCGGCTCATCCAGGAAGGTGAGAGGACCGCTTCTCTTCGCCTCCAGGGGAGCGTCCCAGTTCTCGATCAGCTTCAGCGGATCCAGCCTGTAGAACGCACCATAGCCCGAGCACTCGCCGCAGGCCCCATGACGGGAATGGAAGCTGAAATTTCTCGGGTCGGGCTCGTCAAAATCACGGCCACAGGAGGGACAGGACCTGTTCCTGCTGAGGAGAGTCTCCGTCCCCCGGTCATCGACAAAACGAACCACTCCCCTGCCAAGCTCAAGGGCGCGCAGGAGATTCCTCGACAGGTCGACCCCCGCACTCTTCCCGGCGGCGGAGAATCTCCTGAGAACCAGGTCGATGTCATGAACCTTGTGCCGGTCGAGGCGCAGCTCATCTTCGGGAATCTCGATCCAGCCGTCATCGATACGCGCCTCGAGAATTCCCTCAGCCCGCGCCTTTGAAAGAACCGTGTGGTGAAAGCCCTTTTTGCCGCGAATCACCGGCGCCAGCAGGGCGCCCCCACCGGAGGCCAGCTCCAGGACCCGCTCGAGAATCTCATCGAAGCTCCGGGGAACAGCCTCCACATCGCAGCCGGGACAGACCTGCGTACCCACCCGGGAAAAGAGCAGGCGGAGAAAGTGATAGACCTCGGTGACGGTCCCCACGGTGGACTTCCTCCCTCCGACAGTGGTGCGCTGCTCGATTGCGACAGCAGGCGGAATGCCCTCGAGATGGTCGATGTCGGGACGGTGCAGATCCTCGACAAACTGGCGGGCATAGGGAGACAGGCAGTCGAGGTAGCGTCGCTGTCCTTCGGAGAAGACAATGTCGTAGAGCAGCGATGATTTCCCGGAACCGCTGAGGCCGGTGACGACGACAAAGGCGTTGCGTGGGATCTCGACGTTGATGTTCTTGAGATTGTTTTCCCGCGCGCCGACCACCCGGATCACGTTCCTTCGACGGGAGGACCGCCTGGAGGCCTTTCGCCCGGCCGTGATCTTCCCGGGCTCCCTGAGCGCCTCGCCAACCCAGCGTCCGGTGAGCGAGCCCTTCACCGCGGCGACCTCCTCGGGCGAGCCGCAGGCGACGAGACGCCCTCCGCCATCGCCGCCCTCCGGCCCGAGATCGAGGAGGTGATCGGCCTGGGCCAGCACATCCACCTGGTGCTCGATGATGACGACCCCGTGTCCCCGGTCTACCAGCCCGTGAAGAACATCGAGCAACCGGCGAATATCTTCGAGATGGAGCCCCGTGGTCGGCTCGTCCAGGAGAAAGAGCAGTCTTCCGCCGCCGCGGGCCATCAGCACCCTGGAGGCCAGCTTCAGGCGCTGGGCCTCGCCGCCGGAGAGAGTGTTGAGCGGCTGTCCGAGCTGCAGGTAGCCGAGGCCCAGGGAACCGAGAAAACGGAGCTTCTCCGCGAGCTTCTCCTCATGGCTGAAAAAGACAGCGGCATCGTCGATGGTCAGCTGGAGAACCTCGTGAACATTGAGCTCCCCGTACCTGATCCCGAGCACCTCCTGCCGAAACCTGCGTCCGTCACAGGCCTCACAGGTCAGCGTAACATCGGATAGAAACTGCATCTCGACCTGGATAACCCCCGCCCCCTTGCATTCCTCGCAGCGGCCGCCCTTCACGTTGAAGCTGAAGGCGCCGGCGTCAAAGCCGGCCTCGCGGGCCTCACCCGTGGCGGCGAAGAGCTTGCGGATTCGGTCAAAAACCTTCGTGTAGGTCGCCGGATTGCCCCTGGGAGTCTTTCCGATGGGCGACTGGTCGACCAGCACGATCTCATCGACCAGCTCCAGGCCGCGTATGGAATCCACGAGCACCTCACCCTCGACCGCCAGGCCCTGCTCTCGCTGCCAGTAACGCCAGAGAACCTGGTGGACCAGGGAGCTCTTGCCGGAACCGGAGACCCCGCTGACGGCGGTGAAGACGTCGACCGGAATATCGACATCAAGCTCCCGAAGGTTGTTCTCCCGCGCTCCAGTGATCGCCAGGCAACGGGAAGCCTTCACCTTGCGGCGCTTGCGCGAGGCGGCGGCCACCCGGGAATCCCCCCTGAGGTAGGCGCCGGTGAGCGAATCCCCGCTCGCGATGATCTTTCCGACAGGTCCCTCAGCCACCACCTCGCCTCCAGCGCTGCCGGAGCCCGGCCCCATATCGATCACATGGTCGGCGGCGGCGATAATCTCCGGGTCATGTTCCACCACGACCACCGTATTGCCGCAGTCACGCACCTGGCGCAGGATCTCGAGCAAGCGCGCGTTATCCCTCGCATGCAGCCCGATGGAGGGTTCGTCGAGAACGAAGAGGGTGTCCACCAGCGAGGCCCCGAGAGCCGCGGTCAAGTTCACCCGCCCCACCTCCCCCCCGGAGAGCGTACGGGACTGGCGATCGAGCGAGAGGTAGCCGAGGCCGACGGAGTCCAGGTAGCCAAGCCGGGAGGAGATCTCCTCCACCACGAGACGCTCAGGCCTCTGCAGCTCCCCGGCTGCAAGCTCGGCGAGAATCCTGACGCCGGCGAGCACCGGCAGCTTCCAGAACTCCGGCAGCGTCATTCCGCCGACGCGAAAGCAGAAGGCCTCAGGCCTCAGGCGGCCGCCGCGGCAGGATGGACACTCGTTGAAGCCGCGGTAGCGCGACAGGAACACCCGCACGTGCATCCTGTACTTCTTCTTTTCGAGGCTGTGGAAAAAACCTTTCACCCCGGCCCAGTCGCGCCCGCCGCCGTCGATGACGAAGGCCCTGTCCTCCTCGGAGAGCTCCTCCCAGGGAACATCCATATCGAGTCCCCGCGCCTCGCAGGCTCTCCTGCATTTCGTACGCCAGCGTCCTGAGCGCCGCCCCTTGCTCTTCCACGGCTTGATGGCGCCCGAATTGAGCGACAGGCACCGGTCAGGAACGACCAACCCCCAGTCGATCTCGATGATCCGGCCAAACCCGCGGCACTCCTTGCAGGCTCCATAGGGCGTATTGAAGGAGAAGAGCCCTGGAGTAGGATTCGGCAGGGCCACATCGCAGGCGGAGCAGCGCAGCCCGCGCGTAAAGTCCCTCGACCCTCTCGAGGTAAGAAGTCTCATCCTTCCATGGGCGACCTTGAAGGCCTGCTCGATGGAATCTACGCGCCGCTGCCGCGAGGCGGAGCTCTTCGAGAGACGGTCGACGACGATATCCACCCGTCCGTCCTCGAGATCACCAGCCTCGAGGTCGGTAATACGAACTACCTCCCCGCCGCGAAGAAAGCGAAGAAAGCCCTGGCCCTGGAAAGCCGCCGAGATGACCTCTACCGACTCGAAGCCTCCGAGGGGAACGGGAGCGGCGATGAGAACGGGCCAGTCCGAAGCCTCGAGGGCAGCGAGGCTCTCGAGTACCGCGGTGGTATTCTCAGGCTCGACCTCCTCGCCGCACTGCGGACAATAGCCTCGTGAGCAGCGCGAATACAGCAGCTTGAGGTAGTCGTTGATTCCGGTCATGGTGCCCACCGTCGAACGAGAGGTCTTCACCGCGCCGGACTGGTCGATGGCGACCGCCGGGGGGATTCCATCGATCGAGTCCGCGTCCGGCCGGGTAAAGCGGTCGAGGAACTGTCTGGTATAGGCGGAAAACGTCTCGACATAGCGGCGCTGCCCCTCGGCATAGAGCGTATCGAAGGCCAGGCTGGATTTCCCCGAACCGCTCACACCCGTAACCACGGTGAGCTTGCCCAGGGGGATATCGATGTCGATGTCCCTCAAGTTGTTCTGGCGAAGTCCGCGCAGCCGGATGGCAGCGCCGCCGTTACACGAGTTCCTTGCGCACATGGTCTCGATTTACCCGACCTGCCGGAAAATGCAAGCTTTCAGGGGAAACTCCTCTCCCGGAGTTCCCTCGTGAGATAGTCCGTCAGTTCCTCAAAAGAACCGGCCAGGGGCGCGGCGCCATCCGGGAGCCCGGCTATGCCGCCCTCCTCACCCAGCCAGCAGATGAGAGATCTGCCGTACTCGAGCGCCAGCTCGACCTCTGAGCGGGTGCCGGCCCCGCCCGGCAGGGCGACAATGACATCGGCAGAGAGCACGTTCAGATGATTGCGGCTCATTGGATCGCGGCCCCGCTCACCGCTGAGGGGGAGATGGGTCCGGATCGGTATCTCGACCCAGTGATTGGGATAACCCCCGGGAGAACCGCGCCCTCCAGCTTCGGAGCTTCCGGGAAGTATACCGATCGACCGGCCAACCCGGCCTTCAACCGAATGGAAGGCCCGGCTCACGGACGCCATCACCCCGGCTCCGCCGCCAGTCAGAAGATGGCAGCCTTTCGCGCCGATCCACTCGCCCAGCGGACCGGCCAGCTCTCCATGTTCGTCCCTCCCTGAGCCCATCACGGCCACAATGGGCTGACGGGAATCCCCTGCA
>CAUZHA010000182.1:0-6401 GCA_963579555.1 Planctomycetes bacterium UBA1146
CGCCGCTTTTGAATCACTGCCCCTCGTTTCTGCAGATCCCCCTGTTGAAAACAGCCGGCTGTAACATCCCGCCCGGATTCAGGGGCGGTGTTTTTTGATGAAGGAATCCTTCAGGGCGCCGGTATGGGCCTTCTCGGGGAAATCAAAATCGTGCGGCAGGACCAGGCCAGTTGACCGGGTTGAACCGGGAATGAGATTTTGCTCAATCATGTGCATGCGCCGCTTCTGCCCAAGTTCGGTGTCGAGCCGTGAAAAATTATCCCGGGTGAGCTTCCTGCGAACCGGGTCCTCAGGATCCGGGGAGATCTTCTCGAGAAAGGGACGGTAGCGTCTGAGCTCCTTAGCCATGTTCTCGCTGCTGCCCACTACATCGGAACCGAGCATGAAATTGTCCGGATGGGAGCGAACCAGGTTTGCCCAGGCATCGAGATCCTTGAGAATATAGTCCTCGAAGACGACCCAGGAGAGGTCGATGCTGACCTGGCTGCCGAATTCATCGAGCACAGCATCAAGCCAGTGAGGCAGATTCTCGACAACAACCCGCCGGCTGATACCGGCGTGGCACCAGATAAACTTCGTATCCGGGCAATAGCTGAAGAGCTCGACCAGCTCATCAAGATAGACCGGTTCTTTCACCTCCGATGAGCTGCGGGAAATCGGCGCGATATTGTGGTGAATGCTTACGGGAAGATTTACCTCTCCAGCAAATCGACAGATCCTCTTCAGGGCCGGATGGTTCCCCCGCGGACGATCTCCGATTGTCAGGTTGGTCAGGTCATCATGGCGTGACATCACCTCGCCTATCCCCTTCCAGACACCGGGGAACTCCTTGATCCGCTTGACCACCAGGTCCACAGCCCCGAGATCCGTACCATCAAAACCACAGATGAAAGGAGCCAACGAACCAAGCCTTGCGAGGGCCTCTGCATCAGCGGCAAATTTCCTCCTGTATTCGAGGAAGGCCGCACCGATGAGATAATCAGTATCCCGCGCCCGCACCACCTGCGAACTCGAGTCCAGATAGTAGCGTGGCCTGGCGAAGGGTTCGTTTTCAGACCATTTTTTAAGAAAGGGCATCCCCGAGACCATTGCGTGATCGACTCCCGCTGAATCCATATCCCGAAACAGCAGGGTCAGACGGCGCCATTGCTCGCCAAAGGGAAGAGCCAGGTAGCGTACGGCCTTGCTGCCCCTGATCTCGCCCCGCTCGCCTATGCCCTTGAAATATCCATCGGAATTATCAAAGGCTCCGTTCTGTAGAAAATCAATAAGGTGAACATGCGCATCTGAAAAGCGATCCGGGCTTGTTGCCGTATCTTCCGCTTTCGCTGGGGCCCGGGCCAGCCGTTCCGGTCCACCGGCAGGGTTCTTCGTTGCCGATACTGCGCAACCCGTTACGCAAGTCGCAAGGAGCAAAGCTGCAATATCCCTGGGGAAAACCATCTCGCTATTTCCGTACCTTCAGTCCTGTTGCCCGGGTCAGTCGGAGACCACCAATTTAATCTGATGAAGAACACCGAGTCAACAAGGGCAGAACTCAAACCCGGCAAATGAGCTTGTCAAGGAAGCGGAAAGCAGGTGAAAATCCCCACACGGAATGAAAGCACCTACCAGGGGTATGATCGCCCGCCATGAAAACAACCGGCTGCTTCCTGCTTCTCACGCTCTACACGATCAGCACCAGCGCCATCGACGGCTGGCCGGCCGGCGTTCGCGAGGTACGCTATCCAAGCAGCGCCGACAAGAGCGAGCAACCCGCCCTCTTTTACTCCCCCGCTGCGAAGGAGCCCCGCCCCCTCCTCGTCGGCCTCCACACCTGGAGCAGCGACTATAAAAACGGCTACGACATTCCCTACGCGAAGTGGTGCGTCGAACAGGACTGGGTCTTCATCCACCCGAACTTCCGCGGACCCAACCGGCGGCCGGAAGCCTGCGGTTCCGAGCTGATGGTGAGGGACATATCGAGCGCCGTGGAGTGGGCCGCGAAGCAGGCCCCTGTTGACCGCGACCGCATCTACCTCGTCGGCACCTCCGGAGGAGGGCACGCGGCCCTGCTCCTGGCCGGAAGGCTGCCCATGCTCTGGGCCGGGGTGTCCGCCTGGGTCGGCATCTCGGATCTCTCCGCATGGCACAGCGAATGCAAGAAGGCGAAGCGCAAGTACTGGCATGACATCGAAGCCTCCTGCGGCGGTCCTCCCGGCAAGAGCCCGGCGGTCGACCGCGAGTACAGCCGCCGCTCACCGCTGACGTGGCTGAAGGACTACCAGGGACCAGCCATCGACATCAACGCCGGAATCCGGGATGGTCACACCGGCAGCGTTCCGATCAGCCACTCCCTGCTGGCCTTCAACCGGATCGCCGAGAAAAAGGACCGGGTCGCCGCGGCCGACATTCTCGCCATGACGAAAACCGCTAAGGTACCGGAGCATCTCCAACGTGAGATCAAGGATCCAACCTATGGTAAGAAACGACCTCTCTTCAGGGCCGTATCGAAAGATGCCCGGGTAACGATCTTCGACGGCGGACACGAGATCGTAAGCACCGCGGCCTTCAGCTGGCTCTCTAAACAGCGGCGCCCAACTTCGAAGCGCTGATGCCCGCCCGGTGGCTTCAGCGCCCGACGCTCCACTTACCATCCCCGATCCGTACCTTGATCCCGGAAATGGTGGAGGTGAAGACGCCCTGGTCCGTGATGGAGGTCCGCACCTTCGCCGCGACCTCTGTGGCGGGGCTGTCGGAACCATGGGGAACCAGCACACTGAGAAAGCGCTCACGCTTCCCCGCCTTGATCGGGCGAAAGGCGAAGACGGTAATATTCGGATCCGTATCCTGTGACTGGGCCTGCTTAAGCGAACCGTATTCAAGGACCCCATCATCATGGAAAAAGAGCAGGATGCCGATGGCATCCTCCTGCCACCAGGCCCGGTCGAGCGCGGGCGCATCGAACCAGTTCCGTTTACTGGGTCCTGCCGCGACGCCTGCCCCTGCAGCCAGGTGCCAGACTGGGCCGGCCTGGTAATCCTCGCCAAGCTGATTACCAGGCACGTACTCGTCAGCAATCACGAGGCATCCCTCGGCAGTCAGAACCGCCTGCCGAATCCAGCGGCTGCCTTTGCCGTAGTAGTGTTCATATCCATACTGTCCGAAGGAATCGCCGGCCTTGTTGTTCTCCGCCCTCGCCAGCCCGGCAAGATGACGAATCGATCCCCGCCGCATGAAATCGCGTTGGTCGCCCTTGCGGTCAGGATGGAGAGGGAAGGGATGGCGCCTGTGCAGCGCCAGCAGCAGATCCAGACTCTCCTCCCCAGTGCCACCGCCCTTGAGCGAATCGCCCGAGTAGACGTTGTTGTACTTGCCCGAGGTGTGCAGGAGCTTGGCACCGTTGAAGGAATATTCGTAGAGGTGCCCGGCGACGTTGTCGAGATGACCTGACTTCTCCTCGTAGAGAAAGAAGGCGGCGAAGGGCTTGTCGGCGCCAAGGCCCGGGTTCAGGTAGATGCGCTCGGGAATCTTTTTCTTGAGGGGGCTGAGAAGACCGATGGAGGCTCCGCCCGCTGGCTCACTCGGCTCGATGCCCCGCTCGATGAACCAGCCGAAACGCCGCCTGTAGGCATCGAGGTACTCCGGCGGAGCGACTCCCCCCGGCGCGCGACCGCCAAGAGCGACCTGCTCGGCCGCCCAGAGATACCCAGGGTCCTTATAGTGCTGCGCCAGGCGGTACCAGAAATTCCCATCCCGGCTCGAGGTCTCGACGTTGTAGTAGCCGACATTCCAGGGATCGGTGTAGGCCGCTGACCGGTCCTTGCGCACGGGCGCGCCGGAGTTCGGATTTCCCCTCACGCCCCCTCCGTGGATGAAGGCGAGAGCCCGGCGCCCGACCGCGTTGATCAGTACCCTGTCGCTCTCGATCCTGCCGGTAGCCTCGGCCACGTCGAGCAGCCCGTGCAGAAAAATCGGGCCGTAGGGATAGTAGGTCCACTCCTTCCAGTCGCCGAAATCGGAGAGGCTGCCCCAGATCCGGTCGAGCCAGGCACGGGCCGCCCCGGCCTGCGGCGCATCGGGGAAAAGCTTCAGCGCCAGGGCAATACCTCCGCCGTTTCCGTAAGAATGGTTATTGGCGGACTGCGCGCCCTTCTTAAAATCGAGAAACCTCGGCTCGAAGCTCTGGTGAACAATCTTGCGGAAGAGCTTCGCCTGCGCGGCGGTCAGCATCTTCTGTCTTGAAAGCTCCTCGTAGATTCTCATCCTCGAGGCTCCGCCCCAGCCTCCGTGATAGCCACCGCCGTGGAAATCTCGCGCCAGGGTCCGTCCATCCTCTGCCTTCCTGGCGACCTTATTGCCGCTGTTGGTGGTAAAGAAGATATAGAACATGTCTCCCTCGCCCTTTGCCTCGGCCTTGGCATGCCAGTCAAGAATCAGCCCCCGCAGAACCGCCCGCAGGATCCGCAACGCATTCCCATCCTTTCGACCGCCGTCCACGTAGCGCGCCCGCAGGCGGTCCCACTTCCACCAGCTGCGCGAGAAGGAATATCGCTCGTGAGCAACCAGCGATTTCCGCAGAGCCTCCTCCATCTCAGCAATGTTCTCCACGTCTTCGTAGGAGAACCTGGGATGACCAACGAGAACCTCCGAGGCTTGTATGTCCCCCGCCGGGAAGCGGGAGGTCAGCAAGATCCCAAGCAGAACCAACGAGCTGAGCCGGGGAAGATATTTCATGAGGATGTCTCCTGGCTGGAGAGCTGAACAATGAGTGGAAGGGCCGACCTCGAAAAAGAGATTAGCACCAGCAACCCGTCCATTCAATGACAGGAAACACGCCGAATCTCTCCCGGTCGACTTCCAGCCCCGGCTGAGTTCCCATAAGAACTGTTTTCAGACATATTTCGCTTTTGGGGCAGATAGAGTTCGCATCGGCTGAGATCGGACCCTATACTTCGCAGTCCGGTTGAATCCGGACACTTCTATTTTACGGTGCACAACAGGATCTGATTTCAGGATCGCACCGCAACTTTTCAGACCCCCCTTGCCCTCGACTGTTGTGGCGGCTCGGCGCAACTGTCCCAGCCTCCGGGAAAAACCCCGGCGGGCGACTACGGGCTCCACGAAAGAGAGCAGATGAATTCTCCAACCGATGTAAATGCGGCTGGTTTCGGTGTATTTAACCTCGATCCCGCCCTTCTGAACGCACTGAGTAAATCTGGATACGACGAGCCCCGTCCGATCCAGACGGAAGCCATTCCCGCTGTAATAGCGGGCCGTGATGTCCTGGGACTCGCGCAGACCGGAACCGGCAAAACAGCCGCCTTCGCACTTCCTCTTCTCCAACGTTTACTGGAAAAACCCGGACCCGGACCGCGGGCCCTCATCCTCGCTCCGACAAGGGAGCTTGCAATCCAGATCGACAAGGAAATCAGGACCCTCGCAAGGGGAACCCGAATCCGGACCGTCACTGTCTACGGAGGAGTCTCTGACCGCGCCCAGATTCAAACGCTCAGGAAAAGACCTGAGATTGTCGTCGGCTGCCCGGGACGATTCCTTGATCTCCTCCAGCGAGGCGAGGTAAAGGTCGGAAAGATTGACACGCTGATCCTGGATGAAGCTGACCACATGTTCGACATGGGATTTCTTCCGGATATCCGGCGGGTCATATCCAAACTGCCGGAAAAACGGCAGAACCTGCTATTCGCCGCGACAATGCCAAAGGACCTCCGCAAGCTGACGAACCAGATCCTCGTCGACCCAATGGTTGCCGAGCTGGCGCACTCCAAGCCCGCCGAGACCATCGAACACGCGCTCTATCCCGTCCAACAAACAAGAAAACTGGCTCTGCTCGAGCACCTGCTCAAGGACGCCTCCTTCTTCTCCTCGATCGTCTTTACTCGCACCAAGCACAGGGCCAACCGCCTGGCCAGCCAGCTCAAGAACCGGGGGCTACGCGCCATCGCAATCCAGGGAAACATGACCCAGAGCGCTCGTGATCGGGCAATGAAGGGCTTTCGAGATTGCCGGTTTGACGTCCTGGTGGCGACGGATATCGTTGCCCGCGGGATTGATGTCGACCAGGTGTCGCATGTCATCAATTACGACGTCCCGGACAATGCCGAGTCCTACACTCATCGTATCGGCCGGACGGGGCGCTCCGAGAGGGAAGGACAGGCCTACACCTTCGTAGCGGAGGATGACCTGGCTACCATAGAAGACATCGAGAGAAAGCTCGGAGTCTCAATCGACCGGCGCACCATTGAAGGTTTTGAAGGACTGCAGATTCCCCTGCCGACACGTCGCCAGCATCGTGACTCCCAAAAATCATCCGGCCGCCGCTCGTCCCACGGTCAACGAAGATCGCGGCCCACCCACGGAGGCCCCAGGAACCAGCGCTCCGGCGACTCGAGATTCGAGTC
>CAUZHA010000183.1:0-6339 GCA_963579555.1 Planctomycetes bacterium UBA1146
TCGCCTCCAGGCATCCCAATATTTTCATGGTCCTCTGCGGGCATGTTCTCGGTGAAGCCTATCTCAAATCGAAGGGAGTGTCCGGCAACGAGGTCCACCAGCTGTTGAGCGACTACCAGGGCCTGAAGAACGGCGGCGAATCCTGGCTCCGATACATGACCTTCCATCCAGGAAAAGACCTTGTTGAGGTCTACACCTATAATCCCGCCCTTGGCTCTTTCAGGAAGGGACCCAAAAGCCGGTTCTCGCTCAAATACGAGATGTTAAAAGGCGCTCGAAAGACGACGGGCCAATAGTTCGAGTCTTCAACGCGGCGTCTTTAAAAGATGACGATACTCGAGAGAATCAAGTTGTTTTTTCAGGCGGCCAGGGCTGCCCCACCGGATTCTTTCGGATGCGGGCCGGGCCCCGCGCCCTTCGCCACCGAAGCCCCGAATCTTCCTGCGGCCCCGATCGCGATTCACAAGCTCGTGGAAATCCGCCACGGCGCCTCGCATCGACCGATATTATTCTCATTAAATCGAAGACAGGTTCCGAATACTTACCAATTGAACGCACGTCTATTTAGTAGCTCAAAATGGGATAACTCTGATTGGCGATTTAAGACCAGTCCCCTCTTCAACTTGCAATGTTTCACGTAGACCCATTTCTTATATTGAGGCTTCGCGAGGAAAACTTTCAATCGACAACCTGCCCTGGGGCTGTTGATTCGCCTGCCCAGGCGTCTCCAATTCCCTGGTTAATGTAAACTTACAATACAGGCTCTATTTGTGGGCCTCGTTGTCGCGCACCTCTCGTGGGGCCTCCAGAGCCCACCAATGCGATAGTTCAGACAGGCGGCATCTGCGGGAATGACCTTCCAGAAAATACTCTCTGAAAAATCCGGGGAAATACCCTAATAATTTCACCGGGACAAGCGACTTATTAGGTGATGTTTACGTGGCTGAAAATCAGCAAATGACAGACCGGAGCCTGCTCGAGGCCTACGCCGATAGAGGTGATACTGAATGCCTTGGGACCCTCCTGAAACGCTACGAAACTTCACTCATACGTTTTGTTTCAAACTTCCTGGGAGATGAAGGTGTCGCCCAGGACATTGTCCAGGAAACCTTCCTCAAGGTCGCCCGGCGCCCCGGAAAACTTCTTGGAGTAAGGAGCTTCCACAACTGGCTTCTCAAGGTTGCACGCAACCAGAGCATTGATCACCTCAGGAGAGTGATACGCCAGCGCCGACACACAGAAAATCTCCAACAGGAGGCTGCACGACAAGCCGCCCGCGTTGAGAGCGCCAGTGAGAAGCTCGAACAGACTGAAAGAGGCGCCAGGGTCAGAATAGAAATCAATCGTCTTCGCCCAAGGCTCAAAGAGGTGATGCTGTTGAAAGTCCAGGAATCTAAAAGTTACAGGGAAATCGCGGAGATCACAGGCCTGACGGTTACCAATGTGGGCTACCTGGTTCACCAGGCCATGCAGGCGCTCAAAACGAACCTGCGGGATCTCCGAGAGGACAACTGATGGAAAACACCGAGAATGACAACCCGGCCATGAGCAGCGAGTCCCCCGCCGAAAGCGGCTCAGAACTTCGCTATCTCCTGAGCGCCTACCTGTTCGACAGTCTCTCGGAAGAAGGGCGGACTGAGGTTGAACGGCAACTCGAGAGAAGCGAGAGTTGCCGCAGAGAGCTCGATGAACTCAAGGCCACCCTCGAGCTGGTAGCCGATGTCCTTGTAAGCGAAACCGACGACTCTTCTTCATACTCTTTCGAACACCGTCGCATGGAAAGGGTGCTCTCTGCCAAAAAAAAGATCCGGCTTCTGCGGATCCGCTTTCCGTCCAGGCGACTCGCTGCTGTCGCGGCTGCTCTACTCCTGGCCTCAGTGACAGCATTCGTTTTCCTTGCCAACAGGGGTCTCGACACACTTGAGATGGCAGCTGACGGCAAGATGGAAAACCGCAGCATCTTCTCAGGCGGAGCCCCCACGCTTGATGGTCGCATTGGCGGCCTCGCCCCCCGGCACGGCTCGGCCTCCCCTGTGAGCGCGGAGCCGGAATCTGACAAATCACGCTCGCTCCGAAGACAAGAGAAGCCGGTCTACAGAAACGCAGCCGAAAGGTCCACAGCCAGGCCTGCCGCCGGAGAGGATGCGGCCTTCGATGAGGGTGAAGTAGAGGAGGATGCAGGCGAAGATCTCGACGAGGCGGCCGAAGAACACCCGCAGGCTGCCTCGAAAACAGAACAAAAAAAGCGCACCGCATCTTCAAGGAAGATGCTGACTGAAAGGATGAGAAAGCCCGCCGCGGCTGCGCGCCCTCCCCCTCCCGCCGCGCCCAGGAGACCCAGAGGTCAAGCCGCGGCGCCAAGTACGCCTGGAAGATCAAAGAACTCCCCCTCAAAGAGGGAAGGACAGTCGGCTGTCGTTGATGCCATCGGTATCGGAGGAGGCGCCGCCGGAGGCTACGGCAACCGGTACGGTAAAGGCGGACTTGTTAAAGAAAAGGCTAAGTTTGGAGCCGCATCGATTGAAGAAAATTTGAAACAAGGCGTCAAGCTTCCTAAAACCAGCCTTGCCCAGAAAGAGGGCGAGGCCGCAGACGGAATTTCCTCCACAGCCGGCAGACTGAATTCCCGGGAAAGACACGTTCAGCAACGGAAACTTCAGCCCCTGGGAAAGACGAGCCTGGACCGAAGGGACCGGACAGCGCTGGACCTCCACGCGACCCTCCCGAGGCCCATTAAAGAGCCCATCATCAAGCGCAAGATCGACGCCCCGGCCGCGGAACACGGACCCGTTAACGAAACCCGGGACGCAAGCAAGGTCCTCCAGGAAGAAGGCCGGTCACTCAGTGCCGGCAGAGACGCGAGAAAGGCGAATAACGGCGGCAGAAAAGGTGCTGCCGGCAAGGCCCTGTTTTTTGAGCAACTCGGCAACTCCAACAAGCAGAACGACGGATCCAACCAGTGGCATGCTCAACAGAACTATGACCTGAACATCAAAAATACAGATGAAGGTTATTTTTCCCTCGGCCTCGACAGCTTGTCCCGGGAAAGCAAATCCCAGCTCCGCCCCGGCCCTGGGGATGCCAGGGTCCAGACCATCAACGAGCAGGTCCTGAACAACTTCGCCTTTTATAAACAACTCGATCCCAACCTGAGCTACGACCAGTTCGATTCCCGGGCTCTTGTCATACCCCCTCCAGCTCTCGGCGACGAGGGGCTCGGAGAAAAAGGCTTCCGCGCAAGATATGGGGTCAATCCGTTCGTCGCCACCTGCCGGGACCACCTGTCCACCTTCGGCATGGATGTAGACACCGCCTCCTGGGGGCGAGCCCGCGAAAGTATTCGCAACAAAAAGCTCCCGCCTCCACAGACCATCCGGGTGGAAGAGTTCATCAACAATTTTTCTGACGAACGACCCGGAAACCCGAACGCCGTCTTCTCGGTTTACACAGAGGGAGGCCCCTCTCCCTTTGGAGACCACGGCCTCGAGTTGATACAGATAACGCTCAAGAGCCGGGAGCTGCGCGCGGGAGAGCGCAAGGATGCGATCCTGACATTCGCGGTCGACACCTCCGGATCCATGGCGGCTGACGGAAAAATCGATCTCCTGAAAAAAAGCATTCGGACCCTTGTCGACAAGCTGGCCCCTGCTGATCGGGTCGCCATCATCGCCTTCGCTACAAATGCCTACGTGGTGCTTCCGCACACGCCCGTTCGCCAGAAAGCTGAAATACTTGGCGCCATCGAGAGCCTGACTCCCATTGGCGGCACCAATGTGGAAGCCGGAATCGATCTCGCCTACAGGCTCGCCGGCGAATCAAGCCACAAACGTGCGGCCAACAGGGTCATTCTCTGTTCCGATGGAGTCGCCAATCTCGGAGCTCGAGGGCCTGAGATGATTCTGAAAAAAATAGCCCGATTTGCCAGTGAAGATCGAATCGCGCTCTACACCTACGCATTCGGATCCGGCGGCCGGCAGGCGGTCCGGGGCGACAAGATGCTGCAGCAACTCGCCAATAGAGGTGACGGCCGCTACCAGTATGTCGACTCCGGCAGCGCCGCTACAAAGATCTTCAGTGTCCCGGATGAGCTCCAGGTTCTTGCCGCCGATGCCAAAATCCAGGTCAACTTCCACCCGGACGTGGTGAGCCATTACAGGCTCCTCGGGTATGAAAAGCGCGACATTGCCGACAAAGATTTCCGTAATGACAAGATCGATGCCGGCGAGGTAGGCCCGGGCTCTACTGTCACGGCCCTGTACGAGATCAAACGGTCAAGACCTGTCGGCAGCATAGGCCGGATCTACCTGCGCTACAAAGACGCCGTATCCAGCACAGTTGAAGAGTTCAACTACGAGCTCCACCCCGGAGTGCTCGCCGGAGGCTCCAGGGACACCTCGGACCGGTTCCGCTTCATCGCCTCGGTGGCGGAGTTTGCCGAGCTCCTTCGAGGCAGCTACTACGCCAGGAATGGCTCCTTTGGAGCCACCCTCCAGCTAATGAGCGGAGTCTCGATCGATTTCAAGAAACGCAGCGACTGGAAGGAAGCCTACAGGTCCATTTCCGCCGCCCAGGGGCTCTCCGCTGTGCAAACGCTCAATTCCATCAGATAGAAAACGGACGGGTTTACCCGATTCAATGCAAAAACATCAGACAACCAAACTACGGAGAAAACCAATGAACCGCATCTGCCCCTTCTTTCTGGCGCTCTTCCTTGCGCTGGGGATGCTCCCCGCCCAGGAGCCGCCAGCCCCCGCCCCCGTCACTGAAAAGGGCCCGGGGGCGCCGGTCGTCATCCGGGAGCAAACAGTTTACGTACCCTACACCAAGCTGAAGGATGTATTTGAGAAAGAGGGCCGCGGAATCTTCCTTCCTTACGAAGAATTTCTCAAGCTCTGGCGCGCCGCCAACCCCGCCCCCAACCCGGTCGAGCCCGAGGCGCCGCCCGCGGAGGCTGTCGTCCAGTCAAGCCCCTACAAGGGAAAGGTTGTCGGTGACCTGGCCCTGTTTGAGGTCAGCTATCACGTCGAGGCTCTGAAGAAAGGCTGGGCGCTGGTCAAATTGCCTCTCTCAGGGGTTGCTGTCGAATCGGTTGACCTTGGAGATTCCAAGGCGCTTTTCGCCACGCATGGCAAGGGCTACGGGCTCCTGTTGCCTGAAAAGGGGCCCTACGACCTGAAGCTCCGGTTTTCAGTAAAGATTCAAAGCTCCCCCGGAATCAAGAAGTTGTCTTTTGGGCTCCCCCCGGCGGGCATCACCAGCCTCGAGCTCGCAATACCCGAAGCCGACGCGAGGGTTGACGTGACGCCGAAAACCGCCGCCACGAGGATCACGGCGGCGGGAGATGAAACCCTGGTCACGACCTTTGTAGGCAACTCCAGCAATGTCGAGATCAACTGGATGCCGCCCATCGGAAAGGCCGCTGAAGACGCCGCGGTTCTGATCGCGAAGCAATACGCCAAGGCCTATCTGGGAGAGAGGATCCTCAGCCTGGAGACCACCATCCAGTACGACCTGGCCAGGGGCGAGGCACCGGGCTTCAAGCTCAACGTCCCTACAATCGGCAACACGAGATTGTTGTTCGTCCGGGGCGACAACATTCGGCGCTGGGACCTCGAAGGCTCCGTCCTTACCGTGGAGCTCCACTCTCCCGTCAAAAAGACCTATTCCCTCAAGCTTGGCTTTGAACGGGTCCTGCCCGAAACCCCCGAGACGATAACCGTCCCTGTCCCCAGGGCGGAGGGAGTCCTTCGTGAATCTGGCTGGCTGGCCCTCGGTCACGACCCCGGACTCAAGGTGAACATTTCAAGCTCAATCGGCTACAGCCAGTTGGATCTTGGAGAGGTCCCAAAAACCATCGGCCTGAATTCCAGGGTCGGATTCCAATACCTCGCCCCCCCTGAGCCTCTCGGCCTTTCTGTGCGAAAGATAGAGCCTGTAATCCACTCTGAGACCATCTCCGTCGTAACCCTCGGACGGGAGCGGGACTCCTGGGTCGGCGAAGTAAAATATCGGATCAAAAAAGCCGGGGTGTTCATTGTCACCCTCATCGTCCCGGAACGCTGGAGCGTTGAGGAGGTCGGGAACCCGCAGGACGTGGAAGACTTCCAGATCTCCGACCCTGATTCGGGGCTGCGCACCATCACGGTGAACCTCAGGGCTCGCCAGCTTGGTGACTTCAAGCTGCCCTTCAAGCTCACGGCTGAAGGCTCCATTGGCGGAGAAAAGGTCATCCTCAACCCCCTCTTTGTTGCGGGAACCCAGCAGGACCAGGGCCTCTTTGGAGTGGCCGCCCCCCGTTCCATCGACCTGAAAACAGTCTCCGCCACCGGGCTGTCCTCA
>CAUZHA010000184.1:0-6233 GCA_963579555.1 Planctomycetes bacterium UBA1146
GGCGCTCACCGTTGAGCTTGATCCCCTCGTTTTCCAGCAGGGCGGCAAAGAGGTGGGCCGCAGAGATGGCGGGGTTAGCGAACTTGCCGACCCGGACCGTCGGGCTCGAGTCGGCCGGGATCGTGCCCTTGACGATGAAGGATGCGGGTCCGTCTGCCGTTTCGACCCACAGCCGGCGTGCGCCGCCAGCCGCGACCGTTCGGGCCTGGATCCTGACTTCTACCGGGGGGAGGTCAGGCCGCCAGGCCGCAACGGCCTTGTCGCCCGGCTTGGCTCCGGGACGGATGGTGAAGTCCACGAGGTTGTCGTTGATGCAGATGGCGCTGAAGCTGCCGACGAAGGAGTCCGTGGCCTCCTTGAAGAGGCCATCATCGACCACCACGTCCCCCTTGATTTCTTTGACTCCTTTCCCGGCGACATCCTCGGCCAGCTTGCGCAGCGCCTGGAGGGGGTCGCCGGGTACGAGGTCGGCCTCGCTGAAGCCGGCGTAGCTGTGGTCTCGGTCGACGAAGCGCAGGCGGTCGTTCTTGTCGGGGCGCTGGGAGAGGTTGGGGTCGCCGCTGGCGATGAGCACGAGGTCTCCATTCACCACCCCGTCCTCCAGCTCTCCTGTCCTGACGACCCGGGTGTGGAAGCGGAAGTCTTTTCCGAGAATGCCCAGGGCGCCGGCGCAGCTGACCAGCTTGGTGGTGGAGGCTGGGGCCTGGAGGGCGAGCGGGCGATGCGAGTAGACGACCCGGCCGCCTTTCAGCTCGGTGACGAGGATTCCGAAGGAGCTTCCCTTGAACAGGGGGCGTTTCATGATGGCGGCGATCTCATCATCGAGCTCTCCGCCGGGGGTGCAGGCGGGGCTGATAAACTGCCAGCAGAGAATGGCAAGGAGGCAGATAGGGAGCTGGCTCGGTGGTTTCATGAGGCAAAAGGATAACAAATACGGGACCTGAAACCCAGAGTTGCGCCACGAGCCCTTTGCGACGACTCATTGCACACAGGGACTCAATAAGCTATAAAAGTCAGCTTGCATGCCGTTCGCATCGAGAGGTTATACCGGTGGAATGGCGCATGAAGAAGAAAAGACAAAACGCAGGAGTAACAAGTCGAGATGAAGACCTTATCCATCGGCGGAGTGAAGGAAAAGATTGTTGAGCGGACGGATTTCCCGCCGGCCAAGTTGCGCAAGATCCTCGGCAAGGAGACGGTCGCCGTGATCGGCTACGGAGTCCAGGGCCGCGGCCAGTCGCACAATATGCGCGACAACGGTGTCAAGGTCATCGTCGGCGTTCGCAAGAACGGTCCCAGCTGGAAGCTGGCCAAGAAGGATGGCCTCAAGCCGGGCAAGACTCTCTTTGATATTCCCGAGGCGGTCAGGCGAGGAACGGTTGTCCAGTACCTGCTCAGCGATGCCGGGCAGAAGGACCAGTGGCCGATCATTCGCGACAACCTGCAGGAGGGCTCGGCCCTCTATTTCTCGCATGGCTTCAGCGTGACCTATTCAGACATCACCGGCGTAGTCGCTCCGGATAACGTCGATGTAATCCTCGTCGCCCCGAAGGGTTCAGGCACCACGGTGCGGCGGCTCTTTCTCGAGGGGCGTGGCATCAACTCGAGTTTCGCCATCGACCAGGACTTCACCGGGCGCGCCCGGGAGCGCTGCATCGCCCTGGGGATCGCCATCGGCAGCGGCTTCCTGTTCGAGACCACCTTCAAGAAGGAGGTCTACAGCGACCTGACCGGAGAGCGGGGCGTTCTCATGGGTGCGATCTACGGTCTCTGGCTGGCACAGTACGAGGTGCTTCGCGAGAAGGGGCACTCTCCCTCCGAGGCCTTCAACGAGACGGTCGAAGAGGCGACCCAGAGTCTCTACCCGCTCATCGCCGAGAACGGCATGGACTGGATGTACGCCAATTGCTCGACCACCGCCCAGCGAGGCGCGCTCGACTGGTACAAGCGCTTCAAGAAGTGCTCGAAGCCTGTCTTCAAGCAGCTTTACGGCAAGGTGGTCGATGGTTCGGAGACCCGGCGGGTGTTGCGGATGAACTCGAAAGATGACTACCGCGAGAGTCTCGAGGCGGAGCTCAAGGAGGTTAGCGAGTCCGAGATGTGGCGGATCGGTAAAGAGGTGCGCAAGCTGCGTCCCGAAAACCAGTCGAAGCCCAAGGCGAAGAAGAAGGCCAGGAAAAAGCCCGCCAAGCAGAAGGCGGCGAAGAAGACCTCCGCCAAGGCTCAGGTGAAGAAGAAGCCTGCAAAGAAAAAGCCCGCGAAGAAGACCTCCGCCAAGGCTCAGGTGAAGAAGAAGCCCGCGAAGAAGCGCTCACGCAAGTAAGCTTCACTCTCCGAGCTTTTCGCCCTTGCCTCGAACGAGCAGGTGGTAGCGTTCTGCCTGGAGGTTGCTGAAGAGTTCTCGCAGGCCGTCGCTCCAGCGCACCTCGACCGGGGGAGCCTTGGCTGCCCCTTTGTCCAGGGCGAGGATCACACGGGGGTCGCCCGCGGCCATGTAGCTCTGGCTGTTACGGAGCTCGACTCGTCGAACGCCTCCGCCGGTCTTCAGCGTGATGAGGGAGCCGGTGGCGTCGCGGCTGCAGGGAGCTGTCCCTTGCAGGCGAATCCCGACCCAGCTACCCTTGCGCTCAGCCCGGTTTTCAAGGAGCGTGCATTCCTGGCCCGAGTTGACGATAAAGAGGTCAAGGTCGCCGTCGGAGTCGTAATCGGCTGTCGCCACCGCGCGGCCGACGAGCTTCTTCTTGAACCAGGAGCCGGAGCTTCCTGAAACGTCGGTAAAGCGTCCTTTCCCGTCGTTCTGGAACAGGTGGTCGGGCTGGGCATAGCGCAGGCGGGTTCCGGGGTGGAGGGCTTCGAGGTTGTCCAGGATATGGCCCCGGGTGACGTAGATGTCGAGGTCCCCGTCAAGGTCGTAGTCGAAGAGACGGGTGCCGAAGCCGAGCGGATCAAAGGTCGACTTTCCCAGGCCGCTTCGAAGCGTGTTGTCATCGAAGAACCCATCGCCCTCTCCGAAGAAGAGCGTGTCGGTCTCCTCGGAAAAATTGGTCAGGAAGTAGTCCTGCAGGCCATCTCCGTTGACGTCTCCGCCGTCGATTCCCATGCAGGCCTCGGGACTGCCGGTGGTGTTGAGGGCGACGCCGGCCTCGAGCGCCGCGTCCTCGAACTTGCCGCCGCCAAGATTGCGCCAGAGGAAGTTCGGCACAGAGTCGTTGGCGACGAGGAAGTCGATGTCGCCGTCGGAGTCGAAGTCGGTTGGCAGGACGCCGAGGCCCTTGGAGACAATCCTGCCGCGCACGGCGATCCCGGCCGAGCGGGAGATGTCCTCGAATCGGCCGCCGCCGCGATTGAGGTAGAGGGAGTCGGGAGCTCCATCGTATTTGTTGGGATGGCAGTAGGAGGGGGTCCTCTCCTGGCTGCTGGAGCAGGCCTTGTGGACCCGGGAGTCGTAGAGCAGGTAGTTGGCGACGTAGAGGTCGAGCAGGCCATCGTTGTTGATGTCGGCAAAACAGGCGCTCGAGCTCCAGAAGGGAGTCCCTACCCCGGCGGCGGCTGTTCCGTCGCTGAAGGTACCGTTGCCGTTGTTGATGTAGAGCACGTTGCGGCCGAAGTTGGTGACGTAGAGATCTGTGTCGCCATCATTGTCGATATCGCCCACCGCGAGGGCGGAGCCGTAGTTCCGGTCGCCGACTCCAGCCTGGTCGGTCACGTCGACAAAGCGTCCCTTGCCGGTATTGCGGAACAGGCGATTGCCGGTGTCGCCGGGGGCGTAGGCCCGGGTCGAGTCGCCGTGGCCTTGCACGAGGTAGAGGTCGAGGTGTCCGTCGCCATCGTAGTCGAGCCAGCCGGCGCCACCGTTGATCGTCTCTGGGAGCAGCTTCGCGCCGCGGGCGCCGTTTACGTGGCGTACGTTGAGGCCGGTTGTTTTTGAGACATCGACAAAGGCATCCTCTCCCCTGGCCGCGTCAGGTTGAACTGCTGCGGTGGCCAGGAAGGCCAGCATCAGGGGAAAACAGGGCCTTCGTAGGAGGGGCTGATGGTTCTGCACAGCGAGATGATGGCGTGCGGGCGTCTGTGAAGCAAGCAGGCAGCGGATGAATGCTTGAAGGGACCCAAAAATCTTTTTGTATATCGGCTGGATACCGTATACTTCCGCTTCGTGGCTTGCTTCCGGGGTTGACCGGCGGCCGTGTGATCTTCGGGTCGCATTGGACACCTCGACTCACGGGAGCCGGCTACGAAATTAACGGGGCGTAGCTCAGCCTGGCAGAGCGTCTGACTGGGGGTCAGAAGGTCGTAGGTTCGAATCCTGTCGCCCCGACCACGAAAGCTCCTGCGCGACAACGAGTTGCGCAGGGGTCTCTTTTTTGGCCTCCGCTCCCAGAGCCGCTATTGACGCGTTATTGACGCGTAAATACCCCTTGCCAAGGGGCTGCTGAGAGGCCTCTCAGAGGGATCGAAATATATTTATTTTTCCCCGGTTGAAGGTCTGGATCTGGCGGTCCGGACCAAACCCATCTTCAAACTCCGCGCACGCTTCTGCCGGACCTCTCACGACTGGCGGGATCCCATGACCACCGATAGGGGATCAATCATCGAGGGCGCCGCCGAGAATCCATTCCTCGATGAGGCCAAGTGTTACGTCGCCCCCACCTATGCCTCCCGGTGGCATTTGGTTACCACAATCATCACCGTCACCACAAACAGCGTCCTGAGTATTATTCAGTTTAAGCCAAAGGTAACTTGTCTCGAGTTCACCGGGATCTATAAGAACCATACTTGGCACTTGTACAGAGGGGACCCCTACAATGTTATCGTAAGACTCCCCAGTCTTCAGTGACATACTGGATGGAAGCTCGTCGCCACCTCCAGAATGACAAGAGCAATTGTTAAAGACCCCTTCAATGTTTTCAGAAAAGCTGGGTACATCAACCGGTTCACAATTCTCAAGTGCCGAAAAATTCAAGCTCCACACAAAATCGAGCGTCAACTCCTCACCCTCTAAAGTGGAATGTATTGATCTTCTATGACAGTTCATACAGGTATCGGTATCGAACCCGGTAAACGGATTGAGCCCCTTTCCGCCTACATTATTCGTAGTACTGTCAGATTCTCCTCCATCGAACACATCGGGACATTCATCCTCCGCGAAAAAGTTTCCGCACCAGGCTGAGTTTGAAGTCGCTGTAGGTCCTATGGTCGCCGCATCCGGAACTGCCCCCTGGTCCTCAACAACCGGTTGTTGATCCGTGACATTGGTACAGAGGAAATAAGCTGCCCAGATGGAGTCCTGAATATCAACCGGCGCATCAGTGTTTGAACCTCCACAACCTCCAATGCCGTACCCGGTAAACTCACCATCCGGGAGGTTGACATCATTTGATACATTTATATAGGCGTCGTACCAGAACCAGTCATTGATGTCCTTGGTGGTGTGATGGATGCCGATGAGGTAATAGTTCCCTGCCTCATAATCCTCGCTGCCTGGGCTGTCATCCTCACCCGTGTAATAGTAACTGTAGAACTGGTCCTTGAATTCCTCCCGACCGATGATGGAGCCCCTATCCTGACTATCTGCCGCAGTGTCCATCTCATCTTCTGAGATAAAGACTGTCTTACAGATCCAGGCCTCGCGCGGGAAGGGTGGTATCTCCGTCTCGTCATCAGCTATCAATTGATCCAGATCCTCAACGCACCACAATCGATGGTCACGGATATGGCAGAAGGCCTCCAGGTTATAAAGGACATGTTTCGTTTTGGGGCTACGATCCTGGGGAGCAGTAGGGTCGAGTACCTCATCGAAAGTAAAAACATCATCTTTAGTAAAAAACCACTCGAAGGCCGGCAGGCCGCAAGAAAACTCTACGAGTTCCTGGAAGCGGCACCAGCCGAAAGCTCGCTCGTCGTCGATCGGATGATAATTTTCCGGTCCACAGAGACCGATCTCAGGTCCATATATTGAAATGGCGCCATTCAGTTGGGGGGTAGCCTCCGTGATCGGTGTCGTCGGCTCAATCAGAACACGAGAACGCTCGACATCTGGAATGACCATGACCTCGCTAAGGCTGCCGCCACCCGCGAGAGCTGCTCTCAAGCTGTCTGCCACCCTGCGCACCGCATCGGCCCCCTTATTTGCGCCGCTTCCCTGGAATCTTTCGGTAATACTTACGCGCCGCGCACCCGGCGAAACCCCGTCGACAACGGGAAGCTCGAGCGAAGCCTCAATAGTGACTTCA
>CAUZHA010000185.1:0-5958 GCA_963579555.1 Planctomycetes bacterium UBA1146
TCACCTACGATTCGTCCAAGGTCAGCTTCACCAGCCTGGCCATGGGCAGCGGCGTCCCCAACAGCTGGACCGCCACCTACTCAGCGACCGGCACCGACGGAGAAGTCGATGTCGTGATCAAAGACGCTAACAGCGCCGACAACATCACTTCCGCTCCTTCCAGCCTGGAGGTTCTCGCCATTACCTTTACCGGGGTCTCATCCAACTGCACCCCGGCCGTCGCCTTCGCCTACAACGCGACAGACGGCGATGGCAGCAACATGGAAACCGAGGGCAAGTACATTAAGCGCGTGAACACACAGAGCAATACCATCGTCGAGGCAACGACGACCGACAATACGATCTCGGGTCCGACCGTGACCGACTACGCCTTTATCCGCGGCAACGTCAACAACCGCTTGTCACACAGGCTCGATCTCTCCGACGTGATCGACCTGGCCGCTTACCTGTATTCAGGCTTGACGTTCAGCTTCGATTGCGCCGCAGCGAAAGATGTCAACAACGATGGGGCCGAGGACATCTCGGACGTGGTCACCCTGGTCCAGGCGATCTTCAATACCAGCGGGGTCACCATCGCGGCGCCCAATTTCTCCGACCCGGGCATCGGCGTACCGGGCGTTGTAGCCGGCAACGGCGGGTCCATAGCCTCGCAGCTAAGCTGCGCCGAGGGAGAGACCTGCAACTGATTCACCCCGAGCGGGTGCAGGAACGGCTGAAGAGTTCCTATAGCGGTCAGTAGGTGACTCTTTGGGTCCATGGTCCTAGCCGGCGGATCGGAAAAGCTCCCGTTCCGGAAAGAAAACCCATTCCCGATCTGCTCGACAGACCTCCTGGGGCAGACCTACAGGTACGCCTTCGTTCATGGCCCCGCTCTCGTAACCGTATTACCGCGGCCCCACCCCATTCCACCTGAGATGGATGCTGCAAGACTCAGCAGCAACAGGGACGGCCCGGGAAAGAGGGATACGCCCTGCGTAACATCCATCCTCCTCCCACCCGAACCTCGGCATCCATCAACAGGGCCCCCGGTTGCGAAGGCGCAGGCTGTCGCTTAGGCTGGAAGGCATCTGAAATCCAGCCCGGCGGGACCACCACCACCAACAAACTATCGCAAAGGCATCTCTCCCATGAAGGCTACCCTCGCCCTGTTCTCCTCCCTGGTCCTCACGCTGTGCGCGGCCCTGGCGCCGAGCTCCCCAGCTCAAGGTAAATCACTCGCCGGTTCGCGGCCCAACATCATCCTCGTCATGACCGATGACCAGGGGATGGGCGACCTGTCCTGCATGGGAAACAAGGTACTGCGAACCCCGAACCTCGACCGCTTCCACAAGATCTCGACACGATTCACCGACTTTCACGTCAGCCCGACCTGCGCGCCAACGCGCTCAGCCATCCTGAGCGGCCGGCATGAGTTTCGTAACGGCGTCACCCATACCATCAAGGAGCGCGAGCGCATGGCGCTGTCGACGACCGCCTTTCCGAAGCTGCTCAGAAAGGCGGGCTACTCTACGGGCATCTTCGGAAAATGGCATCTCGGCGATGAAGACGCCTACCAGCCCTACAACCGCGGCTTCAGCGAGGTCTTTATCCACGGCGCCGGCGGCATCGGCCAGTCCTACCCCGGTAGCTGCGCCGATTTTCCGCCGAACCGCAACAAGAAGACCCGCTACTTCGACATCGCCGCCCTGCACAACGATACGATCGTAAAAACCAAGGGATTCTGCACCGACGTCTTCTTCCAGGCCGCTCTCGGCTGGATCCGCAAGCAGCAGCAGACAAAAACCCCCTTCTTCGCCTATATCAGCACCAACGCTCCGCATGGGCCGATGATCGCCCCGCAAAAGAACAAGAAGCGCTTCGCCGACCTCGGCTGGGGCGATCGCACCCAGGGGCGCTACGGCATGATCGAGAACATCGATGAGAACTTCGGTCTGCTCATGCGAAAGCTCGACGAATGGAAGCTGTGGGACAATACCCTGGTGGTCTTCATGACCGACAACGGCCAGGCCGGCAGCAGCGGCAGAAAAAACGGCAGAAACGTCCGCATGCACTCGGCCGGCTTTAAGACCGGTAAGGGCTCGCAATACGAAGGCGGCACCCACGTCCCCGCCTTCTGGCGCTGGAAAGGTAAGCTGGGTGAGGGAGTCGATATTCCCGCCCTCAGCGCTCACATCGACCTGTTCAAGACCTTTTGCCAGCTCGCCGGAGCGGAGATCCCAACTGACATCCAGAAGATCGACGGGCGCTCGCTGCTGCCGCTGCTCGAGAAACCCGGCGCCGAGTGGCCGGACCGGAACCTTTTCGTCCACAAGGGCCGCTGGGAAAAGGGAGCCGACCCCAACAAGAGCAAGCTGAAGAGCTGCGCGGTACGTTCTCAGCGCTGGCGCTTCGTCGACAACAGGATTCTCTACGACATCTCGGCGGATCCGTACGAAAAGAAGGATGTGGCGGCCGAGCACCCGGAGGTCGTCAGTCGCCTGCGCAAGGCCTACGATACCTGGTGGAAGGAGACCGTACCCCTTATGGTCAACGAGAAGGCTCCCTACGCGCCGCAACAACCCCAGGCTGTTCGCTATCAGGAGCAGCTGAAAAAACGCGGTATACCCGACTGGAAGGCGCCGAAACTGTAGAATAGTGGCGAGTTTTACCGCCTTCTGCAAAAATAGCAGGCTTACCTGAGTCGACAGAGACAAATGAATCCATTCAACCCGGAGAAAGAACGATGACCCGTTACCTGACCTTGATTGCGTTAGCCTCCCTCCTGGCCCTCAATTCCCTCGTCGCTGACGACTCGAAAACGGCTCCCGCCGAGAAAAAAGGGATGAAGAGCATCTTCAACGGCAAGGATCTCGATGGCTGGGACGGCGACCTGAAGCTCTGGTCGGTCAAGGATGGCGCCATCCGCGGAGAAACGACTCCTGACAACCCGGCCAGGGGCAACACCTTCATTATCTGGAAAGGTGGAGGGACCAAGGACTTCGAGCTGCGCCTCTCCTTCCGCTGCAACGCTACGAATAACTCGGGAATCCAGTACCGCTCAAAGCACCTCCCCCCCGGCAAGGGACCGAACAAGTGGCGCGTGCAGGGCTACCAGCATGAGATCCGCAACCAGAACAAGCTGCCGAGCGTATCGGGCTTCATCTATGACGAGGGAGGCACCGCCGGCCGCCGCGGCCGCACCTGCATGGTGGGCGAGAAAGCTGTCTGCGACAAGGATGGCAAGAAGAAGGTCACCGGGAAGCTCATCGATGCCGAGGGCTTCAAGAAGCTCTTCAAGCTCAATGACTGGAACGATGTCATCATCATCGCCAAGGGCAACCACATCCGCCACTACATGAACAACAAGCTCATCCTGGACTTCACCGATGGCCACCCCAAGGCGCTGCTGGACGGTATCCTCGCCTTCCAGCTGCATGGAGGGCGGCCCATGTGGGCCGAGTTCAAGGACGTGCGCATCCGGAACCTCGAATAGACCCGACTCGCTTTTCTTTAAAGACGGGAGATGCACCGGCAAGGCGTTCCCTTCAGAACAGTTCCTTCACCGCGGAGCCCTCCGGGAGAGCCTGCATCGGACGCCCCTGGGCCAGGTATTCCGCCTTCGGGTCAAGCCCGAGGGCGTGGTAGACGGTGGCGGCGAAATCCGCGATCGAAACAGGACGGTCTGTGGGAACCGCTCCGTACTTGTCGCTCGAGCCGATCACCCGCCCGGTCTGGACACCGCCGCCGCCCAGGGTCAGGCTGAAGCAGCGGTTCCAGTGATCGCGGCCGGGACCGCGCTTGTCCTTGTTGAAGCCGGGCGTCCGCCCGAACTCACCCGCGGTGATCACAAGCGTGGTGTCGAGCAGGCCGCGGTCGTCGAGATCGTTGAGAAGCGCCGAGTAGCTCTTGTCGTAGATCGGTAATTGCTTGTCGAGGTGGGGAAAGATGCCCCAGTGATGGTCCCAGGCATAGATCCCGGTATCGACGCAGCCCAGGACCGTGACGAAGCGCACCCCCGCCTCCACCAGGCGGCGCGCCAGGAGCATGCCCTGTCCAACCCTGTTGCGACCATAGGCGTCGCGAAGGGCGGCGGGCTCTCTTGACAAGTCGAAGGCGTCCTTCGCCTTGTTCGAGGTCGACAGGCTGAGGGCCTGCTCAGTGAAGGTGTCGTGCTCGCGGACGAATTCGAGCTGGCGCTCGCGCTCAGCCTGGTAGCGGTCAAGCCCCCGCAGCAGGTTGCGGCGGCCCAGGAGGCGACCGGGATCGACATCGTCGGCCGAATCGAAGGTCTTCACCGAGAAGGCCGGGGAGTTCGGATCCTGCTCGATGAGGAAAGGATCGTAGTTGTGGCCGAGATAGCCGCCGTAGCCCGGGGCGCTGTGGGCCGGGTGCTTCATGTCTCCGATGTGCACAAAGGGCGGCACCTGTGCCTGCTGCCTCTGCTGCAGGCTGAGCACCGCGCCGATACCCGGCGCCTGCAGGTTCTTGTCGCGCGGACTGCCGCACATGATGTCCACATCTCCCTCGCCGTGCTTCGAGCTGTAGGAATGCATCGAGCGAATGAGCGAAAACTTGTCGGCCGAGCCGCAGAGCTTCGGCAGCCGGTCGCTGAGCTGCAGGCCGGGAACATTGGTCGCGGCCGGGCTGTACTTGCCGCGGATCTCGCGCGGAGCGTCCGGCTTCATATCGTACATGTCGATATGGCTGGCGCCTCCCTGCAGGAACATGAAGATCACGTTAATCCGCTTGCGACCGCCGCTGGCCGCCTCGTTCGCCAGCACCTGTGACAACGAGAGCCCCAGGGGAGAGATCGCCCCGATCGCCAGGCCCCCCAGCCTGAAGAAATCCCGCCGATGGGTGATGAGCGCGGTAGATTGCAAAGAAGTCATCCTGTGAGACGTTCCGTTGATCCAGGCATCATATCGTCTTGGAGCTGAGCAGGCTACCGAGAAGGCGCTCCGGATCTCATCACCGGACCCGATCCTGAACGGGCCGTTGATTTCACCGATGATCGCCTATAGGCCCTGCTCGACGGCATCCTCGCCTTCCAGCTTCACGCCGGCAAGTCAATGCGGGCCGGGTTCAAGGACATCTGCATCCGGGACATCGAGTAAAGCGCCGGAATTATGTAAAATGGAGCCTGGCCGACAGGAGCCGACGAAGGCCTATTCCTTCAGCTTCCTGATGACGATCGAGCCGGATTGATCGGGGATATCCAGAACCAACTCAGGTCTACCGGCGAGCCACTCATCGACCGCTCGCGAGACCCCTCGATTCGATTCCTCGCTATGGTAGTCGTGAATGAAAATGTAGCCGCCCAGCTCGAGACGGGGAAACATTACCTCGAGTCCGGCCAGGGTAGGGTTGTACTTGTCCACATCGAGCGAGATGAAGCAGAAGGTTTCGTCTTCAAGCTCGACGGCTGTGTCAGGGAAAAACCCAACGTGCAGAACCACCTCGGCATCGGGGTTGCCGGCAGCCAGGACCCTGCGGCGGACGGTCTCCGCATCGGTATCCTTGAAGCGTTTGTCCTTTCCTTCTTCGGGTTCTTCGAAGTCCTTTTTCGAGAAGCCCTCGAAGGTGTCAAACAGGTGCATGCGTCGAACCGGAGCCAGGTACCGCAGGAAGCTGGCCACCTTGCCTTTGTAAACGCCAATCTCCGCAATCTCTCCGCCTACCTGCTCCTTTTCAATTCGTTCAAAGGCCAGCGCTATGGACGAAAAGCGCACGACATCGATGGATGAGCGAATCCAGTCTTCGGTTTCTTTTCCCCAGGGAGGAAAGCTCATCCTCGACTTGGTGATCCGAAAGAGGCTCTTCAATCTTTTATCGAGACCGTATAACCCGAGAGAACGCAGCAGTTGCTTCATATCGATTATTTGCCGTCCTCAGGCCCGGGTCGGTAGTCTAAGTTTTCCGGCAGGAGCCCGACAGCCTCCTCGCTATTTTTCTACTTTAGACCGATGCGCCGTAACAATC
>CAUZHA010000186.1:0-5827 GCA_963579555.1 Planctomycetes bacterium UBA1146
GGGAGCCTGGGCCGGAGCGTGCACCGCGTTGTAGGCCACGTAGGCGAAGAAGGGCTTGTCCTTGTGGCGCCTGATGAAGGAGACAGCCTCCTCTGTGATCCGGTCGGTCAGGTAGCCCTTGTCCTTGATGGGCTCGAGGCCCCGGTAGATCGGGTGGTCAGGAGTGTTGAGATCGAAGTAGTCGTGCGCTCCGCGACCCATGAAGCCGTAAAACTCATCGAAACCCCGGTTCATGGCGTTGTACTTGATGTCGACCCCGAGGTGCCATTTTCCAAACGCTCCCGAGGTATAGCCGGCCTTTTCCAGGTGCTGGGGAAAGAACGTCTCCGACAGCGGCACGCCGGAGCCGCCTTCGCCCGCGGTGTAGATTCCGAAGCGCTGCTGGTAGCGTCCGGTCATCAGGCCCGCGCGGGTGGGAGAGCAGACATGTCCGCTGGTATAGCCGGCCGTGCAGATGACGCTCGATCGGGCCAGCTCGTCGATATTCGGGGTGCTGACCTCCTTCGGGTGGTGCGGATTGTAGCTGACATCGGCGTAGCCCTGGTCGTCGGTGAGGATGACGACGATGTTCGGTTTCCGGGCCTCGACTGTACCGCCGCATGCCAACCACAGCGCAGCGGCGAAGGCGGCTGGCAGCAGCGCCGGGAATCTGGTTGTTGAAAAATACCGGGGCACCCTGTTTGGCGTTTTCAATTCAGTCATTTTTTGTTCATCTGGACTAAGTCTCGTTAGAATACTGCTCTGATTATCATCAGCATCTCCCCAGACACCAAGACGAAGCCGTGAAGCAATTCCTTTTGATCCTTATTTTCATCTCAATTGCCGGCTGGGGCCGGGCGCAGGAGATTGATTTCAACCGGCAGATTCGTCCGCTGCTCAGCGACAATTGCTTCAAATGCCACGGGCCGGATCAGGGCAAGCGCAAGGCGGACCTGCGCCTCGATACCGAGGAGGGACTCCGCGCGGAGCTGGACGATCAGAAGCTGATTGTCCCCGGTAAGCCTGAAGAGAGTGAACTCTACCTTCGCCTTGTGCACGAGGATGAAGATGAGCGCATGCCGCCGCAGAAGACCAGGCTGAAGCTCAACTCTTCGGAGATTGAGCTGGTCAAAAAGTGGATCGTTCAGGGGGCCCGGTGGCAGGAGCACTGGTCCCTGCGCCCGCTTGAAAATCCAGCCCCGCCGGCGGCAGGGGAGAGTGACTGGCCGCTGAACCCGATCGACCAGTTCGTTCTGCGGGGTCTTCGCAAGGAGGGGCTCTCCCCTTCGGCAGAGGAAGAGAAGAGCCGCCTGTTTCGCCGCCTGACTCTCGACCTCATCGGGTTGCCCCCGGGGCTTGAAGAGCTCGACAGCTACCTTCTCTCCGCGGCGCCCGATGCGTACGCGAAAGCGGTAGACAGGCTGCTCGGATCACCTTCCTACGGAGAGCGCATGGCCTGGGACTGGCTCGACCTGGCCCGCTACGCCGACACCAACGGGTTCCAGGGGGACAGCACCAGGAGCATGTGGCCCTGGCGGGACTGGGTGGTCCGGTCGCTGAATGCCAACATGCCCTTTGACAGGTTCACGGTTGAGCAGATTGCCGGCGATATGTTGCCGGATGCGACCCTGGAGCAGAAGCTTGCCACCGGGTTCTGCCGCAACCATATGATCAACGGTGAGGGAGGCCGTATCGCCGAGGAGAACCGGGTTGAGTATATTTTTGACCAGATCGAGACGGTGGGTACGGTCTGGATGGGACTCACGGTTCAATGCGCCCGCTGCCACGACCACAAGTTCGATCCTCTCAGGCAGCGCGATTACTACCAGCTCTTTGCCATCTTCAACCAGACCCCGGTCAACGGCGGCGGTCGGGATCCCGCGACACCTCCCGTTATCCGGGCCCCGGACTCACTCCAGTACGGCAAGCTCGATAAGCTGAACAGGGAGGTCGCGGACGCGGCGCTGAAGGTGGAGAGGGTCGAGGAGCGCCTCTTCACCCGGGGTGAAGGGCAGAACGCCGCGCAGTCCGAGGCGGCGAAGGAGCTTCCGAAGAAGGTCGCCGAGGCTCTGTCTCGCGGGCCAGCGGATCGCAATCCAGCCCAGCTAAATGAAATCGAGAAGCACTACAGGGAGAGCATGGCGGCCTATTCGGCGTTGCTCAAGAAGCTGCGGGAGCAGGTCGCGGAGAGGGGAAAGCTGGAGAAATCATTCGTCAGGGTGATGGTGATGCAGGACAAACCCGGCTCGCGTAAGTCCTTTATCCTCGACAAGGGGCTCTACAACCAGAAACGCGAGGAGGTCTCCGCCGAGGTGCCCCAGAGTCTGCCGGCGCTGCCTGAGAAGGCGCCGCGAAACCGTTTGTCGCTGGCTCGGTGGCTTGTTGATCCATCTCATCCCCTGACCGCCCGGGTTACGGTGAACCGCGAATGGCAGAAGTTCTTCGGTACAGGGCTGGTGAAGACGGTTGAAGATTTTGGCGCCCAGGGTGAAAAACCAACCCATCCGCAGCTGCTCGACTGGCTGGCAAACGAGTTCATTCGCAGCGGTTGGAATCTCAAGGCGCTGCACCGGTTGATTGTCACCAGTGCGACCTACCGCCAGAGTGCCAGGTGGACAGCCGGCCCGGCACAGAAGGATCCGGCCAACCGCCTGCTGGGGCGCGGTCCACGGCGGCGGATGCCATCCTGGATGATCCGCGATCATGCTCTTGCCGCCAGCGGTCTGCTTGTCAACCGGGTCGGCGGTCCATCGGTCAAGCCCTACCAGCCGAAGGGAGTCTGGGCGGAGGCGACCTTCGGCAAGATGCGCTACAGCCAGGACAAGGGTGACAAGCTCTACCGCCGCAGCATCTATACCTTCTGGCGGCGAATCATTGGGCCGACGATCTTCTTCGATACGGCGAAGCGCCAGACCTGCGAGGTGAGAAAGACGCTGACCAACACCCCTCTCCACGCGCTGGCCACGCTCAATGATATCACCTATGTCGAGGCCTCCCGGTCCCTGGCGCAGAGGGTCCTGGAGAAGGCTGGTCCTGAGCCGACAGACAGGGCGACGATGGCGTTCCGGTTCGCCACCTGCAGGCGTCCGGATGCCGCCGAGCTGAAGATCCTTCTTGGAAGGCTCGAGATCCTGAAAAAACAGTATTCCGCCAGCCCCGGAGAAGCCGCGAAGTTGCTTTCGGTTGGCGATTCGCCCCGCAACGCGAAGCTTGATGCGATCGAGCACGCGGCCTATACGGGCCTCTGCTCACTGATACTCAATCTCGATGAGACCCTGACGAAATAGATGTCCATGGACCCCGTCACTCAACACAACGCGCTGCTTACCCGCCGGCATTTCTTCAGCCGCACCTCAACCGGCATCGGGACGGCCGCGCTGGCCTCCCTGCTTGGTGGTGGCGCCGCGGCGGCTCCCGGTGCATCCGGCCTTCCACATTTCGCTCCCAGGGCCAAGCGGGTGATCTACCTGTTCATGAACGGCGCGCCGACCCATGTCGATCTCTTTGACTACAAGCCGAAGCTGAAGGAGCTGCACGGCAAGCCGGTGCCCCAGGAGTACGTTGGCGGCAAGCGCTTCAGCACGATGACCGGCAATCCCAAGGGCAAGCTCCTGCTCTCGCCGGTCGAGCCTTTTCATCGGCGCGGGCAGAGCGGCGCCTGGGTCAGCGACTTCATGCCGCATACCGCGGGTATTGTGGATGACCTGTGCTTCATCAAGAGCATGTTTACCGAGCAGGTAAACCACTCCCCTGCGGTCACCTTCTTCCTGACCGGCTCGGAGATGGCCGGCCGGCCGAGCATGGGCTCCTGGCTGACCTATGGTCTCGGCAGCGAGACGGAGAACCTGCCGGCCTTCACCGTGATGACCTCGGTGAGCAAGGGTACGTCCTGCGGCCAGATCTTCTACGACTACTATTGGAGCAGCGGTTTCCTTCCCTCGCGCCTGCAGGGGGTCAAGTTCCGCAGCGGCGGCGACCCGGTGCTCTATCTCTCGAGTCCCGACGGTGTGAGCCGCCCGGTGCGCCGGGGAATTCTCGACGATCTCGCGAAGCTCAACGAGCTGCGCTACCGCGACGTGGCCGACCCGGCGATCTCGACGCGCATCTCGCAATACGAGCTCGCCTACAAGATGCAGGCGAGCGTTCCGGAGCTCAGCGACATCTCCCAGGAGCCGCAGCATGTCCTCGACATGTACGGTCCGCAGGTCAGGGAGCGGGGAACCTTTGCCTATAATTGCCTCATGGCCAGGCGGCTTATCGAGCGCGGCTCGCGGTTTGTCCAGCTCATGCACGCAGGCTGGGACCAGCACAACAGCATCACCACCGAACTCTATACCCAGTGCAGGGATACCGACCAGCCTTCGGCAGGACTGGTGCAGGACCTCAAGCAGCGTGGTCTGCTGGAGGACACCCTGGTGATCTGGGGAGGCGAGTTCGGGCGCACCCCGTTTATCCAGGGGAACCTCAAGGATCGAAAGCGCTGGGGGCGCGACCATCATCCCTACGCCTTCACCCTCTGGATGGCCGGCGGCGGCGTCAAGCCCGGCACCACCTGGGGAGCCTCGGATGACCTGGCGATCAACTCGGTCAGGGACAAGGTTCACGTCCACGACTTCCAGGCGACGGTCCTTCACCTGCTGGGGATTGACCACAAGCGCCTGGATTTCAAGTTCCAGGGGCGCCGCTACCGTCTGACCGATGTTCACGGCAAGGTGGTCAAGGGGGTCATCGCCTGAGCCTCCGCCCCTGTCGCTCAGTGGCCAAGGTCGTAGTAGGTCTCGTAGCAGCGCCGCGCGCTCCTCGTCGCCTCGTCCCAGTCCCAGTCGTCATCGAAGCGGTTCGGGCTGAGGCTTCGGACGTAGGGGGAGGGGGAGGGGTCGAGCAGCGACTCGACGAGATGCCGGCCGATACCGGCCGATCCGGAAACCCCGTGGGCGTTGCAGCCGCCGGCCATGACGAAGCCTTTCACCTTTGAGCTCTCGCCGATGATGAAGCGTCCGTCCGGGGTGAAGGTCGGCCAGCCCTTGAAGACGCTGCGGACACCCAGCTCGCTGACCTTCGGGATATGCGGCGAGAGCTCCTCGGCGAACTGGCCGAGCACGTCGTAGTCCTCTTCGATGAGGGGCTGCTCGGCGGCCAGGGAGATCTTGCGGGGGTCGTTGGATAGCGACCGGGGCTCCCAGCCGCCGCAGAGCAGGGAGTTGACCTCGCCGCGCAGGTAGATGGAGGCATCGGGAATCCGCATCACAGGCAGCGTCGGGGCCATGCCCTCGCATTCAACGGTCACGAAGAACTCGTGGCGCACCGGGATGATCGGCAGCTCGATTCCAACGCTCGAGGCCAGCTGGCAGGCGTGGGCGCCGGCGGCGTTGATGACCATCTCGCAGTCGATGTCGCCTGAGTCGGTCTCCACTGCCCGCACGCATCCATTCTCCGTCCTGATGCCGGTGACCCTCGTGTCGGTCTGGAAGCGAACTCCGAGCTCGCGGGCATGCTCCACGTAGCTCATGGTCAGGTCGTAGGGCTGCAGGTAGCCATCGCTCGGGCACCAGAGGACGGCCTTCGATTGGCTGAAGTCCATGAGAGGCCACATCTCTCCGGCCCTGTCGTTGTCGATGAACTCGGTCTCGAGTCCGGCCTCATCGCAGACCGTCTTCATGTGACGAAACTCGGTGACTCTCTCGTCGTTGAGCGCCACGCGCAGCGAGCCCACCTGGCGCCAGGCCGGGTTGCTCTTCTCGTTTTCCTGCAGGCGGGAGAAGGTCTCCACCGACCACATGGCGAGCTGGACGCGCTCGGCTGTATTGCGCACCTGCCCGACCAGGCCTGCGGCCTGGGAGCTGGTGGC
>CAUZHA010000187.1:0-5783 GCA_963579555.1 Planctomycetes bacterium UBA1146
CAGTCCTTCAGGCCCATGTAGGCCAGGGCCTGCCCGTGGTATCTCGGCGGTCGCCATCCGTAGCGATCGGGGTTCCAGGGAAGATAGGGCCCGCCGAAGATGCGTGCCGCCTCCTTGAAATCGCCCTTCTTCAGAGCCTCGCAGGCCGTCTCCATTTCACAGGTCTCGATGTGGACTTTTGCGGCGAGCAAGTTTACAAATTTTTCGCTATCTCCGTATGGCAGCCCCGATGCCCGCCACACCATGGAGCCGTCGCGGCGGATCAGGAAGACGTTCGGGATACGATCCGCCGAAAGAACGCCCAGCCGGGGTACGATCGGGTTCGCGAGGCCGCCTGGCACGATGGCCGCTTGAAAGGTCAGCCCCCGTGTTTTCAGCAGGGCATTGATGCGTTCCACATCTTCGGTCAAAAAGGCCACGATCGTGGTGATGTCTTTATTGACATGCCTGTCTGCCAGGTCGCAGGCGAATTGGAGGAAATTATGGTGTGGTTTCTTATCTTCACCTTCCCCGACGTCGATGGGGAACTCCGCATCGGGTTCAGCGGACGGTTCGACAAAGACCAATAGCGTCAGTTTGCCTTTAGTGTCCTGTGGCAGGCTCAGCGTTCGCCCATCGAGGGTCTTGAGATTCACGGTCGGCAAAAGTCCCGTCATCGGTTGGGCACCATGATTGATCATGTAGTAACGCGCCGAGTCACGTTCCTTGTGGATGTAATTCGCCTTCAACAGGCGGTAGGTGTAGACTCGGTCTCGCAGGAACGAGACCATGGGCCACAGCACGGGACTGCCCCCGTCCGGCGCTGCCAGCAGCGGGGCGCGATAGCGATCGTGCAAGTCCCGCGAGTTGGCGTTCAGCGCCAGGATCACGGCCGCGGCATGGGCCGAGCAGGGCGCTTCGGCCCCGCCTGTTTTCTCGATCAGGTCCAGGAGGACGGACTCCGGCTCCAAGTCCCCTTGTCGGAGTGCTTCCTTGGCGAGACAAAATCGCGGCACGATGTCGGCCCCTGTGGGCAGTTTCGCGGCCAGGGTGGTGCGTGCCTCTTGGGCTGCTTGCTCAAGACACTTGGGCTCGCCTGCAAGCGTCCACATACCCAGCAAGGCACTGATCCTTCGGTTGCGCACGATCCAGAGATCCGGGGCAGCCGGATGTTGCCTGACCGCCTCACCGCACAACTTCTCGGCCTTTTCGTAGTTCGCCAGCGCCTCGGCGGTCGTCAGTCGGTAGCGGAAGGGCGCCGGCGTGAAACATTCCTGGATGGCGCGTAGCGTCTCGGCGGGGACTGACTCGGATGTGCGAGCCAGCTTGGCACTGGCTTCCTTGCCCGAGCCCTTTGGGACCATCTTCAACTCAGGCGGCAAGGCGGTATCCAGGCGACCATCGGGCTCCGTGACCAGAGCATCGCCAATCAACAACGACTGCAATTGCGAAAGAAAGCGTGCGTCGTCGAGACGCCGATTCAACGTTAGCATCGGTGATTGTACGCCGCGTACGCCAAGCTTGATTTGCTCGGCCGCGTTCAGCGAGGGCGGGGCCAGGAGAGCATGGCCGTACGCGTTTACCAGGAAGCCGACCGGGTCGTTTATTCCATAGGTACGAAATGCCTGGCTCATCTTGCCCCTGGGCAGCCGCATAGCCGTCCAGTTGAGACCCATGGCTTTCAGTGTCGACGCGCCCGCGTCGGGAAGTTCGTCGAGATTAAAACTGAAAACCTCGAATTGGCCCAGCCGTTCATCCTGAAGCTCCTTAATCATTTTGAGGTACGCCTCGTAGCCCTCTGTCTTTCGCGACCAGAACACCATGACGCTTTGCCGCCCCATCAGATCAGCCGGAAAACGCAGGACAACACCGTCCGCCCGTGTGTATGTGCCGGCAAACAGCACGTCCAACCGAGCGAGCCCGAGCTGTTGCCGACGGAACTCAATCACGCCCGGATCGCCTGCGAAACGTTCGCCCATGTCGTTCACGATTCTCTTCTGCAATTCGAATGCCTCGAGTTTAGGGGCAATCCGCGCGGCCATCATCAGGCTTTTTGCCTCCGCCGACGTGCCGCGGTAGCGATCGACTATCGAGGTTAGCGCCTCGGCCCGTTCTTTCAAATCTGCGTTCTTAAGCGCCAGATCTCTTTCGGACAACAGCAGATCTGCTTCCAGACGCAATTCGGCATGCTCATCGGGCGCTCTGGCCAGTTTTTTACACGTCTCGAGCAGCGCCTCACGATTTCGATCGGATTTCTCCAGCACCAGCAGTTTCTTTTGGCTCTCCAGCACGATCGCCAGTACGTGAAAACGGTTGGGCGCACTTGGCGAAGCTTTAAGAATCGCCACGCCATCGCGGATAACGCTCTTGCACGCTCTGCGTTTCCTGATCGACGAACCTGCCTTTCTTACTTCGGCCAACTCTTCTTGCAAAGCGGCAATCTTGTCCGGTGATATGTCTTCGGATACCGACTGCGGCGCATCCTGACCTTGGGCCGCGCACGCGGAAATCAATGCCAGCAGCAATACCAGGAAAGTCCATAGAGAACCCCGGCTCTTGTAGTTCCTGTTTATTTCGCTGCCTTTAATTCTTTTCTTCATACCGCTCGATGTTGGATTTCATGCCGAGCTGAATTCCGTATTGCCATTCACCTTCCCCCTCACTTCTGACCTGCGGATGGACGATGCCTGACAGCGTCCACCCGATCGTTCCGTCAGGACGCAGCAATGCGATGTTGGGTACACGATCTGCCGAGAGGATTCCCAAACGCCGCACCAGGGGATTGGTGAGGCCGCCGGGAACGATGACCGCCTGACACGGCCACACGTTTTTTTTCATCAGCGACTGCACCCGTTCTTCATCGTCGGTCAAAAGGGCGGCGATGACCTTGACCTTCCCGGCGTGTTGGCCGGCCAGCTCGAAAGTCCGTTGCATCACTCCGGGAACTTCTTTTTTGTTGCCTCTGGCATCTTCCGTGGTTTTTCCATTGATTAACGCTGGTAGGTCAGCGTCTGCATCGGCGGGCGGCTCGACAAACATGATCAGCGTCACCTTGCGGTCGGTAGCTTGCGGCAATTTCACTATACCGCCGGTGGGCGTTCTGAACTCCACCAGCAACGGACCGCTGGTGACCAGCGTTGGCTCCGCCACCCCGGCGTTGCGTCGCAAATTCGCTCGCTCGATTCTGCGGGCCAGGGTAGGGGGGAAGTAGAGGTTGGGCTTGAACAGACGGTAACGGTGGTTCTGATCCCGAAGAAAGGAAACAATAGGCCACACCGCCAGATCGCTGTTGTCTTTATTCAGGAGCATCTTTCGGTATTTGTCGTGTAGCTCACGAGAGCTGACGTCCATCGCGAGAATTGCAGCCGCTGCGTACGCCGATGCCGGTGAACTGGTTTCTTCCATTAAGGCGAACAGCACTTGTTGCGGGTTGGAATCACCCTGGCGAAACGATTGCTTGGCGAGACAGAACCGCGGCGCGACGTCGGCCCCACGAGGTGGATTTGCGGCCAGCGCGGCGCGTGCCTCTTCGGCAGCGGCTTCGAGATGTTTCGGCTCGATGGCCAGCTTCCACATACCCAACAAGGCAATGATCCTCCGGTTGCGAACCAGCCAAAGATCGGGAGCCTTGGGGTATTGCGTGATTGCGTCACGGGAGAGTTCTTCAGCCTTCTTGTAATTTTTCAGCGCCTCTGCGCGTGTCAGTCGGTAACGCAGTGGTGCAGCGACAAAACAGTCCTGAATAGCATCGATCGTTTCTGTGGGGACCGATTCCGCGGTACGGGCCTGCTTGTTGTCTGGGTTTGCGCTGGCCACCAGGAAATCGCCGACAAGAATTGACTGCAGCTGCGAAAGATAACGCACGTCGTCAAAGTTTTGTTCCATTGGGGTCGTTTCGGTGTGAGGCGATAGCAGGAACGCATGTCCATGTGCATTCACACGCACGCCAATCGGATCCCGTGTCGCGAAGACGCGATAGGTTTGGCTCTTTCTTCCCCCGGGCAACCGCATGGCAGTCCAGTCCAACCCCAGCGTCCGCAAGATTTTCTCGCCGGCATCGGGCAACTCGTCCAGGTTGAAACTAAAGACGTCCAGCTGACCGGGGAAACGGGATTGCAGTTCTTTAACGGCGACCAGGTGGGTTTCAATGTCCGGCGTTTTCTGAGACCAAAAATAGATCAGAGAAGTGTGGCCCATGCCGTCGATTGGGAATGTTAGCGAAACGCCGTCTGTGCGATTGAACGTGCCGGTGAATACCACCGGGAAGTAACTGTAGTCTCGACGAGTTCGACGCCATTGAATGACATCGAGGTCACCCGAAAATCGTTCGTCCAGCGCACGGGTAATTTGTTTCTCCAGTTCGACGGCATCCAGTTTCGGCGCGATCTGCGAGGCGATCATGAGACTCTTCGCTTCGCCTGGTGTGTCGCGATAGCGCTGCAGCAACTCCGTGAGTGCCTTAGCCCGCGTTTTCACATCTGCATTCTTGAGCAACAGTTCTTTTTCCGATAGCAGAAGATCCGCTTCCAGTCGAAGATCTGCGTAGTCATCGGGGGCTTTCAAAAGTCGCTTACAGATGTCAAATAACACGTCGCGATTACGGTCGGATGATTCCAGGGATAGAAGTCGTTTCTGAGTTTGTAGCATGATTTCCAGCACCCGATAGCGGTTGGGGGCTTCGGGATACGATTCGAGCAGATGTTCCGCGTCGCGAACCACGGTCTTGCACGCTCTGCGTTTCCTGACCGAAGAAGTTCGTTTGTCGTTTTTTGGAAGATCCGCCTCGAGGGCTGCGATCCTTGTCTTCGGGATGTTGGAGGTCGCGGCGTCTTGTGCCGAACAGATGTGAACTGAAATCAGTAATCCGGCCAGGCACGTAATGCGGATGTAGAATATTATTAGACTACCTGGCATCGTCATGATTCTCACCGCTGATAAATTGGAATGTATCGGTGTGGAGTCGCCAAAACAATAATCGCCATGGGCGTCTCATAAGAAATTCCTTTCTTATGGCCTCTACCCCAGGCGCCCTGCGCACTCTGTTTGCTGACCAGTGCATCCCGGATCTGTGGATACCACTCGGCATACTCTTCATCGCCGGCCTGCACCTTTGCCTGTATCGCGTAGTAATGGCCATAGTAGTAGTAGTGACCCCCGGTGATGATGCCGGGAGAAAGGGTTTTGAGGTGGCGAAGCGCGGCATTAACCATTTCGGTGTCCCGTTGGCCCGCAAGCTGCGCGATGTAGGCACCACCAGCGGTGCAGGGAAAAGTCACATTTCTACCATCTTTGTAGGTAAAGCCCCCGGTTTGAGCGTCGTGGTTATTCTTGAGATACTTCACCACTTTCGCGATCGTCTCGTTCGGAACGACGATGCCCGCCTGACGGGCCGAGGCCAGGGCGTGAAAGACGGTCATTGTGCACGAGATGTCTTCTCCGCCGTCCGCCTGTGGTTGGTAACGCCATCCGCCGCCTGGATTCTGCGAACGCAGAATCACCTCTACGGCCTTTTCTAGCGCCTTCTGGATCGCATCGTCATCGTCCGGATCCCTACACATTCCCCACATCTCGGAGAGGGCGAGCGTGGCTAGCCCATGCTCATACATCACCGTGCCAAGGTACCCATTAGGACGTTTTATTGCTTCCTTGAGCAGCCACTTCATGCCCCGGTTCAACCCATCACCATGAGGACCGAAGCCGGGAAAATGGGCCTTCGACATGAACGCCATCAGGGCCAGCGAAGTGATGCCAACCGAATGACCTCCCTCTCCATTGCTATCCCAGGAGCCGTCCTTGTTTTGGGT
>CAUZHA010000188.1:0-5771 GCA_963579555.1 Planctomycetes bacterium UBA1146
GCCGGGGCCGGCTCGAATACCTGTGGGGGCACCCGGTCTTTTTGGCTGAACTCGCGCACCTCCGCGAGGTCGATCACCGTGGTCTCCAGATCGGTATTATCGAGCAGCCGGCGCCACTTGCCCACCTCGTCATGCTGGGCGGTAAGGTAGAAGAACTGGCGGCCATCTGAGCAGATGTCGATCCCCGCCTTGATGATCTCTTCAGCCCACTGCTCGTCGCTGATGGCCAGCGCCTCATCTAGGATGAAGGGCATCTTTCTGCCTCCCTGCTCCTGGTTCTCGACGAAGGCAATCCGCACGCTCAGGAGCAATTGGATCCTGGTGTTGCTGGACAGCTCCTCTATGTTTCTTCCCCGGCCGGTGGTCGTATCGATGCACCTGAATCCCGGGTTCTCGATATCGTCATCGATTTCCAGCTTGAAATAGCCGCGGGTGAATTTTGTGAAGAGATTCCTGGCTCTGGAGAAGATGCCGGTCTGGTCTACCTCGTGATGACGCTGGCGTACAAACCTGGTCAGCGCATCTCCGGTGACATTCGCCTGGTCCTCTTCCCTCAGGGCTCTCAGGGCATCGGCGACTCGATCACGCCCGGCCAGCTTTTCGGCTATGTCTGTCCTGGCTTCAGCCTGCTCTATGCGCTCAAGGAGGCGTATCCGCTGTTCGGTGAGCTCATCTTTTTTCGCCACTGCGAGCTCCAGATCGCTCCTCCTGCCTGCGAGCTCCTCACCCGTCAGCTCCAGCAGCTCCGGGTGGTCGCTGAGGGCATCCCGGGCCGACCGCAGGAGCGTGAGCGCGGAATCGTGGGCGACCTTCTCTGCCTGGTAGTCAGCCAGCTTTTCAAGCCTGCTGGTGAGCTCGGCTTCCTGTCCTACCGTCAATCCGGCCAGCTCGAACACCTGCAAGCGATCTGCTTCGCGCAGCTCAATCTGCTCACCTGCAGTTCTAATGTCGCCCTGGGCGCTCTTCAGATCATTTTGTGCCTGGATGTATTCGCCGCGAAGGTTCTCGAGCTCCAGGGCTGTTGAGTGAGCAAGCGCGCAATCGCCTGGAGTGGGGAGGCCGTATTCCTGGACCGTTCCGGCAATCTCCCCCAGGAGGTCGTCAAAGCCGGCCCCTGCGTCTTTTTTTGCTGCCTTTGCCGAGACAAGAGCCTGCCGGGCTTCATACAGCGCTCTTAATTGTCCGGCGCGCAGGTAAATATTGAGGTCGTTGTGGTCCCAGTCGAGGCCCAACTCCTCTCTCCAATGCGCGCGCTCGAGCTCGATCTCTTCCTTTCTCTTTTTAAGATCCACTCCCCGGCTTCTTTCATCCGACCAGCGCTGAAGTCTCTCCTCCTCCAGGCGGGCCCGGTCGTACTGCGCATCCAGTTCCAGCAGCAGCGCCTCTACAGCCTCGGGATTCCAGTCGGCCGGGCTCTCGAGACCGGTCTTTCTATAATCGGCTTTGCTGTGGTCGGGATCGTGCCGGTTGTCTGCCGTGACAGGTTTCGGCCGTGTCCCCCGGAGGAGCCAGCCGGCCTGCGCCAGCGCAAGCGGCAGGGCCAGGAGCCATTTCACATCGCTGATGATTGCCGCGGCCACGAAGACCAGGGCGAGGGCAAGCGAAAGCAGGAAAGGCATGCTCTTGAACGGTGTCGACCGGTTCCGTTTCGCCTCGAGAGCAGGGCCGGGGAGATCGATCCGAACGAGCCAGGTGCTGAGGGCCCTGCGTCCATCCCGCAGTGAGTTGACGTCCCCTGGCTGGGCTCCGGCCTGAAGCCATTTCCTGACCTTATCGTAGGCGCTGAGGTCACGTTGGAAGGTTTCTGCCCGCCGGGCGAATTCCAGAAGCTCGTTAGCCTTCTCCAGGTCGAGGCTCTCCACCTTTTCGGTGTCTGCGTCGGCTCCTCCCAGTGAAACGAGGGCGTTGCGGAGCGTCGCATCGGCCTCCTCGACCTTTGTGGACGCGTCGTTTCTCTTTCGCTCGAGGTCTTCGAGGCTGCTGACCTTTTTGCGCAGCGCGGTGACGATCTCAGGCTTGATTCCCTTGTTGGGATGGAGGGGCGACTGCTCGAGGTCTTCCTGGGCCTGGCGAAGAGCTTCCTCGGCGGTGGCCCTGTTGGTCTCCCGGGTCTCAATTTCCTTGGAGATGCCGGCAAGGCGTTCCGGGGCTTCAGTCTGGAGCTTGTCCATGTCGGCGGGGAATGCCTTGAGGGCCTCGCCGGCTGCGGCTTCCTTTATGGACATGGCGAGGTGTTTTTCGGCCTTTGCGATCAGCAGCAGGCTCCTGCCCGCGGCCTCTGCCTGTTCCAGCTCCTCCTCCATCTCAGGCAGCTTCTGCTCTTCGTCCGATAGCTGTTCAGCTCCGAGATGGGCCGACCTGAGATCTTCTGCCGCATCCCGATAGTCGCGATGGGTCTTGCCTCTATGCCTAGCTGAGCCCCGGAAGCCCGCGGCCTCGCCCGCCTCGCCTATGTCATAGCCGCCGGATGCCTCCCTGAGAATTTTACTGGTCAGCTCGTCAGCTTCATCTTTATCGCCGAGGAGGTCAGCCAGGGCGAGTATGTACCGGTCCTCCATTGCGTCAGGGGCCAGGTTCTGGGTCTGGACCTCCATTCCTTCACGCTGGGTGGCTACCTTTCCGGGCCTGTAGTCGATCAGGACACTCTCCCCGTCAACCATCAGCTTGCCTACCAGGGAGCAGTCGCCACCGTGTTCCTCGGCGGCGCGAAGCAGCACCCCCATCGCCCGGCTGAGGCTGCTCTTGCCTGAGGCGTTCGGTCCGTAGATGATGTTTATCCCGGCGGCGAGATTTTCGATCGGGAAGCCCCCGGTCTCAAACCCTGGCATCTCGCGAATGGTGACATCGGTAAAGCTCAGTGAGGGGATCTTCACAGCGATGTCTCCTGCTTCCTGAGCTCCGCTACCAGGCGAAGGCCCTGTTTGTGAAGGAGCTCCACAGCGTCGCCGCGGTCGAGCTGACGATCCGGACGAATATCCGAGTAGCTCCTTGACTGGTGAACGGCCTGCGCCCTGGCGAGACACTCCTCAATCAGCGCCTCGGTCTCGGGGGGCGGGGTCTCAGCCGCCAGGTCGAGCAGCAGTCCCGCCACGGCTCCTACCGGATCCTTCTTCGTCGCGAGCTGCGTGAGGTCGAATGCCGGCTGGGTCGTATCCAGGATCTTCTCGGCGTAAATCTCTGTGTCTCGTCCGCAGAGAGACCTGGAGTAGACCTCGGCGAATTCAGGAAGATAGAGAAGCTGTTGAGAGAGGGCGCTCCGGCCTTCGATGATGAAGCGCAGCAGGGCCAGGCGCGGCGGCTCCTGGAGGGTCTGGAGGGTGTCATTAAAGCCCTGGGCCGCTTGTACCAGGGCATCGAATACCTCCTCCGCATCGACGCAGCCTTCAGCGCTCACCCTGCAGGTGTCATAGCGGACGCTCGACAGGGGCAGCTGTGTTGCGTTCACACGGTTTCTTCCATCCAGTTGCAGTATCCAGGGACCGTGGGGGCCGCTCTCGCCCGAGTCCATCGCCTGAGGGGAGCCCGGGTAGAGCACCTGGGGCAGGCCGGCCTGTTCCTCATGGCGAGGTTTGTGTTGATGCCCCAGCACCCAGATGGCGACCTGCTTTTCCTGCAGCTCATCCAGAGAGACGGGGGCGTAGTTGCTGGTGGGGACGTCGAGGTCCGCGTGCAGGAGACCGATGGTCGGCAGGTCAGGATGCGGCTCCAGGTCGTATTGCATCAGGGGGCTGGTCTTGTGATGGCGGGAGGGGAAGGACCAGCCATGGATTCGAGCGACCGGTTTTTCATCGCGGGTGATGTCGATGAACTCCCAGGTCCCGTTTTTTCCGAGGAGGTGAAAGCTGCCGGTCTCAACCAGCCTTGCCAGCCTGGGGAAGACAGCCGCATCGTGATTGCCGGCTGTGGCACAGGTCTGGATTCCGTGGGAGTCGAGTTTTTTAAGGCCCCTCTCGAGCGGGGCGATGGCCTCGAAGAAGCAGTTGTCCTGGTCGACGATATCACCGCTGAGAAGGACGAGGTCCACATCTTCTTCAATCGCGAGATCGACCAGCCTTGCCCACATGGACGCGCAGGAGAGCCCATCGAGACTGCTGAAGTCTTCAGGGATCTTGCTGGAGCGTCTCCCGATGTGAAGATCTCCTGTGGCGAGGATCTTGACTGGCATTCCTTTTAGACTCCGTGGGGTACCCGTAAACCTTCTCGCCCGCCTCGACTTCAGGCAGGAGAATTATCCTAACGCAACCTCTGGGCGCTTGCGAACCGCTATGTTTATTGCCGGTGATAAAAGCAGGAGCTGTTTCTCTTTTCTGGTTGTCGTCTGTGGGCCAGGCGAGGCTGACATTCAACCGGGTTCTCCTTGGGTGGAAGAACTTTCATGGGTTTATAATGTCGGTTCGAGACAGGATCTAATTTAAGGGAGAGCCTTATGAAGCTCAGAGTTATTCACTGGTTGTCGGTTGCGGCTTTTTTTGTCTCCGGCGGTACCGTCTTCGGTGGAAACGAGTTGGAGCCGGGCGTTCGGCTCAAAGCCGATGGCAAGCTGATCGACACCGATGTCGGCCACGCGGCTCCTTTCCTCTACGATCTCGACTCCGATGGCGACCGCGATTTGCTGGTGGGGCAGTTCGGGGATGGGAAGCTGAAGTTCTATTTCAACACCGGCACCGACAAGAAGCCTCTCTACGGCAAGCCCGAGTGGTTCAAGATCGGCAAGGAGTTCGGCAAGATCCCCTCGGGCTGATGCGTCGGCTTCACTCCACAGGTTGTGGATCTCAACTCTGATGGACGTCCGGATATCATCTCAGGCTCCTGGCCCGGCGAGCTGTACTTCTTCGCCGGTAAGAAAAAAGGTTTCGCCAAGGGCGAACAGCTCAAGGGGAAGGACGGCAAGGCTCTCAAGCCCGGCAGCGCCTCGACCGCTTTTGCCGCCGACTGGGACGGTGACGGCGATCTCGATCTTCTTTGCGGAACCATCGATGGCAAGGTCTTGTTGGCGAAACGCGAGGGAAAGAAAGGCCTGCTCTTCAGTGCGTTGGAGACGATCAAGGTAGAGGGCAAGCCGCTCATTCTGCGCGGCAAGAAGGGCGGCGGCGACACCGCTCCGATTACCGCCGACTGGGACGGCGATGGCGACCAGGACCTCCTGGTGGGGGTCGGCAACGGCAGCGTCTTCTTCTTTGCCAATACGGCCTCTCCCGGCGAGCGGCTTCCGAAGCTTGCGGCTCCGGTGAACCTTGTCGAGGGTGATGAAGAGAGAGCCTGGGGCTGGAGCCCTGAGAAACATGCCGGCGAGCCGACTCGCTGCGGCGTGAGGGTGAAGCCCTGCGCGGTGGACTACGATGGAGATGGACGCCTTGACCTGCTGGTGGGTGACTACAACACCGAGACGGTCGAGGTCCGCGGGCCTCTCAATGCCGAGGAGAAGGCCCTGAAGAAGGAGCTCAAGAAGGAACGCAATAAGATCTACGCGGAGCTCGAGAAACAGGTGGATGAAAGAGCTCCCAAAAAGCCCCGGAAAGAATGGACGAAGGAGGAGCGACAGGCCTGGTCCAAGGTGTACGGCGAGCTTTTTGAGGGGCGCCGCAAGGAGCTTGACGCGATCTCCAAGCAGAACGAGAAGCTCGAAACCCACGAGAGCGTCGGCCACGGCTGGATCTGGTTCTGGAAGCGCAAGGCTGCGGGATAGTCGTTTGATGAGCTTCCTGCCAGGCGGCTTACAGATTCTCCTGGTGCACTCATTTTTTCCCTGATGAGACGATCGTTCTGAACCA
>CAUZHA010000189.1:0-5637 GCA_963579555.1 Planctomycetes bacterium UBA1146
ATTGAGCTCCAGGGCGCCCTCGCAGGTAACGACCACCTTGTCATCCCGGCCGGGGGGAGGCTGCTCGCCGGCCTCCGAAAGGGTCAACCCACCCCCGACATCCGGATCCAGGTAGGTATAAACCGGCGCCTTGAAACGTAAGACCTCTATCCCGGATGAACCGGAAAGGCCCTCGAGTCCCGCCGTGCTGTAAACCTCCAGGTACGGATTGACAACCGACACCGGCTTCTTCGACTCAAGAATGAAGCGGGTCTTTTCCTGGGCCTGCGTTTCGTTTTTGAATAGCAGCTCCTCAAAATGGAAGGTCGTGCCTTCATTCGTTGTCCCGCGGCCATTATAAAGAGTGACTGTGATCAGCCCGCTGCCCTTGACCAGGCCTCCTGTTCGTTGATAGACGGCGCTTTCGAACTCCAGCAGCAGCCCCCTGGCCTTCTGGTCCTTTCTCCGCGCGGGGACGGTCCCGTCTCCTTCATAGATTGGAATTTCGATGGCCCCATTCTTCAGCTTGAGGCTGTCCAGCTCATCAATTCTGGCCCCATCTCTGAGGTCTCCCCTCGGCAGCTCCGCGCGCAAGGTAAAATTGCGGCGGCCCAGCTTGACGTTCCAGAAGTCGAAGTCGAGGTAGTTCTTCTCGCTCTCGTCTTCGTTCACGTTATGGCTGACCCTGAGTCCTCCGCGACCGGTGGCTGAGGCCCCGAACCAGTGCTTAAACTCCCCTGTGGCCACAATGAAAAGGCCCAACATGGTCAAAAAGACTGCGCTGAAAAATGCTGCTGCTTTCACGAGAATTTCTCCAAAGCTGACTTCAATAGCCCCCGCGCCTCAAGAACCAGCTCAGCCACCTCGCGAACGGCCCCCTGGCCGCCAACCGCGCGGGTCACATAGGCAGCCTGTTTCCTGACCTCCGCATGAGCGTTTGCCACCGCCACCGGGAAACCAGCCACGCGAAGACAGGGCAGGTCATTAACATCATCTCCGATGTAGCAGACCTGCTCCGGCTCCAGGCCCTGCCCTCGAATCAGATCTTCAAGATGATGCTTCTTCCGGCTGACCCCGGTCAGGCAAAGCCTGATCCCGAGCCCGCGAGCGCGATGGTCTACGGCTGGACAGCTGCGGGCCGACAAAAGCGCGACCTCGATACCTGCGTCCATCAGCAAGCGGATACCCATTCCGTCAACAACCGAGAAGTTTTTATATTCTTCTCCGCGGTCGTTAATTCCGATAACTCCGTCCGTCAGGGTCCCGTCCACATCGCAGACGACCAAATGAACGTTTTCTGCCGACATACCGTATTTCCGGCAAAGCCTACTGGCATCTTCACTTCCGAGGCCGCAGTCAAAAAAGCGCGGCCTGGTGAATTCCAATAACCCACCGCAGGAATTGTAGGGGCCTCGGCAGGATTGGCAAGGAAATAGGTCTCTAGGGAGCCTTCGCCCCCTCCAGGAGATTATCGAGAACGCCTGGATCTGCCAACGTGGTCGTGTCTCCAAGGTCGTCCGTCTCGCCCTGGCCGATCTTGCGCAGGATGCGCCTCATGATCTTGCCGCTACGAGTCTTCGGCAGGCCGGGAGCGAATTGGATCCTGTCAGGAGTGGCGATGGGGCCGATCTGCTCACGAACGTGACGCACCAGCTCTGCCTTGAGCTCATCGCTCGCCTCGATGCCGCCTGTCAGGGTTACAAAAGCATGGATTCCCTGGCCCTTGATCTCATGCGGCATGCCGACAACCGCCGCCTCTGCAACCGTCGAATGAGCCACCAGGGCGCTTTCTATCTCGGCGGTCCCCATATTGTGGCCCGAGACGATGATGACATCATCCACCCGGCCGGTGATCCAGTAATAGCCGTCTTCATCTCTGCGACAACCATCCCCGGTGAAATACTTGCCTGGGAACTGGGCGAAATAGGTGGCCTTGAAGCGTTCATGGTCGCCATAAACGGTACGCATCATCGATGGCCATGGATGACGAATGCATAAGTTGCCGCTGGCCGCCCCTTCGAGCTCTTTTCCCTCATCATCGACCAGAACGGGCTGAACTCCAAAGAACGGCAGGGTGGCCGATCCCGGCTTCGCATCAATCGCTCCGGGCAGGGGGGTAATGAGAATGCCCCCGGTCTCCGTTTGCCACCAGGTGTCAACAATCGGGCAGCGTCCCTTGCCAACATTCTCGTGATACCAGCGCCAGGCCTCCGGGTTAATCGGCTCGCCAACCGTCCCGAGAAGGCGAAGGGAGGGCATCTGGTGGGAATCAGTCCAGCCGGTGCCTTCCCGCATCAGGGCGCGAATGGCGGTGGGGGCGGTATAGAAAATATTTACGTCGTACTTTTCAACCACATCCCAGAAACGCCCATGATCGGGATAATTCGGCACCCCCTCGAACATGAGAGTGGTAGCCCCATTGGCCAGCGGACCGTAGACGATATAGCTATGCCCGGTGATCCAGCCTATATCCGCAGTACACCAGTAGACATCTCCCGGATGGTAGTCAAATACGAGCTCGTGGGTCATCGACGTGTAGAGCAGATAGCCTGCGGTGGTGTGGAGGACCCCCTTGGGCTGCCCTGTGCTGCCGGAAGTATAAAGTATGAACAAGGGGTCCTCGGCCTCCATGACCTCCGGCTCGCAGTTGTCGGCCTGGTCGGCAACAAGGTCGTGCCACCAGAGGTCCCTTCCCTCCGTCATGGCGACCTCGCCCGAAGTGCGCCGCAAAACAACGCAATTGCGGACGCATTCAAGGCCTTCAACGGCCTCATCGGCGATTGATTTCAGCGGAATCGTCTTGGGGCCGCGGAGGCCTTCATTCGCGGTAACCACGATGCTGCACGACGAATCAAGGATCCTGGTCCGCAGCGAATCCGCACTGAAGCCGCCGAAGACAACGCTGTGAACCGCTCCAATGCGGGCGCAGGCCAGCAGCGCAACGGCAAGCTCGATGACCATTGGAAGATAGATGCACACCCGGTCGCCCTTCTGGACGCCAAGGGAACGCAAACCTGAGGCGAAGCGGCAAACCTCGGCATGGAGCTCCCGGTAGCTCAGGCTCCTTGAGTCGGAGGGGTCGTTGCCCTCCCAGATGATGGCTGTGTCATCTCCCCGGCCCGCGTCAATATGCCGATCCAGGCAGTTAACAGAAGCGTTGAGCTGGCCGCCTTCAAACCACCGAGCCGAAGGCTCTTCAAAGTCCCACTCACAGACCTTGTCCCAGGGCCTGATCCAATCGAGCCGCGCGGCCTTCTCGGCCCAGAAGGCTTCGGGATCTTCGATGCTCCGCTGGTACTCCTGGCTGTATTGCTCAAAGCTGCCTATGTGAGACCGTTCACTGAATGCCGCTGGCGGCGAATATCTAGCGTCCTGTCCTTCAGACATTTTCGTCTCTCCCGAGGTTGTTCATTTATTCAGCGGTCACAGAATATAACCCATTTCCCTTGCCGGATGGGAGAGCCGAGGGCTGGGCATGGCGTGGAATATGCTAAACTCCGAACGAGATGACGATCTACGCCGCCAGCCTGAGCGCCTCTACGCCCGCCGCGGCCCAACAGGGCGCGACCGCAATCCTCGATGCCGGCTTCGGCGGCATCGTGCTGAATTCCCCGGTACAGCATGAGGCCTGGAGCGCCCTGCGAAAGTTGTTGCCTAAAGATTCGGTCAAGGCGATCGAGCTCTTTCTGCCCTCGCCCCGCTCGCTGCGGCCTGGAGAGAGCGCTTCCTTTTCCGCGGGCGCGGAAAGCAAAACGGGCCGCTCTGAAAATCTGGCCCAGGCCAGGAAGACCCTTGAGGCCGTCGACCAGCTGGGAATCCCCCTGGTCCTCGTCCCCATGACCCGCCTGGACATCGCCGGGCTCGGGAGGAGCTACCTGGAACCCACCGCCTCACCAGAACAGGAGCAGTTGAGCTTTCGAGCCGAAAGCGTTGAGCTGCGCGCGCGAATGGATTCGCTTCTGGCACTTCTTTCGTTCCTCCTGGAACAGGCTGAGCGCTATGCGACGACCATTTGTCTTACGCCGGGCAATCGCCCCGGCGAGCTCCCGATGGTGCCCGAAACCCTCGCCTGCCTGAAAGAATTCGACGGCGCTCCAATGGGGCTCTGGCTGGACACCCGGCGTCTGCCCGCAGAACTCCTGGCCGTGCCCACCATCGGCAGGCCCGCTCCGGCAGCGGGCCCCGACCTGCTCAGCCGCTTGCAGGGCGCCTCTATTGCCGACGAGACTACGGAGGGGGCGGCCTGTAACCCGGGACAGGGCATTGTGCCCTGGGATCAGATCACCAGCTCTATACGCAAGCTCCCGCTCTTGAGCATCAACGGCGACCTTGAAGAAGGGAGCCGGTTTTTAGCCGACCTCGAGGAAGAAGAGGCCTCGCCCGGCGGCCTGTTGGATGCCTGATGGGGCCGGGGCGGCCCTCCATCGTCAAGCCTGATCCGTCTCCATCGCCGCAAGAATCGCCTTGGCGCGATCTCGGCGCGTTTCATCCTCCTCGGCATCGATGAAAAGACCGAAGAACTTCCGGCTTTTTTCGAGATGGCGCGAATGAAAATGCGCGTAGCCGAGATTGAAATAGGATGCCGCCTCAATCTCATCCGCAGGATGTGTAGCAAGATGGTGCTCCAAAACCGTAGCGGCCTTTCCCACCTGTCCATTAGCTACCAGGCTCTCTCCCAGTCTCTGCTCGAGATCGGAGTCCAGCCTGGTTGAGCTTTCCTCCTCCAGAAGGCGGGCATAGACTTCATAGGCGGCGACGGAATCCTCGCCCTGCAGATAAGCGTCAATGATCTCCTCAGGCGACCCGCTGTCCTGCAGGTCGGTCGCGCTGAGGGCACCCTCTTCAACCACGAGGGCATAGTCCTGATCGGTTTCAACCTCCTCTCCATCCAGAGAGCCGGAAAGACGGGAATCGACATCGGCGGCGCGAATCCGGATGCTTGAAAAGCGCGCCGTGCCTTCATCCGCATGCTCCGAACCTGCAGTCATCGGTTTCAGAAGAGCTCCAACGCCATCCTCCTTCCGCCTTTTTCCAGCGAGAAGAAACCAGCTGAGTCCGAGGGCGGCAGCCCCAAGGGGCGCCCCAACCACCCACTTCCAATTCTGTCGTATCCAGCCGGCCAGGCCCGGGGCCTGCGCGGTTTCTTGAGCTTTTCGCGGAGATGCCGCGCCATCGGCTGCGGGCTTCGCCCCGGTCGTTCCGGGGCTGGTTACGGGCTTGTTCGCTCCCGCCTTGAACTTGTTGAGCGAGCTCCCGCCAAGGGGTTTTTTCACTACCGGCTTGGCTCCGCGCACCTGAGCCGCGGCATCGCCGCCCAGCGACGGCATCAGGGTGGCCGTGATCAGAACGAGAGAAGCTATGCGGCAGGATCTCTTGATTAGCATCGGTACATACTCGCCAATGAAAGATGATAAGAACAGGACGGACGCGGTGGAAATGATCCGAGCCGCTTCACCAGGGGCAACCCTCCGATTCTACCAGATGAGACAAATTCAACCCGGATAGATTTCCCGGAGGTGCCGAAAGCTTCCCAGGCAAGCCCTGAAGCCGCCGAAAAGAAGTTAGCAATCTGGGATGTGTACGGTGGACAACCCTCAAGCGAACGGTAGGATACCTCTCCGTATCAGGCTGGAGTTGTGTAGCAGAGCCTGCCTAGAT
>CAUZHA010000190.1:0-5627 GCA_963579555.1 Planctomycetes bacterium UBA1146
CAGGGCCCACCTGGCGGAGCTGATTCAGGGGAATGACTGAGCCCCCCACCGCCGCTCACCCAGCCAATAGCCTATGCGATGCCATGTAGACGACGACTCGCCCGCAGCTGCCGTCATGGAAATCCTTTCCGCAATCCGTTGGCCAGTGATTTTTCGTCGAGCTTTCCTCGACCGCTCCTGTCCAACGATTCGAACCACTTGCCAAATGAGGTTGTCAGGCTCTTTTTAGTTGCCGTGCCGTCACGATCTGAATCGGCGGCTGAGAAGAGGCCTTCTGCAACGTAACCTTCCGGTATTTTCCCGGGTGGTCGACGCAGACCTGGAACACCCGGAGGAAAGAACGCGTCGGGCAGCGACGCAACAAAGGACGCCTTGTCGAGCTTGCCCGACTTTCTACCGTCCATGGCGTCGAACCATCTCCCCAGAAGCGTAACGAGTTCTTTTTTTGAGAGCACGCCATCTTGGTCGCTGTCTCCCTGGGAGAGCATATGGCTTGCGAGCCTGCCCCGGCCGAATCCATCTTTACCCATGCGCCTGCTATGCGAAAAAATGTACCCGGTGCTCTTTCCGGCGAGTTGGCTTTGAATCGATGCCGTTCGAACAGCGACGAATTCCCTCAGGCCAGGCGGGCGATACCCGCGGGGAGCCGGATACCGGCGCTCATTTCGCGATGCGATCGCCGCGGCATCCCTCTCAAGGGCTTCCTGTATGGTTTTTTCTATTCTCTCAATATTCCGCAGCAGTCGCTCTCTGGAGAAAGGACCAGCCACCAGCTCGCTAATGATCCGATCATATTTCGCCTTTACTGCTTCAATGGCAAACAGTCGATCTATGAGCTTATGCCCGCCTGATGAGTGGGGATGCAGAAGGCTCAGGTCCATCTGTTTCTCAGGGGGGCCACCCAGCGGCCAGCCGGCGAAGGAGATGTCGAGATCCCACGGGAGGAAGATAAACTTCTGGGTCTTCGGATGAAGGTAAAGGTAGTAGTTTTGAGGCATGGCCAGCAGGGTATCGAGGTTGACGATCAGGGCGTTCACGGCAATGAAGCGCAGGAAACCATCGACGTCGAGAAACGAGTCGATCGCGCTTCGAAACCGGTTGTCGTCGCTCTCGTTGATGAGCCGAGCGAACTCGATCACCCTTTTAGCCTGGCTGAATAAAGGCTCGTCATCCGGCCGGTACCGGGACTCATACGACTCCCAATCCTCGCCAAAGTACTCGACGCTGGCGACGCCTTCGGGCTTCATAAGAAGCCCTTTCTTGGTCTGAAAATGGTTTTTAAGAAACGCATTGTTAACCTGCTCAATGATCGTATAGAGACCAAGGTGTGCTTTGTCGTACTTCCCGGGCACCGTCAATGTGACCTCGGCAAACGTTGTGCGCGGAGCCGGAACACCTGCCTCCCGGAAGAGGCCGCAGGCAAGCGCATCGCGTAGCTTGGATGGGTCCAGGCCGCCTGCGTTCAGGTTGAGCGTTTTCACCCGGTTGTAATCTTGATTACCCCGGGTCCAATCGAGCTTGACCTTCAGGTTCCGCTTGAGGCTTCCTCGCATGAGATTAAAACTGGCGTTGCCCTTGTACCGCACGCCAATTTCCTTGAAAACCTCCCCACCGATGGTGAGCGAACCAACTGCCCAGGGAAATCGCTCGCGGTGGACTTTACGCGGCCCTCCATCCGGCCTCAACAAATTCTCACTGCCAGCCCTGCCTCTTCGCGGATTAATGGCTTCCATCGCCTTCCATTCGATCGCTGTCAACTCCAGATGGATCTGGTGCAGTTTCGCCTGATCCAGGAAGTCTCCAGCTCTGCCGCCAGTTAGCTTGACATCGTCCTCAATGCCCCCAGGATCTCCACCGGCAAACGCCACCCCTTGCTCTCCAAGCAGCGCTGCATTGAGAACCAGCGCGAATACGATGATTCGCCTCATACCTACACCCTCTCTTATGTATTAGTTGAAACCAGCCAACAGCCTATGCGAGTCCATGGGCGGGGGCACACCATCATCGCCAGGAATGTGCCCGACAGATTTTTTACCATTTTGCTCCCTTAGGCTTGGCGCCGGCGTTCACCATGCGAAGGCTGTAGAGCGAGGTCCGGGCGGTGATGAACAGCGTCTTAAGATCAGCCCCGCCAAAGCAGACGTTGGCCGGCCCCTCAGGAACGGCGATCTGCTGGAGCTTCTTGCCGTCGGCGTCGAAGATGTTCACCTTGCCGCCATGGGTCGTGTAGAGGTTCCCCTTCACGTCGACAGCCATCCCATCGCTGCCCTCATCGATCTGGAAAAGCTTCTTGCCAAGCTTTCCATCGGCGCTCACCGCGTAGCAGCGGATGCTGTCGGGGAACTTGTGGAACTTCGGATCCGGGTGCCGCCTGTGCCCGCCCGTGTCGGCGATATAAACACGCTTTTCATCAGGTGAAAAAACGATGCCGTTGGGCATCGCCATGTCCTTGAGCAGGACCTCGACCTTGCCGCTTTTCGGGGTGAGCTTGAACACCCAGTGGCCGGGGATCTCATGCTCACCTCTCAGTCCCCAGGGGGGGTCGGTAAACCACAGTGTTCCATCCGATCGGACGGCCACATCGTTGGGCGAATTGAAGCGCTTGCCGTCGAACTTGTCCGCCAGCACCGTAAGCTTGCCCTTGGCATCAATCCGCACCAGGTTACGAGCAGCATGCTGACAAGAGATGATGCGGCCCTCGAGATCAAGAATGTTGCCGTTGGCCTGCTCACTCTTTTGAAAGACAGAGAGACCATCGGCCGCGCTCCACTGCATGAGCTTGCTGTTGGGAATGTCTGAGAAGACGAGCTTCTTGCCGGCGGGCAACCACACGGGGCCCTCGGTAAATCTCATCCCCCCGGCAAGCTTTTCCACCTTGGCGCCCTCGCCAACCAGCGATTGGCCATTGACCGTATCTGCGGAGCTCACCGCCACCAGCGCAACAAGGATTGATAGAAAGAACTGTTTCATGTCTGTACCCTCACAATGAATTAGTCAAACCCAGCCAACAGCCTATGCGAGCCCATGGGCGGGGGCAAGGAGAGGGTGGCCCCTGCTTGCTTATCGCCCGGGGCATCGCTTAGGGTGTCAAAAAGGCTCTGCGGAAATGGCAGCCTCGCCAACGCGACCAGGGTTTTCACTCGCAGTTGGCAGGCGAGGTCTCGCACTCGAAACCGTCGACGGTCTCGTCCCTTCCGCAGCCCGGGTAGGGCGCCGGCGGCGGCGCCGTTCCGAGGAAGAGGTGGTTGAGAACGTAGATCGCGTCGGTGAGTGAGAGCATGCCATCGTCATCGGTATCGGCGGCATCCACGCAACGCAGCTCGGCGCCGCCGAGGAAGAGGTACTGCAGGGTGGTGGTCGGATCGGATATATCGACATTTCCGTCGGCATTGGCGTCTCCGCGAGTGAACGAGTTGCCCTGCGGCTGGCAGCTTTCCGCGTCGGCGCAATCGTCGTCATCGCAGTCCGCGCCGCCGTCTCCGTCATCATCGACGCCGTTGTCGCAGATCTCAGACGCGCCGGCCTCGTCGACCGTGAGCTGGACATCGTCGAAGGCAACCCAGCCACTGAGAGAATGATCATCCGGATCTTCCAAGGCGGCCAACCGAATTTGCAGGGGCAGCCCCGCCAGGTCCGCATGAGCCGGATCGGGTGTATACGTGACAGTTGCAGTTACGAATTCGTCCTCCGGTACAATCAAGCTATTGAAATCTTCGGCGATGACGACCCCTCCGTCTACCCGGCCTTGATATCTGGCGCCATCTATGTTGGTTCCTCCAACTGCGAGCTGAAGGGCATAGCCATTCCAAAGTGGAGTGTAATTATCGCTTCCGGCCAGCCTACCCACCTCGGCGCTCAGCGTATATGTCATGGTGGGGTCAAACGTTTCGTTCAGCAATTGTACTGCGGCCTCAAAATCCCTTACCTGTGGCGGATTATGAAATTCGTCATCGTTGTAGCGGCTTCTGACCACCACAACATAATGGCCCTCCGGCGCCTCACCTTCAAAACCTACGTCAGCTATACCCTGGGGGATCAGGGCGGCAGGATCTCCAGGATCCCCAGGGTTCCATATTCTTAAGGGCCCACCATTATTGTCGACTTCAAAATGACGCCAGGCTTCGAGCGCCCATTGATTGTATTTATCTATGCCATCAGCGAATGGATCGAATGTTTCACGATCCTCAAAGCCGGCGTTCGGGACAGTTACGGGTATCGGGTCCGCATTGACCGAGCTATCCATTGCGCCCACCGTGACAACACCAACCAACAACAACACGGTCGCACGGCATGGTCTCTTACTTTTCATCGCTCATGTCCTCTAAAGCAGAAAATGGTTAGCCCTTTTTACCCGGCAGCATCGATGCACCAACACTCGTTTGCGAAAGCACCAGCTACCCTCTCTATATATTAGTCAAACCCAGCCCATAGCCTATGCGAGTCCATGATTTCTTTCCTAGTCTATAGAAGGCCCCTGCCCGATGGGATCTTTGATTATCGCCATCTCCAAATAACCCTCGAATAAAATTGCCAAGGCCCACATCCTGTCCTGCTCTTCATGGGGCTGCCTTGTCTTCGGGAGAAAATTCAGCGGTATCCTTCTCCAAGGCTGCTAATTCCCCTCGCTCCTCATTTTAGAACGAAGGTACAACCTCCATTTTCGAGGCAACTTCGCTTCACAGAAATCAACCCATTTTCGCAATGGCTTAAAAACCACCGATAACATGGAAAGACCTGCGATTAGAAAAGGCACCCCTATCAAAATGGGCAATATCAAACCAATGATTCCAAAAACAACGAGACCCAGGCCGCCAACTACAAGCAGACATTTCTTCAGGAAGCCGCAGTCACTGTCGCCCCCAGGCAACAGTTCCGGAAGGTCACCGCTTTCTCCGGTTTCATCATCTTTAACCGACTCGCCCTTGGAGCAAGCAGGCTGACGACAACCATCTTTAGCTTTGTTGGAAATGGACATCCAGCTGGACTATGAAACAGGGCTGAGCGCAACAGGCCGTTGAGGATACGGCCTTGATAGTTATTTGCATACTCAACGGGCACAGTATCTCATGTCAAAAAGGACAGAGGGGACTCTCATTTGGAACTTTATTGAACTTTTACACTATCCTCAACCGTGCAGCAGCATCCATCGGCAGCCCCTTAATTGCATGCGCGGGAAAAGGGCTCGGGTGGAATCTCTAAGCTGGCAGGGGATAAAGAGAAAGCTCCTGTCGAGCGGGTTAACGCGCAGGAGCTTTCTGGTGACCCCGGTAGGACTCTAACCTACGGCCTACTGTTCCGGAGACAGCGGTCCTCGAAAACCAAGTCCGCAAGGGACAAGGACATAGGGGATCGCGATGACAGGGCTTGCACCAATGCTTGCACCAGCGAAACGCAAAAGCTGCTCGAAGTGCTCGCCGCGACCGGGACTCGATCACCCGGCTCTTCTATGTGGCTCTCACCAGGGCGAGTAAGCGGGTCGTTCTATGTGGCCCTGAGACAAATCATTGCGTCCACTGGACATGACACGACAGCGGATATCAAGGACGACACTCGCGGCCGTACTGGTTGGCAGATCTGGGTCAGACCGCCACAACTAGGCTCTTTTTTGCACTTTTTTCAGGCCCACA
>CAUZHA010000191.1:0-5551 GCA_963579555.1 Planctomycetes bacterium UBA1146
GGCAGCTCTCCAACTCGGAGCAGTCGCTGTCGTCGCAGTCCGCGTCGCCATCCTCGTCATCGTCGATGCCGTTGTCGCAGATCTCATCCGGGGGAGGAGGAGGAGCGTCGGTCGGCTGGAGGATCTCCAGCTCCGCGATGCTCAGGTATTGCCCGGGCATCGAAACGCGGACATACTGGCCCTCCGATTCGACATCTTCAATAGGCAGGAAAGGCCCGATGATTCGGCCGTTGTTCGGCAGGAAGGTCTCTTCCCAGACAACCTCGCGTTCAAAATCGAGCACGGTGATCGTGAAATTGGTCAGGCGTTCGCTACAACAGTCGAGACGGTTCCAGATCCTCATATAGGAAATATAGTAGGTGTCCTGGAGATCGACCTCCCACCAGGAAGGTATCCCATCGGTATGCGTGATGGATCCGCCGCCCCACTGGCCATTGGTGTCGCCATCGATGCCCCTCTGCGGATTGCCTCCCCAACCCTCGGAGGACTGGGTGGCGAAACCGTTGGGACCGACGTTTTCATAGCCCTCATCATCCGGAGGAGGAGGAGGGCCCGCCTGGACGCAGTCAACGGGCGGTTCATCTATAAACTGCCCCTCGAGCCCGTCGTCTTCTCCCGTACCGTGGAAGATGACCTCATCGCTGCCGTCATTCAGCATCACGCCGTTCTCATCACGAAGGCTGATCCGCATGTTCCAGCCGCCGCCGCCCTCCCAGACATAGGCGGTGATCTTGTTGATTCCGGGAGCCAGGTCGGCGCAGTTGACCTCCTGGCAATTCGCCGCGCTGCCGCGAGCCGCGCTGACCAGGGTCACGATATAATCGTTCACATCGACACGAATCGAGTCATCGCTGGCGGTGCAGATCTCCACCCGCATCGGCGCATCCGTGGTGTTCTCCACGTAGGTTGTAGAGATCGACATGATATTGTCGTTGCTCCCGAAGCCCACCTGCGTAGCGATCGCGTCGAAATCCACCAGGTCACCGACCGGCAGCGGGAGGCCCTCATCGTCCATCGAGGCCACGCTGAACCAGGTCGGCAGCTTATTGAACGCGAACCCCCCCCAGCCTGTAGACTCGGCATCGAAAAACTCGATGTCCCACTCCTCGCCCGGGCGGGGGTTTTCTTCCGACATGTCATAGGGGACTACCCAATTGCCCATCATCCGGTCAAACGGAACGGCCGCGCCTCCATCCTGGTCGAGGAACAGCATGTTCCAGGCATCGGTCCTGAGCCAGCCGAAGGGATTGATACCATCGAAGGTACAATCAGGGGCCTCATCGGACTGCTGGCTCTCGAGATCGCCATCCTCGTCGGCACCATGGAATACGATTCCCTCGGTAGCATCGGTCATCGGCTGCATGGCATCATCTATCAGCCCGATCGCCATCCGCCAGCCGCCGCCACCTTCCCAGACATAGGCGGTGATCTTGTTGATACCGGGCAGCAGCTCGGAGCAGTTGACCTCCTGGCAGACAATGCCGCTGCCGCGGCAGGCGCTCACCAGGGTCGCGTTGTGGTTGTTGATGTCAACCCGCACCGAGTCGTCGCTGGCGGAACAGACGAAAACCTTCATCGGCTCATCTGTGGTGTTCTCGACATAGGTCGTCGAGATCGCCATGACGTTGTCATTCGGAACCGGGCCGCCGACATTGGCATTCGTGAGCTCGACGCACATCTGCTGGAAATCTACGAGATCCCCACCGGTAAGATTTACCTGGAGCGCTTCCGAGACAAAGTTCGTCGTGATCCAGATAGGGCCATCGCTGAGACCCCCGTTGTCGAAACCGGAGCCCGGGGAGGCGCCATTGAAGTCGATATCCAGCCACTCGTCGCCGGCCTGGGGATCTTCGCTCGCCAGGTCGTGGGGAGCGACCCAGTTCTCGCTCATCATTTCAACTCCGCCGCCGCCGCAGCCGGCGGGGTTGAGCACGGGAAAGAGCATGTTCCAACCCTTGGCCCGGATGAAGCCATTGGGACTGATTGCCACCACACCGGGCCCGAGCTGGGTACTCGTCAGGGTGAAGTCGCCCGTCTCGGTATCCCAGCCATGGACGAGGATATAATAGAGCTCATCTACCTCCGACATCCAGCTGACCGACGAATTCGTTCTGAAAGAGGCGCAGTTGTCATCATTGCTGCCCATACAGACAAGGTCGTCACACTCCCCTGAAAAAACGCTCAACGCGGTATCATAGGAGGAGAGATTGCCTCCGACGCTGCAGGTCGTAACGGTTGTCTCGCCGCCATTACCGAGGAGCATGAACCAGGCGCCCGGCGAGTTCCATGGACCGCAGTTGAAATCGTTGTCTTCGGTAGCGGGCGCCGCGCCAAAAGTGGTCCCCTCAATGACGTCGTTGCCATCGATCTCGATAGCATCGTCGCAAATATCGACCTGCGCAAATAAAACAGAACCCGTCCAGGGCAGGAGCCCCAGGACAACCCACAGAAAAACCAGTCTCTTAAACATAACTACACAATCTCCTAAAGGTTTGATCGTCCATGAAGCTCTCACAGACTCTGCACTTGAATACGAGCCTCCATGATCGATTAGCAGCGTCATGAAAGCTATCACCGCAGAGAGCGAAAAGGTCCAGACCCTTTTAAATGGACCTCCGTCGCGAAATAAACTGCGCTTATTTCAGTTACCTCCGACCGCTTAACAGGCCTGCATTGTCCGTCCACAGCGGCCTGAAATCAAACAGGATTCTTGTCGATCGAGAGAGAGTTTAAAAACGGACACGAAAGCCCCTCTGCCGCCATGGCGGACAAGATGAAGAGACCAGGCCGCTCAGGCTATGGCGTAGAAGACAAGGCCTCCCTCAGGGGCAGCTCTCAAAGGTCTCGCAGCCGAGACCGTCCGCCGGCTCCTCCGGATCCAATCCGCATTCTCTGCCGGGATCGGGAGGAGGAGCGCCTCCGATGAACAGGTAGTTGAGAAGAAAGATGCCATCGGTCAGCTGAAGGGTGCCGCTATTGTCGGCATCGCTTGAGTCCATACAGGTCGGCGCCGCGCCGCCAATGAACAGGTAGTTCAGGTTGAAGATCGCATCGGTGAGGTTCACGACGCCGTTGTCATCGGCATCTCCCCGCACGAACCGCGGACCCGCCGGAGGAGGAGGATCAACTGGGCCATCGCCATCGATATCGGCTCCGAGAAACTCCACCAGCCCATTAAGACCGTTGAGATTCTGGTTGCTTCCGGACTCCCTGATTCCGAGGCGGAAGTTCCAGCCTCCTCCGCCCTCCCACACCTGGACGGTGATCTTGTTGAGCCCGGGTTCGAGCATCGCCGGGCGGGTCTCCTGGCAATCCCCGCCGGACCCCCGGCAGGCGCTGACGTTGGTGACCAGCTCCTCGTTGACGATGACCTTGATCGAATCATCGCTCGCGGTGCAGATATCAACCGGCAACACATCATCGGTCTGGTTGATAACGTAGGTCGTCGCGATCGCCGTTACGTTGTCGTTCGGAACAGGGAACTGCGTAACGCCGGCCGCGCTCAGATAGTCCGCTATGCCCTGGAAATCAACCACGTCCCCTGTGGGGAGGTCAGTACCGAATTCTTCATCCAGGTAGCGCTTGGTCACCCAGGTGGGCTCCTCCGTCAGGCCGCCGTTGTCGAAGCCCGATGCAAAGCCAAGCGTGAAATCGATATCAGGCCAGGTATCGCCAGCCTGTGGATCCTCATCCATGAGGTCATAGGGATCGACCCAGTTTCCCTCCATGAGACCAACTCCGCCGCCGCCGCAGCCGGCGGGATTGAGCAGGGAAAGGAGCATGTTCCAGCCATCGGTCCGGATCCAGCCGGCGGGATTGACTCCCAGGTCGCACCCGGCGTCTTCATCCAGGATCTGCCCCTCGAGCTCGTCCTCCTCTCCCGTGCCGAGGAAGACGACGTCTCCGTTACCGTCATTCAGAACCTGCCCGCTGATATCCCGGAGTCCTACGCGCATGTTCCAGCCGCCGCCGCCCTCCCAGACGTAAGCGGTGATCTTGTTAACGCCTGGCTCGAGGACGCCGCAGCTGGTGTCCTGGCAATCGCCCGCGCTGCCGCGGCAGGCGCTCACCAGGGTCGCGTTGGAGTTGTTGACGTCAACCCGGATCGAGTCATCGCTCGCGGTGCAGATAAAGACCGTCATCGGCTCATCCGTGGTGTTCTCAACGTAGGTCGTCGCCACGGCCATGATGTTGTCGGTGCTGATTCCGAACTGCCCGGCCATCGAATCGAAGTTCACCAGGTCGTCCGCGCCGAGATTGATGCCTACTTCCCCTAGCGAGACACGGCTGAACCAGGTGGGAAGCTCTCCCAGGACCGTCGCGGTCCAGCTCCTCGATTCGGCCTCGACAAAATCAACATCCCACTCTTCACCCGGACGCGGGTTTTCTTCCGCCATATCGTAAGGCGCCACCCAGTTTCCTTGCATGCGGCCGAGCCCGCCCCCGCCGCAGCCGCCGTCCTGGTCCAGGAACAACATGGTCCAGCCGCTGTTGCGAATCCAGCCGTTTGGATTAACGGGAGCATCGATGACATCTACCGGATCTACCGGATCTACCGGATCTACCGGATCTATCGGAGGCAGGTCGCAATCCCCAGCGTGATCGACAATCTGCCCTGCGAAGTCTCCCTCGCCGCTACCGTGGAAGATAATTCCAAGATCGTTGTCATCGTTAAGCCTGTTTCCAGCAAGGTCCTCGAGGGCAATACGCATGTTCCAGCCGCCGCCGCCCTCCCAGACGTAGGTGGTGATCTTGTTCATGCCGGGGTCGAGGACGCCGCAGCGGCGCTCCTGGCAGTCGACGCCGCTGCCCCGGCAGGCGCTCACGGCGTTGACCATGTTGTTGTTGATATCGATGCGAATCGAGTCATCGCTCGAGGTGCAGGCATGGACGTTGATCGCCTCAGCGGTGGTATTCTCTACGTAGGTCGTCGAGATCGACATGATGTTGTCGGTGCTGGCGCCCTGCGCGCCAACATAGCTGTCGAAGTTCACCAGGTCATCGAAGCCGTTGGCGCCGAGAGATTCCGTGGTTACCCAGGTGGGAACCTCCGCAAGATTGACCAGGGTCCAGCTTCTCGACTGGGCTAGATTGAAATCGATGTCCCATTCGTCACCCTCCTGGGGGTCTTCTTCGTGGATGTCGAAGGGCGCGGCCCAGTCGGCTGAGGAGATACGGTCGATCCCACCCCCGCCGCAGCCGCCGTCCTGGTCAAGAAACAGCATGTTCCAGGCTGAGGCCCGGATCCACCCGCCAGGGTTGTGCTGGGCCATCAGGTTCCCGGTCGAAAGGATCAGGATCAGAGAAAAAACCAACCCGCAACTCTTCTTCATACCCATCTTACTCTTCCTTGTGATTATCTCGTCCGAGCCGATTTATCGAATAAAAACCATCCCCATGGTATATGTCTTCCGCTTAGCAACCAACTTCCATTTAGCCGCTCTTCCCTACTCACGAAATCGCCGCCAAATGGACGAATACCAACGGCCGGCCCGCATCAGCCTGGCCATCGGTAAAAGAAAAAGGGCCGTCGGGCGCCGGCTTCTCGCCA
>CAUZHA010000192.1:0-5487 GCA_963579555.1 Planctomycetes bacterium UBA1146
CTGAATCGGAGACCACCTCTCCATCGATTGAAACGACTCCTTCGCGCTGCCGCTCCAGCCCCGCAATAACCCGCAGGAGGGTCGACTTCCCACTACCGGAAGCTCCAAGCAGGCAGTGAATCTCTCCGCGAGGCACGCCCAGGGTGACGTTGTCAACCGCGGCCACCTGGCCGTAGCTGAGAGAGATGCTCTCGAGATGAAGTGCTGGGGTTGCAGCCATCAGGAACCTGCTCCGCCACTCGAAGTGGACGGAATCACATAGCTGGACTTGAGCATGCGGGTCAACAGCACAACCGGTATCAACCCGGCCAGGATGATCGCCAGGGCGCCTGTCGACGCCTCCGCGAGCCGCTCATCAGAGGCTAGCTGGTACACGCGAACCGCAAGCGTATCAAAATTGAACGGACGCAGGATAAGGGTTGCCGGAAGTTCCTTCAAGACATCGACAAATACCATCAGGGCGGCGCAGGCCAGGCTGCCCCTGAGCAGCGGCAGATGGACACTCCAGAGGAGCCGTAACCGGGAGGCCCCCAGCGTCTTCGCGGCATCATCTATCGAGGAGCGAATCCTCTCAAGGCCCGCGCCGACGACATTCAAAGGGATCGCCAGGAAGCGAACCTGGTAGCCGAACAGGACCGCGAAGGTCGTACCGCTGAGAAACAATCCCGGGCTCCAGCCCAGCACCCTCTCTGTAAATTCGTTAACCCCGCTCTCAAACCACCACAGCGGCCCGAGAACCCCGATGGCAATCACCCCACCTGGAATAGCGTAACCCAGCCCGGCCACCCGAACCGCGAACCGGTTCACGGTTGAGGGCGACTCCCTGCGGTGATGCGCCAGGAAGAGGCCGAGGGCGACCACCGACAGGGATGCCGCCCCCGCCACCAGGGCGCTGTTGCCGGCGAGCCGGGCAAAGAGCTCCCCCGTTCTCGAATCACCCCCTTCGATCGTCAGCTGGATGAACCGGGCAACCGGCACCAGGAACCCCCCGAGGACAGGAGCGGCGCAGGCAAGAAAGGCAACCCACCTCCAGGTGCCAGACAGGACAACGGGCGCGGGCGGGCGGGTTCGCTGGGTAGCATGGTGAAATTTGGCCGATTTCCGAAACCTGCTCTCAAGCAGGTAAAGCAACCCGACCGCCCCGAGCAGGCAGGTCGAAAGCTGGGCGGCCGCGGTAAGAGACCCGCGCCCCATCCAGGTGCGATAGATGCCCGTGGAAAACGTGTCGACGGCGCAATAATCGACCGCCCCGAACTCGGCCATGGTCTCCATCACCACAAGCGCGACCCCGGCAAAAATTGAAGGCCTGGCAAGCGGCAGGACCACCCTCGAAAATCGAGCCCAGGGGCCAACGCCAAGAGTCCTGCTCGCCTCAATGACGGATGCCGAGAGGCCGAGGAATCCATTGGAAGCTGCGAGATAAACATAGGGATAGAGACAGAGAACGAGGATGACGACTGCCCCGCTGAGAGATCGAACCTGGGGGAACCAATAATCCTCCCGCCCCCAACCCGTTGAATCGCGAAGCCAGGCCTGCACCGGCCCGCTGAATTGCAGCAGGTCCGTCATCGCGTAGGCCAGCAGGTAGCTTGGAATGGCGAGAGGAAGGAGAAGCGCCCAGCGAAAGAAGCCCACCCCCGGGAAGGAGAACGCGGTCACCAGCCAGGCGGTCGTCACCCCGACAAGGAGAGTGCCGCAGCCCACCCCCACGGCCAGCAGGAGCGTATTGCTGACGTATTTCCCCAGGACCGTTTCGGCAAGATGGCTCCAGGCACCCTCGGAGTCCTGCGCCAGGCTGCAGGTAATAGCCAGGATCGGGACCATGACGATGCCCGAAAGCGCCAGGCAGGCCAGCGACCAGTAACGTACGGGATCTCTCTTCATGGAGTCTCCAGCCCTGCGCAATTTCCCCGGAAAGCTTACTTCAACGCCAGCCGGCCCGGTCCATGATACGAATCGCCGCAGCGTTGTTTTTGCCAAAGACCGCCGCGTTCACCTTGTCTTCCTTGAACACGCCAAAGGCCTTCAAGGCCGGAACCGTCTTGACTCCCGGAACAACCGGGTACTCGTTGTTCCCGGCGGCGAAGACCTCCTGGGCCGCCTCTCCCATCAGGTACTCGATGAAGCGGATGGCATTGGCCTTATTGGGCGCATTCGCGCAGACCCCGATCCCGGAGAGATTGACATGGGCTCCCCTGTCTCCCTGGTTAGGGAAAACCACAGCAACCTTGGCAGCCGCAGCCTTCTCCTCGTCCGTCCCATTCAGCATGCGGGCAAAATAATAGGAGTTGGCGACCGCCACATCTCCCTCGCCGGCCGCTACGGCCTTGATCTGGTCACGATCGCCCCCCTGGGGAACACGGGCCATATTGGCCACAAGACCCCGGCACCACTTCTCGGCGCCCTCTTCCCCATGAGCATCGATCAGGGATCCGACCAGGGACTGGTTGTAGATGTTGCCGCTGCCGCGAATCAGCACCTTGCCCTTCCATCTTGGCTTCACCAGGTCTTCATAGGAGACGATCTCGCCTTTCCTGACCCGGGCTTTAGATCTCAGGATGATCCTCGCGCGCTTGGTCAGGCCGAACCACTTACCCTCGGGATGCCGAAGATTGGCTGGAACCCGCTTTGAAAGGATCTCGGATTTAACCGGCTGGAAGACCCCTGCCTCCTCCGCCTGGTAAAGCCGGCCGGCATCTACAGTGATGAACACATCGGCGGGGCTACGCTTACCCTCCCGCTTGAGCCTCTCGAGCATGGCGCCCGAGCTGCCCTCGATGAGGTTGATCTTGATCCCGGTCTTCTTCTCGAAATTCCTGTAGATCTGATCATCCGTGTCGTAATGCCGGGCCGAATAGACATTGACGACCTGGGCGGAAAGGCCGGTTGATACAAAGAGTAAAAAGCAGAGGACGCCCAGCAAGATTCGATTCATAGCAGACTCCAAAACAAAAATATAAGGACAGGCGTACGAGCCAGGGAATGGTTCGCCAAACTACAGTTTGGCATACCATACGAAAGAGAGGTTCCATGTCAACAGTGGAAATGTCCTTGTATCGTCCACCTCGAAAACCGCCTTATTTCGAAATACAGAAAAGGTGCTTCTCGCCGCGGATGAACAGCTGCTTCCCGGCCGGCGCAGGAGTCGCATCAACCCCCTCGCCGACTGAATTTGTTGAAACGACCTCAAGCTTGCCCGCATCCTTGATCACCACAGTGGTCCCACTGCGGCCGGTGAGGTAAACGTGGCCGCCTGCGGCGATGGGAGATGCGTAGGTGCTGTTGATCCCCGAGATCCTCTGGACGGTGTAATGGGGCTTGCCGGTTGCCGCATCAACACAGGTGAGCATTCCGGATTTGCCCTTGTGAAAATAGACACGGCCGGAAGAGTAGAGCGGCGAGGCAATATCAGGGGTGTCACGGTCGATCACCCAGGCTACGCTCTTCGAATCTTCGATGTTGCCCTTGCCGTCGAGGCGAAAGGCGCCGAGAAAGGACCCCCGAAATCCGCTACCGACGAAAACGAGACCAGCTCCGGCCACCGGAGATGCGACCGGCCGCTGGGTCTGCCCGGCACAACGCCACAGCTCTTTTCCCGTCTCCAGGTCGTAGCCGCGGGCGCAGGTCTGCCCATTCATTACAATCTGTTTCTTTTTTCCGTTCTCGACAATGAGGGGTGTCGCCCAACAGCTCGGCTCATCGCGGTCTGTCCGCCAAAGGGTCTTGCCGCTCGATTTATCGAGAGCGTAAACAGAAGACTGCCCTTCATGATCCCAGGGGACGATGAGCTTGTCACCGACAAGCGTAGGCGAGCTGCCCTCGCCAAAGCCCGCCCTCATGGTCATCTTTCCGAAATCGGTTCGTTTCCATTTCAGCTTGCCGGCAAGGGTGTAACAGTACAGGCCGCGAGAGCCGAAGTGGGCATAGACATTTTTCCCATCGGTACAGGGTGAACCGGAAGCGAAGCCATTGGTCGAATGGGTTCCTTCGTGGGGCTTCGCCTTGATGGCGGACTGCTGCCAGAGAATCTTACCGCTCTTGCGGTCAAAACAGAGAATCCTGAAATCAAGAGTCGATAGCGAGCCGCCGCGAGACCTGCCGCGCCCGCGGCTGCCCGGCCTCCGCTGAGAATCTCTTCCGCCCCCGGGCCGCCGCCCGGACTCCTGCCCTCCACCCGGCCGTCTTGAGGATCCTCCACCGGCCGCCTGCGGCTTGCTCTCACTGCCGGAATTGACCGCCGTCATGACGAAGACCTTATCACCCCAGATTACCGGCGAACCGGAGCCTTTCCCCGGGATCGCCACCTTCCACTTGACGTTCTTCTTTTCACTCCATTCAGTCGGAGGATTGGCATCCTCGGCAGCTCCGTTACCAGTCGGACCACGCCAATGGCCCCAATTGTCGGCGAATGCCACCTGGGTAAGGAGCAAAGAGAAGAGAGCGAGAGAGGCTATGGATGCGCGCATGGGATTTCCTGTGGCGTTAAGTTGAGCTTTGAATCGGTCTACGATTGTAAAGCATCTCAGACCGCAAGAAAATCATACGATGATGTGTTGTTTCGTCGAAAAACGCCTTTCCTAATCGATAGAATGCACACCATCGAAAAGCCTCATAAACCGTGTATAGCAAAGAGCTTCAAGCTACATTAACTTTCGGGGTAAGCTGAGCGGAGCTTGAAAGCAGAAACACCGAGCCTACGAAACCTTCCACCCCGGCAGAAAACACAGGTTACCAGATGAAACGAATTCACCTACCCCGGCTTGACGCTTCCAGGGCTGCGATGTCGGCTCTGCTGGTTCTCAGCGCCCTGGCTCACCTCCCAGCCGCCGACCGCCCGAACATCCTCATCATCTTCACAGATGACCAGGGCTACGCGGACCTCGCCTGCTACGGCAACAGGAAGAACAAGACCCCTCGCATGGACCAGCTGGCGAAGGAAGGAACCCGCTTCACCAGCTTCTACGCCCAGTCGGTCTGCGGCCCATCGCGCTCCGCTCTCCTGACCGGACGCTATCCCTTCCGCAGCAAGGGCTGGGGGATGCCGGCCAGCGAGATCACCTTCGCCGAGCTCATCCGAAAGACCGGCTACCAGACCGCCTGCATCGGCAAGTGGGATGTCTCCAACCGCAAATCCATCATCGACCGCATGCCCAATGCCCAGGGCTTCGATTATTACTTCGGCACCCTTGGAGCGAACGATGGCGGCGGAGTCGCCTTCCACAAGAACAACGAACCCGCCGGCAAGACCCGCGACATGGGCAGCCTGACACGCCTCTACACCGACAAGGCCATCGACTTCATCGAGAACAGGCGCGACAAGAAAAAGCCCTTCATCCTCTACCTCGCCCACACGATGATGCACACCATCATCGATGCATCCGAGCGCTTCCGCGGCAAGTCCGCCGGCGGCCTCTACGGCGACGTGGTGGAGGAATTCGATTTCGAGACCGGCCGCCTGCTCGACACGCTCGACAAGCAGGGCCTGCG
>CAUZHA010000193.1:0-5465 GCA_963579555.1 Planctomycetes bacterium UBA1146
CCATGTACGACCTGATGTACCTGGCCTTCCGTACCGACACCACCCGCCTGGCGACCTACATGATCGGCCAGGTGGCCGGCGCCACCACGATCGCCAATTCCTTCCCGACCGCGGTCGGGCTGAAGGGAAACTGGCACGGTCTGGCGCACGGCGGCGGCAAGAACCCCGAGGCCCTCGGCAGGTTCGACCAGTTCCTCGTTGGGCAGCTGGCCTATTTCCTGAAGCGCCTCAAGGACACCCCCGAGGGCGACGGCAGCCTGCTGGACCGCACCCTGGTGCTCTACGGCAGCTCGAACTCGAAGACGCACAACAACCAGAACTACCCGACGCTGCTGGCCGGCGGCCGGGGCCTTGGCGTGCGCCAGGGGCAGTTCCTCAAGTACTCCAGCAAGACGCCCTTCGCTAACGTCTTCGTGACAATGCTCGAACGCATGCGTTTGCCCGTTGAGCGATTCGCCGATTCCTCCGGTGGTCTTGACGAACTGATCGCCTGATGTGTTCTCAGTACGGTGGAAGACTGGAGAAATTTCAGGAGCCGGGAAGCAGATGACCTTATCCGCAATCATTCTCGCCGTCGTGCTTGTGCCCGGGATCCCGGCTGAAGCCGAAATCCCCGAGACCGTGCAGTTCAACCGCGATGTGCTGCCGATCTTCTCGGACCATTGCTTCAAATGTCACGGCCCGGATAAGCGCCAGCGCGAAACGAAGCAGCGATTCGATACCCGCTCCGGGGTGGAGAGGGCCCTCAGCAAAGGTTTCCTGGTGCCGGGGAAGCCGAAGGAAAGCGAGCTGATCGAGCGGCTAACCACCGAAGACGAAGACGAGGTGATGCCGCCTCCCTCAGAGAAAATCAGGCCCTCGGTGCGGGAGATCTCGATTCTGCGGCGCTGGATCGAGCAGGGGGCAAAGTGGCAGGACCACTGGGCCTTTGTCGTTCCGATGCGTTCGAAACTTCCCGAGGGCGGCTCGCTCGACAAGCTGGACCATCCTGTTGATCGTTTTATTTCCCAGAAGCTTCAGCAGACGGGTGTACAACCCGGTCCCCGTGCGGATCGCACCGTCCTGCTACGCAGGCTCTCGCTTGACCTCATCGGCCTTCCTCCTTCGCCGCAAGAGCGCGAGAGATTTCTCTCAGATGAAAAGCCCGGCGCCTGGGAGCGCCTGGTCGACCGCCTGCTCGCCTCGCCGCAGTACGGCGAGCGAATGGCGCTCTACTGGCTCGACCTCGTTCGCTACGCCGACTCGGTCGGCTACCAGAAGGACTCGCACCAGAACATCTGGCTCTACCGCGACTACGTGATCGCCGCCTTCAACAACAACAAGCCCTTTGACAGTTTTGTGCGTGAGCAGCTCGCTGGCGACCTGCTGAAGGACCCCAACGGCAGCGCCGCCCAGGTGGCCGAGTGGAGGATCGCCTCGGGCTTCAACCGGCTCAACCAGACCACCAGCGAAGGCGGCGCCCAGGCAAAGGAGTACATGGCCAAGTACGCGGCCGACCGGGTTCGCAACACCGGCGCCATCTTCCTGGGTATGACGACCGGCTGCGCCGAATGCCACGATCACAAGTACGACCCCATCACGAGCCGGGATTTCTACAACTTCGCGGCCTTCTTCGCCGACCTGAAGGAGCGCGGCGTCGCCCAGCCGCGCGAGGTCAAGCTGCCGACCATGGAGTACATCCGCAGGGTGCTGCCGATCGAGAAGGAGCTTCGGGAGCTTAAAGAAATTCTGTCGGGAAAAGACGTCAAGGACACCGGCGAGGTGGCGGGGCGCATCGCGGCACTGGAGAAAAAGCTCGAGGAGCTCAGACGCTCCCCGCCGATGGCGTCGACGATCGTCACCGAGCCGGGCAAGCCCCGCCTCATGCGTTTCCTCGCCCGAGGCAACTGGCTCGATGATTCCGGACCCGAGGCCATTCCGGCGATTCCTGTCTACTTCGGTAAGCTGGATGTGGGCAACCGCCGGGCGACTCGGCTCGACCTGGCCGAATGGATGGTCGCCCGCGACAATCCGCTCACCGCCCGGGTGTTTGTGAACAGGCTCTGGAAGCTGCTCTTCGGCCGGGGCATCAGCTCTACTCTCGATGACGCGGGTGCCCGCAGCGCCTGGCCGACGCACCTTCCCCTGCTCGACTGGCTGGCAGTAGAGTTCATCGAGAGCGGCTGGGATGTCAAGCGTATGGCCAAGCTCATCTTGATGAGCGAGGCCTATCGCCGGAGATCTGTCCCCTTCCGCGCCGAGGCGGGAACTGATCCGCAGAACCGCCTGCTCGGCTGGCAGAACAGCTTCCGGCTCGAGGCCGAGCAGATCCGCGACCAGGCGCTGGCCGCCGCCGGCCTGCTCTCGGGGAAAATGTACGGCCGCAGCGTCAAGCCCTACCAGCCGGCCAACTACTGGTTCAAGCTCTATCACCAGGCGAAGTACCAGCAGGACAAGGGTGATGGTCTCTACCGCCGCGGGGTCTATACCTACTGGCGCCGGAGCTTCTGGCACCCGAGCCTGCGGGCCTTTGATGCCCCCAGCCGCGAGGAATGCGTCGCCGAGCGCCCGCGCTCGAACACACCCCAGCAGGCTCTCGTACTGCTCAATGACCCGATCTATGTCGAGGCGGCGCGCGTATTTGCCCAGAAGCTCATGGCGGAGGGGGGGGAGACTTCCCCCGAAAGGATCAACTGGGCCTATCGCCGCATCCTGTGCCGGGACGCGCAAGGTTGGGAGGTTGATACTCTCGTCAAGCTCTACGAAAAACATCTCGCCGGATTCCATGAAAATAAGGATACCGCTGCCAAGCTGGCCGCGGTCGGCGAGTATCCGGTTGCCAAGGAACTTTCCGCTGTCGAGGTGGCGGCCTGGATGTCGGTGACCCGGGCTGTCCTCAATCTCCACGAAACCATCACCCGCAACTGAGCTGAAAGCGCCATGCAGAAGAACCTGCCTGATCAAACTGAGCTCTGTCGCCGAACCTTTCTCGGTCATGGGACCAGCGCGCTTGGCGCCGCGGCGCTCGCCTCGCTGCTGTCACCTGCAGGCGCGGCCGCCGCCGAGGGCGACCCTTCGAGACCAGGCCTCCTGAGACCTCTACATTTTCCAGCGAAGGCCAAGCAGGTCATCTTCCTCTACATGGCCGGGGGGCCTTCTCATCTCGAGACCTTCGATTACAAGCCGAAGCTGGCTGAGCTTGGCGGCAAGCCGATGCCTGCCTCCATCACCAAGGGCCAGCCGATAGCCCAGCTTCAGAACAAGGCCCTCAAGTGCCTGGCGCCACAATACCCCTTCAGGCGCTTCGGCAAGTCCGGCCAGGAGATCAGCACGGCCTTCAAGCACCTGCCGGAGCTCGCCGACGAGATCTGCATCATCCGTTCGCTCAAGACCAAGGCCATCAACCACGACCCGGCTCACACATTTATGAATACCGGCACGACGATCAGCGGGAGACCTGCGATGGGATCCTGGCTGCTCTACGGTCTCGGCAGCGCGGCCGAGGACCTGCCGGGCTTCGTCGTGATGACCTCCACGGGCGGCGGCCAGAGCCAGCCGATCGCCTCGCGGCAGTGGCATAGCGGGTTCCTGCCTGGCGAGCACCAGGGTATGCAGTTCTATTCATCGGGCGACCCGGTCCTCTATGTTCGCAACCCGCCAGGGGTCTCGCCTGGATCTCAACGTGATGTCATTGACGCCGTCGGGGCGCTCAACCGGGGCAGGGCAAAGACGCTGCGGGACCCCGGCATCGCCGCCCGGATCAGCCAGTACGAGCTCGCCTTCAAGATGCAGATGAGCGTTCCCGAGCTGACCCAGATCTCGGACGAGAACAAGGAGACGCTCGATCTCTACGGCATCAAGGGTCTCGACGGCTCCTTCGCCGGCAACTGTCTTCTGGCCCGGCGCCTCGTGGAGCGGGGAGTACGCTTCGTGCAGCTCTACCATCGCGGCTGGGACCATCACGGCGGCATCAAGAAGGGGATCGCGACGACGATGAATCTTGTCGACCGGGCCACCACGGGTCTCATCAAGGACCTCAAGCGCCGCGGTCTTCTCGACAGCACGCTGGTGGTCTGGGGCGGAGAGTTTGGCCGCACCCCGATGGCCCAGGGAGATGGTAGAGACCATCACATGATGGGCTTCTCCATGTTCATGGCCGGGGGCGGCGTCAAGCCGGGGGTGACCTACGGTGCCACCGACGACCTGGGCTACCACGCGGCCGAGGACATTGTCGAGGTCCACGATCTGCACGCCACCATGCTGCGCCAGCTCGGCATCGACCACAAGCGCCTGACCTACCGCTACAACGGGCGTGATTTCCGCCTCACCGACGTTCACGGCAAGGTGATCAACGAGCTCATCGCCTGATGGCTCTTAAGCGGGGCCTGATGGCTCTCAGGCGGGAGCGGTGATTATTTCCGCAGGTCGTAGGCCAGCAGGATGTCCTGATCCCTGATGTAGAGGATGCCGTTAGAGACCACCGGGTGGGGCCAGGCCCTGGCCCTTGACCGGTCAGGCTGGTCGAACTTACTGATCTCCTTGTAGGCATCGGGGTTGAGCTCGACGAGGGCGATCGGTCCGTTTTCCGCTCGAAGGATGATCTTGTCGTCGACAACCACGATGGAGCCCTTGCCCGCGCTGCGCTTGCGCCACATCTCCTTGCCGGTTTTGAGTTCGAGGCAGGCGAGGGTCCCCCCGCTGGAGCCGTAGACGTAATCGCCTACGCGGATGCAGCCTCCGTGATGGTTGGCGATGCTCTTATTGGCGTAGATCTGCTTGGCACTGAAGCCTGCCTTGTTACGGGTCACCTTGAAACCGTTGCAGCCGACTCCGTAGGCGCTGCTGACGAAGAGGTGTCCCTCGTGGAAGACCGGCGTGGTGATGGTCGCCGTTTGACCTTTGCGGGGGGCCTTCCAGAGCGGCTTGCCGGTTTTCGCATCGAGCCCGACAACGCTGGAGCCGGTGAGCTGGATGTACTGGCGGCGTCCGCCGAAGTCCCTGGCGATCAGCGAGCTGTACTGGGCTCCATCGGTGAAGTCCTTGCTCTGCCAGGCGAGCTTGCCGGTCTTCGCGCTGAGGGCGACCACGGCGCCTTTTTTACCGCCGGGGGTGACCATCACCTTGCCGCCATCGACCAGCGGGCTCTCGGTGTAATTCCACCCGCCGGAGCGTCCGCCGAAATCCTTGGTCAGGCTGCGGCGCCAGACCTCGGCGCCGTTGCTGGCCTCAAGGCAGACGAGGTCGCCGAATTGCCCGAGCGCGTAGAGGTGGTCCCCGTCGAGAGTAGGAGTGCAGCGCGTACCCTTGTAGTTGCCACCAGTTTTCCCTACTTCCTTTGAGGTCCAGAGAATCTTCCCATCCCTGGCGTCGAGGCAGAAGACATGGCTGGTTTCCTTGCCATCGCCCATGGTGTAGATCAGGCCGTCTTTGATGCTGACGCTCGAGAACCCTACGCCGAGCCCCTCGGCTTTCCAGGCGAGCTTCGG
>CAUZHA010000194.1:0-5322 GCA_963579555.1 Planctomycetes bacterium UBA1146
GCGGGCGCCGGTACGTCGACCGCGACTTTCGCCTCCCCCTGCCCCCCGTTGACAGGCATCTCCATTCAAAGCTCCTCCCCGTATTCTGCGGAGACGACCCTCGGTTTCGGAGGCGGTACAGGAGTGAGATTCTGGCGGTAGAAAGAGCGGATGAAAGGTGAATTCTTTAACATTGGAAAGAGCCGGGAGTGTTAGGATGAGATCTCGCAAGCGGACCGGCAGGAGCCGCTCGCCGCCTTGAGAGAGAACTCAGTTGATGGACCACTTTTCCAAGATGTTTGACCCGACAGACAGAACCTACCGCCAGGCGAGCCGATGGATCGTAGTGCTCGGCCTCATGATTCTACTGCAGGGGCCTTCCAGGCTTGCGCGATCCCAGGATGACACGGCCACCTCGGCAAGGGTCGAGCGCATGGTCCTGCTGCTCGATAAGCGCCAGGGAGACCGCTTCTGGTCGCTGGTATCCCGGATCGAGGAACTTGGCAAGCCGGCCATCCCTGCCCTCAAAAGCAGGCTGGCGGCCGAAAGCGAAAAGACCCGTCTCGGCTGCGCCAAGGCGCTCCTGGGGCTGGGCGATTCCGCCGCCCGGCGCGAGGCCCTCAAGACGCTTGGCGACCTGGCCGAGAAATCCAAGGACAGGGACATCAAGATCGATGCCATCGGCGTCTACGGCCTGGTGGGAGACCCTGATGACATCATCGATCGCCTGGAGGGACAGCTCGCCTCCGAGACCGACCCGGGCATCCTGATCTCCCTGGCCGTCTGCCTCTGGGATGTCGACAACCTGGCCTCCGCCCGGAACAAGCTCCTCGACCTGCTTGGCTCACGCGACTCCGCCGTCAGCCAGGAGGCGGCCCTCGCCCTGGCAGAGTCTGGCAACTACGATGATGGCCGGGTCAAGAACGCCCTGCGGCGACTTCGCAACGAGCCGACCCCGCGCGGGCGGCGCGCCGACCTGCTCTACCGGCTCATGAAACTCGAAAAGCAGCTCGACGACAGGCTCTTCAAGGGCTCCGCCGTCCCGGAGGGTACGGATATGAAGAAGCTGCTGGAGAAGAAGGAGGAGCGGATCAGCAGCCTCGAGGCCCGTCTCGAAAAAATGGAGCTCGGCGGACCCGGTGGCACCCAGGCGCGCGGAGACAAGCTCCTCGAGGAAATCATCACCAAGGTCCAGAAGCTCTATGTCGACAAGGACAAGACCACCCGGGAGCGTCTGGTCCGCGCCGCGGTCAAGGGCATGGTCCGCTCCCTCGACGACCACTCCGTCTTCATGGAAGCTGAAGATTCGAAGAGCTTCCAGGAGGACATCAAGGGACGCTACGCGGGAATCGGAACCCAGATCACCAAGGTGCCGGGAGGATCGCTCGAGGTGCTGCGGCCCATCTACGGCGGCCCGGCCTACAAGGCCGGCATCCTCTCCGGCGACCTGATCATCGAGGTCGAAGGGCAGCGCTCAGCCAAGCTCGAGATGGACGCGGTCAAGAACCTGCTGCGAGGTCCGAGCGGAACCGAGGTCAAGCTCAAGGTGCTGCGCAGAGGCTGGAGTGAAGCCCGGGAGTTCACCTTCCGCAGAGCCACCATCAAGGTCTCCTCGGTCCTCCACGAGGCCCTCCCGGGCGAGGTTGGCTACATCAAGCTGAACCAGTTCGGCGGCTCGAGCACGGAGGAATTCACCGAGGCCCTCGAAGATCTTGAAAAGGACGGTCTCAAGGGGCTCATCATCGACTTTCGCAACAATCCCGGAGGCTACCTGCCGGTAGCAGAGAAGATCGCCGATCTCTTCGTTCGCGGCAAGCTGCCCATCGTCACCCAGAAAGGTCTCGCCTCCGAGGATGGCCCCGGGCGTTCGACCTTCCCGACCGAGAAGGCGCGCACAGGCTACCCCATCGTCTGCCTGGTGAACGAGCACAGCGCCAGCGCCTCGGAGGTCGTGAGCGGCTGCCTGCAGGACTATGACAGGGCGACCCTCGTCGGCCAGCGCACCTACGGCAAGGGCAGCGTGCAGAGACTGGTCGGAGTCGACAGCGAAAAGGGGGCCATGCTGAAGATCACGGTGCAGTACTGGTATCTGCCGCTTGGCCGCTGCATCAACACGATCCGGGATGCGAAGGGTCTCGTCACGAAAGCAGGCGGGGTCGAGCCCGACGTCAAGGTGCGGCAGAAGCTGCCGGCTCTCTGGAGGCTGGAGGAACGCAGATCCCTGCGAAACAACGAAGCGCTGGTTGGATACACCGAGAAGCATCTCGACGCGCTCAGGTCCATCGCCACGCTTGGCGACCGGGGCGACCCCTCCCGCTATCCCGGGCTCGAAAAGGTCCTCACCTCCGTCGAGACAAAGGGGACCGAGGCAGACGTCCGCCAGGTGATCCGCGACATTCTTCGGCGCAAGCTCGAGGACGAGCGCGGCCGCCAGTTCGCCCTGGACCTGCAGGAGGACCTCCAGCTTCAACAAGGAATCCTCATCCTGCTGAAGGCGATGCGGAAAAATCCCGAGGAGATCGCCGAGTACGCATGGATCAAGCCCCTCCCGGCTCCCGAAAAGGAAGAGTAGAGCCTCAGCGCGGAATCACTTGGTCGGGATTCGGCTTGAGGGCTTCAGCTCGCTTCGCGGTACGTAGGAAACCCGCCACTGGTCCTTGTCGCGCGAGTAGCAGAAGATCGGGGCAACGTCAAAGGCATCACGGAAATCGTACAGGCCCTCGAAGTCCGCCATCCGGTCGCCATCCTGCTTGCCCATCAGGTCGTACTCGACCAGGTTGAAGACCATGTGACCGAAGTCGCCGGTATTCTTTACGCCCCAGGCCTCTAACACCATCTGGGCAAGGCAGCCGAACTGCTCGATACTGTAGCGCTTGACTCCCTCGAGGAGCTCCTGACCCTTGACGTGCTGGCTGCCGTCGGGAGCCTTCCTGACCACGTTCTTGAGGGTGAAGTCCAGGGCTTCGTAGATGAAGTTATACGCTTCGGCATCGAATCGTCTGTCGTTGCGAAGCAGGGTTCTGAACTTCTCGGCGGCGGTCATCGGCGCTCTCGCGGTATCTGAATACAAATCGGAGCCCTCATAGGCTCCGGGGCCGTATTCATGATTTCGACCACCGGGCAGCAGAAATTGAGGATTAAATCCTGATCCGGACGACATAAGCGTCCAGAAGCGCCCAGGAGATGTTCCAGTAATCATCTGCAGATGATTAACGGACGATGGAGGCGGCGAGGAGCTCCCCCACGGGCCGCGCCCTCTTCACCGCCTGCTCCACCACGAGGTCGGGACTGACGTTCCCATCAAGCGCCCGGCGCAGCTCCAGCAGGTCCTCCTGGAAGGCGTTGAGAGCATCCAGGGAGGACACCTGCGCCTCGGCCATTCCCGAGCGCGACCACTCGAGCAGCATGGCGAGAACCCGCTGCGCTCGCTCCCGGTTATTCTCAGCCTCGGGGAGCATATCAGAGATGATCTTGCCGGGGTCGCCACTGCCCCATCCCCTGAGAATAACCTCCCGGAGCGCCTGGACCGCAGCCGCCTCCTCCGGGGCAGATTGGCCCCCCGAACCGAGATAGAGCCGGTGGCAGCGGGAGACGATGGTGGGAAGGAGACTTCCAGTCGAAGCGACCGTCAGGATGATGATGAAATCACCGGCCGGCTCCTCCAGCGTCTTCAGCAGGGCGTTCATCGCTGGAATGCTCATGCGCTCGGCCCCCTCGATAATCGCGATGAAGGTGTGATCGCGGCGGTAATGGCTGCGCTCACAGACCGCTCGAATCGTGTCGATGTCGATTACCTGCTTGCCCTCGAGAGGTCCGTAGACCGTGACGCCGGCGTGGTTGCCGTTCTCGATGCTTCGGCACTGGGCGCAATCGCAGCCCGGCGCGGCCGAGTCGGCGCAGAACAGGGACCTGCAGAAATCAAGGCTTAAGCGGATCTTCCCCGACCCCGGCGCCCCCACCAGCAGGTAGGCATGCGACAGGCGGCTCTTCTCCCTCGCCCTGCGGAAGTACTCCCGAGCGTGCTCATGACTGGAGAGTGTTTGAGTGCTCATCTGTGGTGAACTGCGCCTCTCAGGACTGTACCTGCGGCAGGGCCTTGATGACCCGCCCGTGAACCTGTTCTACCGAACCGCCCCCATCGATCAAGGCGAAGTTGTCGGAAAATTTTTCGGCCAGGGAGAGAAAGCCCTCTCGAACCCGGCGCTGGAAATCGAGACCGCGGCTCTCCATGCGATCGTCCTCGTCAAGGCCGGAGTGGGAATCCTCCGGATCGAGATCCACCAGGACAGTGAGGTCCGGGAGCAGGCCGCGCGTGGCCACACGGCCAATAGAGAGAACCTCCTCGACCCCCAGGCCGCCCACGATCCCCTGGTAGACAACGCTCGACCACAGGAATCGGTCGGAGATCACCACCTTGCCGGCCTCGAGCGCCGGGCGGATGACCTTATTGCAGAGCTGCGCCCGGGCGGCCATAAAGAGCAGAACCTCGACCTCGGAGTCCATCTCGCCGCCGGTAACCAGCAGGATCCTGCGAAGCTCCTCCCCTAGCTCGGTCCCGCCCGGCTCCCGGCATAGCAGCACCTCGCGCCCCTGGCTCTCGAGATGCTCAGCCAGCAACCTGACCTGCGTGGACTTTCCTGCTCCGTCAACGCCCTCAAAGGCGAGAAACATCCTGACCTCCCGGATCACCCGCTCCGCGCGCGCCCTCTCGACGCGCTACTCGGCAGTCTTGAAGATCGAACGAGGGTCGAGCCGGGGAAACTTGAAAACCCTCCGCTTCCTGCGAATGAGCCTGCTGATCTCATCGACCTGTTTTTGCGCCGCCGCGACGCCCTCGTCCACCAACGAATCCAACTCACTGAAGTCGGACCAGTAAATCTGCCCTACTTCCGGCCGGATAACAATGTCGGCTTTTGAAATTTCCTGCGCGTTGAGACGAGAGCAGGCGATCATCTCCGAGCGCAGCAGGACATCGAGCCCATGGGGGAATTCCTCTTCCCTCTCGATGCGGTTCAGGATGTCGACGGCGATCAGCAGATCGGGTTCAAACTCTTTTCTCGCGGCGCTCACCGGCACCGGGCAGACGATCCCGCTGTCGACCAGCAGCCGGTCGTTGTACTCAACCGGGGGAAAGAAGCCGGGGATGGAGCAGCCGGCGACGACTGCCTGCCGAATCGAGTTCCGAGTGATGAGGACATCCTCGCCGGTCTTCAGGTCGAGGGTCGGCACGGCGAAGGGGATCTTCGTATCGGTGAAGTCGACATCAGGCAGGAGGCTCGCGATCATCGCGGACATCTTCTGGCCTGAGAGCACCGAGGGCTTCCGCAGGAGGTTCGAGTAGGC
>CAUZHA010000195.1:0-5196 GCA_963579555.1 Planctomycetes bacterium UBA1146
GAGGTCTACGACAGGCAGCTGCGGGCGATCCGGGACAACGTTGACCTGGTCTTTCTCGAGTGTTATCTCAACGAGGTCAATCCGCAGTTTCACCTGTTCTCGGAGTTGGCGGCAAATATTGAGCGCCGCGCCCCGGGGATCATCGACAAGACCATCTACGGGCTGGGGATCCCCCAGACCAAACCGTTTCCCTACGGCGACTCGAGCCCCTACATCGAGTTTGGCGACTACCTTGACAAGCAGATCCACACCATCCGCAACGATCCTCTCGCCGCGAAGATGCCCGGTATCGGCTATTGGGTGTTCTACAGAGCCCGGTCCAGCACGGTACAACACGTTCTGAACCTGTCGCGGCACTACTACATCGAAGGCAGGAAGAGCTTCTACGGAGATGGCGACTACTCCTCGCTGGTCAAGTCCCCAAGCTTCGAGAAGGGCCTTGTGGGCTGGAAGGTCAAGGGCAAGGGGGCCGAGGTCATCTCCTACAAGGAGGTGCCGGATATTCCCGCCTGGCACTCAGCGAAGTTCGCCTCTCACGGAAAACGCCTTCTCAGGACCATCGCCGCGAGCGAAAAAGAAGACTGCGAAGTCAGCCAGAAAATCTCCGTAGAGCCCGAGACGACCTACATCCTGACCGGCTGGGTCGCGGCCCCGCTGGGCACCCATGTGAGCTTGTCTTATTGGTTCAATGTAAAAAGAAGCGGCGACGAGCTCTTCGGCGGGGGGGGTGGAAGTATCGGCTCCATCAGCTGCGGTATATCATCCAAGGGTGAGCCAAAATACCATTGGAGCCGCATCTCCGGGCCCATCACAACAGTACCCGGAACCACCGGCGTGACCATCACCCTTCGAGGCCGAACCGGCAAGCCTATCTACTACGACTTCATAGAACTCGAACGCGGGTATCCCGATCTTCGTTGAGGCATGTATTAGCTCATCGATTTGTGAAGCCTTGGTTCCGGAGAAATCCGCTATGGCGGTATAGCGTCTCAGGCGACGGCGGCTTCGTCCTGGGAAGGGGCGGCGGCATCTTCGGCGACCTCGTATTCGATGACCGCGAGGACGAGCCTGGCGCGGGAGGCGGCGACGTAGAGCTTCTTCGGGTTGAAGCGCTCGCTGCTTCTGTCGATGTCGCAGACGATGGCGATGTCGGATTCGAGTCCCTTGAACCGGTGGAGGGTTTCGATCAGGACTGAGTTCGGCTTCTTCTTGCTGCCGAGCCGGACCAGCTCGTGGTTGCCGAGCTTGCCGGCCTGGTAGACAGGGCTTCGCTTGAGGGACATCCCGGTGAGAATTACGATTCGCTCCGGAGAGATTCCCTCCTCGTTGACATATCGATGGAGCAGCTTCCTCACGGCTTCTGCCATCAGCTTACCATCGGCCACCTTCTCTTCTTTTACCGGGATGCCTTCCGGGGCATCTTCCCGGGTGACGGCGTTCTGTTCGAGCAGGCCTGAGCAGTATTCGGCGATTCGAACGGTGTTCCGGCAGTTATAGCTCAGGTTGACCGGGGTCAGGTCGAGGTCGCTGGAAAATTCGCCGTTGTAGATGTCCTGGTTCGGGTCATGGAAGACGTAGAGATGGCTGGAGTCCCTGTCTGCAAGAAGGCCCAGGATTGCAGCCCACCAGTGCTCCTTGAAGTCCTGTCCCTCATCGATGATGACCGCGTCGTAGCGCTTCTGCGGGGCGAGTTCCAGCGATTTCATCAGGAGCTCGGGCGCCTCGTCGTTCCAGAATTGCTGGACCTCCTCCTGTTCCCCCGGGACGTTGAATCCCAGCTCAGTCTCGAGGGCCATCTCACGGCAGAGCTCGTGAAAGTTCGTGGCGATAAATCCCTCGGCTTCTTCGTTCAGTGAATCTGCCAGGGGCTTGTTGAAGCAGAGGAAGCGTACGCTCTTTCCATCCGCCACCAGGCGCCGGGCCTTTTCCATGGCCAGGATGGTCTTGCCGGTGCCGGCTCCGCCCTCAACCCCGACACGGTGATTCTCCTGGCAATAGTCGAGAGCGTGTTTCTGCTCTTTTGTCAGCCGGACAATCTCGGCGGCTTCTTCGTCGATCCGGTCCCTGAGCAGTGGGACGAGGCTGAAGGTGGGGGCCAGCGCGGCGACAAAGGCCTCCCTGGTATTCCCGGGGATTTCTTCCAGCGGAGCATCGTATGAGTCGAGGAGTGTCTCTATTTGCCGGGCAGGATCTCCCAGGTCGTTGCGGTCGGCGATGATCTCCCGGGGCAGGGCGGGTCCGAGGTCAGTCTCTACAGTAATGTCAGAAAAGATGACTCCCCACGAGTAGTGCAGGGGCGGACCTTGAATCCGTTCTCGAAGGTAGTTGCTGATGCTCCTGCAGGCGTTCTGGGCCTGGCGGCCCGGATCCTTGATGGGGTGCCGTTCTCCATGGCGGTCGGTTGAGTACCAGGCGTCGTTCTCATCGCGCTCGACCCGTCCGCCCTTGACCTCCAGGCAGATATAGCCGCGCCTGGGATGGAGCACGATGAAGTCGATCTCTCCTTCCTTTACCGACCGAGTCGTCGTGGCGGGAAGAACGAAGCGGCGGGAATGAATACAAATCCAGTCGTCAGGAAGGCCTTGCTGGAGAGCTTTGAAGACCCTCTTTTCGGAATCTGGAGAGTCAGGGTCCGGCCGACGGGGAAGCATTCTGGGCATGAAGGCACCTCGCGAAAAAAGAACCACGACGGTGACCCGGTTTCAGGAAGGCGTATCTGGATGGCGCAGGGTCGGAGTGAAAAATGGTGGGCGTTACTGGACTTGAACCAGTGACCCCCAGCTTGTCGAGCTGGTGCTCTAGCCAACTGAGCTAAACGCCCACATGAGTTCTTCAGGTGGAAGGGCGAAATTACAGGCAGCGGGGCGGGTTGTCAAGCGTCCCGAGGGGCTGTTGCGCGGGTTCCGGGCGGAGAGAGCCTGCGGGGGCGGGCGGCTGGCGACGCGCCGGGGGATGGGTCGCCCCGCAGGGGGCTTCCAGGTGGGTTCAGGGTCCTTCCAGGGCGTTTCCGGGCTGCCAAATAGTCGCCTCGGTTGTCAGCGGTCCTGATGGGCGTTATACTTAAGTACAGTTGTAAGTCTTTGTTTCGGAAACTTTTCCGGGACAGCTCCATTCTGGCAGTGAATAGGGCGACAATTGGAAAAGCCAGTTCAACTAAGACCGATTTCACGAGAGTCTCAACCGCCGAGAAATAAAACAACCAGAGGCCAATGACGAAGAGTTTCCGGGCTGACAAGTTCTGGGACAAGCGCTCCCCCCAGGAGTACCGCGGCAACCAGCTGCGACTTCTCAAGCGCTACCTGCGGGAGCAGGTCCTCCCGTTCAGCCCCTATTACAGGAAACTTTTCGACGAATCCGGCCTTCACGCCGGCTCCTTCAAGAGCCTCTCCGATCTCGAGAAGCTGCCCCTGACCTGCAAGGCCGACATCGCTCCTACGGCCGAAGATCCCAGCAAGCCGCGCAACATCGTCCTGCAGCCCAACGCGGAGCTCATCCGCGAGCACTGGCCCCTGTCGAAGAAGCTGCCCCTTCTGTGGAAGAAGACGGTCCATGGCGCGGAGGCGGCCCAGGACTCCCTCGCCGAGGAGTACCGGCCGGTCTCGGTGTTCTTTACCACCGGGCGCAGCGCCCTGCCCACGGCCTTTACCCTGTCGCAGTACGATCTGGGCATACTCAAGGAGTCCGGGCGGCGGATCGCCGAGGTAGCGGACATCGACCGCAACGAGGACAAGATCATCAGCCTGTTTCCCTACGCCCCTCACCTGGCCTTCTGGCAGGTATTCTACGTCGGCCTCGGCGGGAATATCTTCACGCTCAACACCGGCGGCGGCAAGGTCATGGGAACCGAGGGAATCCTGCAGGCCATCCAGAAGATGCAGCCGGCCTACCTGGCCGGCATTCCCGGCTACGTCTATCACCTGCTGCGCGAGGCGCACTCGCAGGGGCTCGACCTGGGCTATATCAAGGGGCTGGCTCTCGGCGGCGACGCCGTGACTCCCGGCTACCGCGAGCGGGTCAAGGAGCTCCTGCGCGGGCTGGGCTCGACCGACCCCTGCGTGCTGAGCGTTCTCGGCTTCACCGAGTCCCGCAAGTGCTGGATTGAGTGCCGGGCCGAGGCCGAAGGAGGGTTCCATCTCTACCCCGACCTGGAGATCGTCGAGATTGTCGACCCCGATACCGGCCAGCAGCTGGGCGAGGGAGAGACCGGGGAGCTGGTCTACACCTGCCTCGATGGGCGCGGCAGCACCATCCTTCGCTACCGCACCGGCGACATCATCGTCGGCGGCATGACCTGGGAGAAGTGTCCGGGTTGCGGACGTACCGTGCAGCGCATGTCGAGCCACCTCGAGCGCGTGTCCAATATGAAGGACTTCCAGCTCTCGAAGGTGAAGGGCACGCTGGTGAATCTCAACCTCTTCAAGGAAGAGCTCGATAACGATGAGCGTGTCGAGGAATGGCAGCTGGTGATCAAGAAGAAGGATGATGACCCGTATGGAATCGACGAGATTCACCTGAACCTGGCGCTCGCTTCGCAGTGCGCCGGCGAGGACAAGGGGAAGATTACCGAGTCGATCGGCAACCGGCTGCGCCTGGCCACCGAGGTGAGCCTGAACGACATCCACCTGATCTCGCTGGAGCGGATTCTCGAGCTCCTGGGCATGGAGACCCAGCTGAAGGAGAAGAGGATCGTCGACCTGCGGGCCGGCGGCGGCAAGGCCAACGAGGAGGCGGTCAAGGGATAGCATGGCAAGAAGATGCAGGGTATGCCTGGTGCTCGGCGGCGGCGGGGTGCGGGGGCTTGCTCACCTCGGAGTCCTGCAGGGTCTCGAGCATGCCGGCATCCCGATCGATTATCTCGTGGGTACGAGCGCCGGCTCAATCGCCGGAGCGGCCTATGCCATCCACCCCGATGCGGACCACATCACTCGGCGGGGACTCGATTATTTCAGCGGGGATGAGTTTGCCGCAAGCACCTTCAGCTCGCTCATTCCCGGCTCCAAGGAACCCCATCCCAGCCTGGTCCAGAACGTCGTCAACGGGGTGCGCAAGGGGATCGCCTACTCGAACCTTCTGCGGAAGCCCTCGGTGCTCTCAGGCCAGAAGATGTCCGCGATGATCGCGAGCCTCCTGCCTGATGTCGACTTCACCGATACGAAGATCCCCTTCGCCGTGCCGACCCTCGACCTGAAGACCGGC
>CAUZHA010000196.1:0-5088 GCA_963579555.1 Planctomycetes bacterium UBA1146
CCCCAACACCCCCGCCGTATTCTTACGACTCCCCCCTGCCAGCAGGACGCCAGCAGAACGGCCAGCAACGAGCCCAGGGGCTTGTCGGATTTTTTCTTGCTCATCGGGATGCCTCGACAGAGAAGCTTCCTTTCCTGAGTCTCTGCAAGGCCATGAACGGGGGCAAGGAGGGGGTGGAGTTCACCCGGGCAGGTTGACGCGGGAAGGCGACCAGCAGCCCAGGCCGGATGGCAGCCAAACGGCGCGACCTAATTTCCGTTCGCATCAACGCCAAGCTCGATCCACGCGAGCAGGTCGAGGATCTCTTTCCGTGAAAATGTATTCAGCAGCCCAGCCGGCATGAGGGAGACGGGCGAGCGCCTGGTGCTGCGAATAGAGGCCTTTGCGATCCGGGTGAGCTTGTCGGGCCGCAGGGGATCGGTGCCCAACTGGAGATGGGGATCGCGGTAGTCCAGGTTGGGGACCACCTGCCCGGAGAGAACGCGCCCATCTTTCAGCTCCAGCACGAAGGCCTCGTAGTTCTCGGCGATGCTGCGTGAGGGATCGAGGATCTCCGCCAGGAGGTCACGCCTGGAAAAGCGCCGGGTAACATGGGTCAGCTCGGGACCGACGAGCCGGCCCTCCCGGCCATGGCGATGGCAGCGGCTGCACAGGGCCCGGGAGAAAACCTTGCGGCCGTTGGCGCGGTCCAGAGTTGAGGCCTCAAAGGTCAACCCCGCCTCCAGGTCCGCCAGCTTCCATTCTTTTACCAGCTGACGCCCGGAGAGGTCCGGTAAGGGAGGCGGCGAAGCCGGCTTTTCGAGAAGATCCACGAGGTCCTTTTTTTCCGCGACCGACAGGGTCGCCCGAGCATCACGCTGAAGATTGTTCAAGAACCCGGGCATCCCCCTCCCCCCGAGGAAGGACCCGGGAGAGCTGAAGCTGCCGAAGAACGCTCGGCGGGAGGCTGGCGTCCAGCCGAGCCTGGCGCCACGCAGATGATAGAGATAATGCAGGCGCTCCGCCTGGACGGTGCTCTCAGCGAGCAGCCTGGCCGTTTTCTGTACGGAAACCGCGGGATCGAGCTCGACCAGCAGCGCCGCAAGCGCCCGGTTCAATTCACCGGAGGCGGAGGGGAAATACGCCTGGAAAGCTGAGCTGATGGGCTCTCGTGACTCGACTGGAAGCTGGCCCCGAGCCAGCATCCTGCGGAAGAGATCGACAAAGCCCAGCTTCTCCGAGAGTGGCCGGCTCTTCCAGTCCCGGTTTTCAGCAAGCCATTCCTGGACCAGTTCAGGCAGTCGCCCGGGCGCCGCGATCTTCACCTCGGCCGCCAGCAGCTCGACCGCGGCCCCGGCGGCGTTCGCTTTTCGCAGACGCGCCTTTGTGGCCGGAAGCTCTCCTGCGTGCTCGAGAGCGATTCTCACCGCCTGGGCGATCCTCGCATCATCCGAAGGCCTGCTGAGGGGGCCATCGTAGACCTTTCCGGTTCCATGGTGAGCCTCCACCTCGCGCCTGCGCTTTCTGTGTTCGCCAGCCAGTGCCTCGCGCTCCTTCTCCTGCCGGGTCTTCTCTCTCGCCTTGATCTCCGGCCCGGTGTAGCTCACCCGGTACAGCGCGCTCTGGGTCTTACGCCCGCCGGTGGTGAAATACATCGCGCCATCAGGGCCGAAGACGAGGTCGGTCAGGTTCAGCGGTTGTCCGCGCAGGAAGACCTCAGCCGCGCCACTGTAGCTGGAACCTCGGGGTGCCAGGTGCACCGCGAGGATGCGGCCGTAGGCCCAGTCCAGGATGTACAGGGCCTTCCTGTACTCTGGAGGAAAATGGCTTCCGGTACCGAATCGAACGCCCGTTGGCGAACCCTTGCCGATATCGAGAGCTGGCTGGGTGTTGTCCGGGTGGTCGGGAAAATAGGGGGGCCAGGTTCCCGTTACCGCCCGCCAGCCGAAATCGGCGCCGCTGCTCAGGTGCATCACCCGCGTCGGCCGGTACCACGGCGAGCCCATGTCGAACTCGGCATCGGCGTCGTAGGTGAAGGCCTCACCGTCGGTGTTGAAGGCGATACCGAAGGGATTGCGCATGCCCCCGCAGAAGAGCTCCTTACGCGAGCCATCAGGGCTTATCCGTAGCACATGGCCCTCGCGGGGCTGCGAGGGAAGGCCCTGCTGCCGAAGCGGCGAGGTGCGATCGGCGATTCCCCCGGGCAGGTCAACGGCGTCGCCATGGATGGCGTAGATGTCTCCCTCCGGTCCGAGCGCCAGGGCGTTTCGCCCATGCCCTACGCCGCCCGGGCTCGAATGCAGCAGCTTCTTTTCATCGAGTGTCCCATCGCCGTCGGTATCCCGAAGCCTGTAGAGGCCCTTTGTATTATTGGCGTTGACGTAGAGGCTGCCGTGGGCGTAGAGCAGGCCCCGGCATTCGCGCAGCTCGTCATCGATCAGCTCGCTTGAGGAAATGGCCTTTCGATCAGCGGAAAAGGCGTACCGTATGAGCCCCTTGTCCTCGCGGGCGACCGTCAGCCTTCCCTCCGAGTCGAAGGCCAGGCTGACCCAGGACCCCTCGTCCTTCCCCGCCGAGCGTAACAGCTCAACACGGTAGCCGGGAAGAAGCTCTATCTCCGCCGAGTTCGTGCCAGCCTTGGCGTTGCTCGCCCGCTTCCACTGAGTGTAGTCATCCGACTCATCGATAGCCGGAGGACGAAGACTCCACCACTTCTCAAGGTCGAGATTCCCGTAGCTTTCCACCTTCAGCCCGTCAGCGTCTGTTCGCCAGCGAGGCGAACTCGATATGGTCTTCTTTCGGCCTTCCGCATCAACCAGCTCCAGGTGCACGGCCAGCGCGGGAGAGCCCGCGAACGAACGACCGGCAAGCCGCAGCTCGTTCCTGCCTGGAAGAAGGAAGCCGGAAACATCAAGCCCGATCACCGGACCATAGCCCTCCGCAGCCCCCGCGGGCTTTCCATTGATGGAAAGCTCGGCAAAGGCGAAGTCAGCCACCATTCGCAGCCGGGCACTCTTCGCTTCCCCGTCCATCTGGAAGGAATGCCGCAAAACGACCCGCGCCTCCGCCTTGCGATCACCGGCCCAGATCCAGTCAGGCTCCGCCAGGGCGGATGGCCCAATGAAAATCACCATGGCAAGGAACAGCGCAAGCCTGGTGCCGGACTGCTTGATTCGCGATCGATTCATTCCAGGATCCTCTTCGGTTGGCCATCCATCATAAGCCAACAAGTTAAACCCGGCCAACAGCCTATGCGAGTCCATGGGCGGGGGCAAGGAGAGGGTGGCCCCAGTTGCTTATCGCCCGGGGCATCGCTTAGGGTGGTGAGGGTGCTTGAAACGGGAACTTGAATTAACCCAGAGAAAAAATGTCTTTTTGCTGATTCGAGAGGCAATGGACCACACAAACGACCGAGGAAAAAATGAGACTACTCCTGTTGATACTTACTATCGCCTGTTGGACACATCCTGTGGTTCTCCAGGCTGCACCGACGTCACCCAACATCGTTTTCATTCTCGCCGACGACATGGGCTACGGCGACCTCAAGGCCTACAATCCCGGGAGCAAGATCTCCACGCCGTACCTGGACCAGCTGGCGGCCGGCGGGATGGTCTTCACTGACGCGCATTCCGGCGGCTCGACCTGCGTGCCATCGCGCCATTCCCTGATCACCGGCCGGTTCGCCGCCCGTCGCAAGCACCTGAACTGGAGGTCCGGCCCGGTCATCGCCCGCGAGCAGATCACCTTCGCCAGCGTCCTGCGCGAGCAAGGCTACCGCACCGCCATGGTCGGCAAATGGCACCAGGGCTTCACCATGAAATCCCCCGGCGTTTTCAATTACGAGCAACCGTTAGCCGGCGGTCCCGTGGATTGCGGATTCGATTCCTTTTTCGGCATGCACGCTTCGCTGGATATTCCGCCCTATTTTTACATCAGGGATCGCACCCCGGTGATGGCGCCGACTGAGACCGTGGGCGACAACACCAGCGTCGGGGGCAAGGAAGGCTGGAACGGGATCCAGGGCGCCTTCTGGCGCAGCGGTAAAGTGGCGCCGGATTTCAAGCATGCCGAGGTCACGCCGCGGTTCGCGGCCGAGGCCGTTAAGGTGATCGAAGCGCATGACGGCAAGAAGCCTCTCTTTCTCTACCTCGCCTTGCCCTCCCCCCACACACCCTGGTTGCCAACCAGCGAATTCATCGGCAAAAGCGGCGCGGGCATGTACGGCGACTTCCTGATGCAGGTCGATCACGTGGTCGGGCAGGTGCTGGGCGGGCTGAAAAAGGCGGGGATGAGCGACAACACCCTCCTCATCTTTTCAAGCGACAACGGCCCCGTGTGGTACGACAAGGACACCGAACGCTTCGGCCACCGCTCCTCGGGCCCGTTGCGCGGCATCAAGGGCAGCGCCTGGGAAGGCGGCCATCGCGTGCCCTTCATCGCCCACTGGCCCGGCCGCATCAGCGCCGGCGCCACCAGCGATCACACCATCGCCTTTGCCGACGTGCTGGCCACCTTCGCCAAGGTGGCCGGGCGGCCTGGGCTCCCCCAGGGCGCCGCCGAGGACAGCGTCAGCTTCCTGCAGGTCCTGCTGCATCCCGACCGCAAACACCAGCCGCGCCCGCCGACCCTGCATGGCGGCAAGGTCATCCGCGATGGCGACTGGAAACTGATCGCCACCAGGGGTGGCCGCGGCTTTGACGCGGACCGCAAAGTCAAATATGGCACCGAGCTCTACAACCTGAAGGACGATCTCGCAGAGAAAAACAATCTCGCTGACAAGATGCCCGAGAAGGTGAAAAACCTTCAGGCCAGGATGTACCGGATTTTGAACAACTAACACATTGAGCAAACCGAAGATCAACCAAACAGGAAAACAACTCCCCATGAATCGCACTCCCCTATTACCCGCTATCCTTCTCGTCCTGCTCCCGCTGTTCTCTCACGCTGCCGACCGCCCAAACATCCTCTGGATCACCAGTGAGGATAACAGCATCTCCTGGGTGAGCTGTTACGGCAGCAAGAATGCAAAGACGCCCAACATCGACCGGCTCGCAAAGGAAGGCTTCCGCTACACCCATTGTTTCGACAATGCGGCCGTCTGCGCTCCGA
>CAUZHA010000197.1:0-5058 GCA_963579555.1 Planctomycetes bacterium UBA1146
GATCGACGCTCTTTTTATTATCCCAGATCGATCTCGACCTCGCCGGCGTTGACCCTGGCGGGGTAGACCGCCACGCGACTTTCAGGGCTGCCCTTGAGACAGGCGCCGGTCTCGAGACTGAAACGCCAACCATGGCCGAGACAAACCGCGGCTCCATCCTTTGGCGCGCACCGGTGAAGCAGGTCGCCTTCATGAGGGCATATGTTCTTGATCGCCCGAATTGTGTTTCCTGATCTGAAAACGGCAATCCGTCTCGCTCCGACGAGAACCTCCGAGCCCTTGCCTTCAGTGAAATCTTCAAGTTGGCCTATCGAGACATAGCCCATCCGGCATCCTCCTATTGGCAATCGCGCCTTGTGGAACTGATTGTGAAAACAGGATACAATTTTTGAATGCAGTCAACGACAAGGATGTGCCTCTCTTTTTTTACCCCATTGTCCCTTCCGGCCATCCTTCTATTCCTCGGCGTGACCCTGGCGGCAGGAAGTGAGCCTCCGCAGGGGCCTCGCTACCCTTTAGACCTGGCCCTGGGGCCGGGGCAGAAATATCTCTTTACGGCCAACAGCGGCAGCCAATCCATCTCCATGGTCAGAATCTCCTCAGGCGAGGTTCTTCATGAGCTCCATCTCGGAAGCGCCGCAAGACCCTCACAAATCACCTCTTTCCTGCACAATGGGGCGCAAAGAGTCGCGGCAAGCGACAAAGATGCCGGGAAGGTCTACATTCTTTCAATTACCGGCTCTGCACATCCCAGGCTTGAACTCCTGCGGACATTGCCTGTCCCGGGAGGTCCCGAGGGCTTGCAGTATGCCCGGGGATCCAGGGTCCTTGTAGTCGCCTGCAGCAAAGCCAGCCGGGTTTTGATGTTCAACCCGGATACCGAAAAACCCCTGGCCTCCATAGCAACCGTGGAGGGTCCGCGACGACTTCTCTCACTTGAAGGATCGACTCCAGGCCAGGTAGCCGTCACGGGCCGAGACTCGGTAGGCCTGCTCGACCTGGTAAAAAAAATACAGATTGGGGAGACTGCGCCTGCAAAAGGTCGGGCCCTGAATCTCCAGGGGCTTGCTTTCAGCAGAGGAAATATCCTTTTAAGCCATCAGGTCCAACCTACAGAGGTTGCTGTGGACCCCCAGATGATCGTATGGGGGCTCATACTTGCGAATCGGGTGACGAGCATTCCCGTCTCGACAATTCCTGTCCGCGATGACAAAAGAAAGAAAGACGGAGATGCCCCCGAAAAGAAATATATTTACGGAGTCGGGTATCAAGGCGGCGATCCCCGGCATCGGATTGTTCCATTAGACCAACGGCAGCGAGCCAATGGAGACCCCGGCAAGCCAGCTCTCGTCTCACGCCCGGGGGCCGCCGGAGATCTCCTTCTGCTCCCGAGCGGCGGAACCAACAGGCTGGTATTCGTCGATACAGATGAGGCCTACCTGCCCGGCACTGAGCCTCTCTCCCGGCAGGAAGCGCTCCCCTCCATCAAGGTCGGGGATCGGCCGGTTGCCGTTGTCTGCGCCGCCGGCAGCCGTCACGCCTACGTACTTTGCAGCCTTGAAGATTCCATCTGGGAAATCGATCTCGCCACCCGGAAAACAAAGAGGACCATACGCCTTGGGCCAGGCCCGAAGCCCACCGAGGCGCATCTCGGAGCAAAGATTTTCTTCAATTCAAAGCGATCCAATGGTGGTTGGTATAGCTGCAACAGCTGCCATCCCGAGGGCGGAACAAGAGGGCATAATTTTGACACCCATGCAGATGGGGATGGTCTTGCGAAAAAGGCGCCTGACCTTCATGGCTCCATCCAGACCCCCCCCTGGGCCTGGAATGGAAAATTCAAAACCCTCCAAGAGCAAATCTCAGCATCTCTCCACTCAACGATGGCTGTAAACCGAAAGGCCACCCAGAAAGACGTTGCCCGGGTGATGGCCTTCCTGGGGACGCTTCTGCCCCGCCCGACAGTTCACCCGCTGGAGAGCCTTGGAGGCGACCCGGAAAAAGGCGCCGCTCTTTTCCAGAAGGCCGCCTGCGCAACCTGCCATAAGCCCCCGCTATACACGGTCACGGACCTTAAAGATGTTGGTGTCTTCGACGAATACGACCGCTACCGCGACTACAATCCTCCCTCCCTTTTAGGCGTGGGTGGCCGGAGCCGGTTCCTTCACGATGGAAGAGCTACGAGCCTTCGAAGCATCTTCACGCTTCACGACAAGGAAAACAGGCACGGCAAGGCTCATTCGCTAACTCAAAATGAGCTGAGCGACCTCGTGGCGTTTCTCAGAACTCTGTAGCAGGTCACTTCTCCGCGCTCGAATGAAGGGCTCCATACCGATGCGGAGCCTCGCACGCGTTACATTATCGTCCCTGAAAATCTTTGTTTATAAATGTTGGCTTCATGCATCGAACCAAGTTGACACTGAGCCCCATCCCCTTTACCTTTGCTTAATAAGCAGTGAAGAGCTCGCTGGGGACTGCGAGGCTTCTTCAAGCTGAAAAGCCCGGCAATGGTGAGGGCTCGCAGCAAAGGATTCTAGTAGAAAGGTTCGGGTTCATGTCGATATTTTTAAACCAGAAAAAGTTCTCGCTGATGTCGATGCCGGTCATTACCTGCCTCGTCTCGATAAGCCTTGGGCCGGCCCGGGCTGGAGATGACCTGGCCCTTGATCTGCCCGATATTATCGTAAGACAATCAGACCTTCTTGATAATGATATCCGTGTCAGCGGCGGCAGGACCCTCCTCAGACTCTCCAACGGAACCGCCAATGCAGGAACAGGCCCTCTCTATCTCTACGGAGTCTCCCCCGGCAATGGCGATGGCACCCAGGACGTTCGCCAGCGCGTATTCCGCGAGGATGGATCCTATTTTGAACGGGTCGCCGGAACCTTTGTCTATCATCCGGAACACAATCACATTCATTTTGAAGAGTGGGCCCAGTACCGTCTCCGGAGAGTTGCAGGCGAAGATGGGGTGGGGGATGTCGTAGCTGCCGGACAGAAGACAAGCTTCTGCATCCTGGACCTCGGAGTTTACGATCGCAGCCTCCCTGGCTATGTGTCGGGAGGGTTCTTTCGAACCTGCTCCTCAACTACCCAGGGCCTCTCCGTTGGCTGGATTGATGTTTATTCAAAAAGTCTTCCCGGGCAGAACATCGACATCACGGATGTTCCCGATGGACATTACTGGCTCGAATCTGAAGTAGATCCGAATAATAACGTGTTGGAGTCTAACGAGGACAACAACATCACCCGGATCAGAATAACGATTGGAGACCCATCGGACATCAACCCTGACACCTATGAGCCTAATGGCGACATGGACAATGTCAGAAACGTATCTGCCGGGACCCCCAACAGCCCCAATCTTGGCCCCTGCAACCCAAAGCTTACCCTTAACAACCTGACTCTCCACGAGGCGGGAGATGAGGACTACTTCCGCTTCTACTCCAATGAAACAGGCGGCATGGCCGATTTTGTAAGAATCGACTTCGATAACTCTCGTGGAAACATCGACCTTGAGCTCCTTGACGATGACGGAACCCTGATCGATGAATCGAGAACCTCCAGGAACTACGAACGCATCTCAATGTTTGAGAAACCCGAAGGCTGGTACTATGCTCGAATCAGCGGCAGAAACGGGGACACGAACGACAGCTACGGTCTCAGCATCAACCCCCCTGCCAATCAGCCCCCGGTGATCGACACCTTGACCCCAGCCGCCGGCGATGTCCGGATCCGACACGGGCTTGATCTCTACATGGTCAATTGGGCGCACTCAGACCCCGAGAATGACACTGCGTGGGTTACGGTCTACCTCGCCGAGACTCGTGAACTAGACGAAACAGCCGAGATGATTGCCCCTTCACTTCACACCAATGCTTCCCTCGGGTTTGTCGTTATCAATTCATCAGAGGTCCAGCCTGGAACCTACTACGTTTATTGCCAGATTACCGATGGCGGAATGACCCGTGGCGACTGGAGCGAAGGCAGCCTGACCATTGTCGATCTCGGCGCGGCCTGCCTCACGATTGGAGGCGGGGACGATTGCAACGGGAACGGTTTCAGCGACGAATGCGATATAGAATTCGGAGAAAGCACCGACTGCAATACAAATGGGATCCCTGATGCTTGCGACATTGCGAGTGGCAACTCACTCGATAACGATGGGGACCTTGAGCCCGACGAATGCCGGGACTCTCGCCCGCTGTTTCACCGCGGGGACATCAACGGTGACTCATCCATCGACATCTCAGATGCCGTAGGCACCCTCGATTACCTGTTCTCCGGCGGCGCTATTCCGTCCTGCCTTGAGGCCTCGGATTTCAACAATGACAGAATCGTCGACATCTCAGATGCCGTCGCCTCCCTGAACTACCTGTTTTCGGGAGGCGAACCTCCTGCTGTTCCCGGCCCTCCTGAGGCCGACTGCGGGAACGATACAGATGCCGAAGGCTCCTCGGGAGATCTTGGGTGTGACAATTACGCCGGCTGCTGAAAGAGCCTCGAAAATATGGAGAGGGTCCGCATCCGCATAGCTCAGGCGGCGGAAAATTCGTGCACGGTCACCTGTCGATAGGTATCCCCTGGGTTGAGGACGGTAGACGGGAAACTCTCCTGGTTCGGGCTGTCGGGGAAATGCTGAGCCTCCAGGCAGAGCGCCCCGTGACGATCAAAGATTTTCCCGCCCGTCCCTTTAATTCCATCGAGGAAATTCCCTGTGTACAGCTGAATGCCCGGCTCGGTCGTGCTGACCCGCATTGAACGCCCGCTTGCCGGGTCGCGGAGGATCGCAGCCGGCCTGGGGGCCTCCGAAGCGGATTCCCCGAGAACAAAGCAATGGTCGTAGCCTCCCTCGACGGAATCGAACCTGGAACCGATCTCAAAGATGCTCCTGAAGTCCATAGCGCCCCCCTCCACAAAGGCCAGCTCTCCCGTTGGTATAAGGTTCTCATCGACCGGCAGGTACCGGTCAGCCACGATACTCAATTGGTGTCGTAATATCTTTCCGCTGCCGGCGCCAGAAAGATTCCAATAGGTGTGATTCGTCAGATTGTCGGG
>CAUZHA010000198.1:0-4882 GCA_963579555.1 Planctomycetes bacterium UBA1146
CGACAAAATCGTTCAGCCTGCGAACAGCGGTCGCCGAATCCTGCAGCCCCTGGGCCGTGAAGTTCATGTTCTTTCGGTAGTTGCTCTTGGTGAGCTCGTAGCGAAGCACCGCGGGGTGAACCCTGGACCCAGTTGACTTTCCATCCAGCACATCCCGGACGGTGTAGAAATTGCCCTGGCTCTTCGACATCTTCTCCCCCTCCACCAGCAGGAAACGCACGTGCATCCAGAACTTCGCGAAGCTGTCAGACCCGGTGGCGCCGCAGGACTGGGCGATCTCGCATTCATGGTGAGGAAAGATCAGGTCCTCGCCCCCGGTGTGGATATCAATCACATCACGCTCGAGCTTGGCCCGGGCCATGGCCGAGCACTCGATGTGCCAGCCCGGGTAGCCCTCGCCCCAGGGTGAATCCCACTTCATGATATGGGCCGAGTCGGCCTTCCAGAGCATGAAGTCCGCCGGGTGTTTCTTCTTGTCCTGGTGCTCATCGAGAACCCTGCCGCCCGCGCCGCTCTGGAGATTGTCGAGGGTGTTACCGCTCAGCCTTCCGTATTCCGGAAAGCTCTCGACGCTGTAATAGACCACGCCATCATCTGCAACGTAGGCATGCCCCTTCTCGATGAGGTCCGCGATCATCGCCTGCATATCGCCAATATGTTCGGTCGCATGGAACATGCGGCCGGGATATTCACCGGCGACCTTCAGGCCAAGCTGACGCCCATCCGAGAGAAAGGAGTCGGTGTAGAACCTCGCTACCTGGAAAGGGTCGGAAGGATCATCGACGGCCCCCTCCTCCACCTTGCCGGACTTCTTGTCCTCCTTCAGTCGCCTCCCGGCGAGCTCCATCTTGTCTTCGCCTCCGCCATCGGCTACAGCATCCTCAGTCATGTGCCCCACATCCGTGATGTTCATGACGTGGATCACATCGTAGCCGGCGACCTCGAGAAAACGCCGCAGGAGATCGCTGAAGAGGAAGGATCTGAAGTTTCCAATGTGGGCGTAGTCGTAGACCGTCGGACCACAGCTGTACATCCGAACGGTTCCGGGCTCCACGGGCTCGAAATTTTCAACGGTATTGGTGAATGAGTTGAAGAAGCGAATCTGCATGATCAAAACCAGTCTGGGGATTTGCGCCGGCCCGGCCGACGGCTAAAAGGCTCGGGAGATTTTCATCTGCCCGGCAAGGTCCGTCCAGAAGTTTTCGCCGCCAGGACCAAGATGCGCCGCCCGCCTACGAGCTGTGAACTGCCTTTATCCGGAGGTTCTGAAGCCATCCCAGGCGGCCTATTCAGGCGGGGATTCAAGCTTCGCGTTGGAGGAGTGCCGCTGCGCGTCCCGGGAGGTCTTCTTCTCGAGGTTGCGCTCGAAAGCCTCGCCGAGATCCACCCCGGTCTGGTTCGCGAGACAGATCAGCACGAACAGCACATCGGCAAGCTCATCTCCGAGGTCGAGCCCCTCCTCGCCGCTCTTGAAGCTCTGGTCTCCATAAGTGCGGGAGATGATCCGGGCCACCTCTCCCACCTCCTCGACCAGCTGGGCAAGATTCGTCAGCTCGGAGAAATAGCGTACGCCGACCTCCTCGATCCAGCGATCGACACGGGCCTGGGCATCGGCAAGGCTGATCCGCCCCGCGGGTTCCTTGCTCTTCTCAACAGGATCGCTCAATGACTCTTCTCCAAAAAAGGAACTCCAGCGGTCTTAACATCAGGGGCTGTCAATTTTCACAACATCCTTTGGGCCCATCCTCTGCCTCGGGAGCGGTCTCCCCGCCTCCTGCGCAGCAGTCGTGTCCCTCATCTTCATCTCCCCCCTCCGCCCCGCTCAGGGCTTCGACGCTGAAGACGCTCCCTACCACCTCCCGCGGCCCCCTGCGCAGCAGGGAAAGCAGGAAGAGACCGCCAAGGATCCACAGGCACACCCAGGGGAGATGGTCAGCGGAATGCTCATGGCCAGCCTGCGGATCGAGCGGCGCGAAGCCCGGAAAGAGCTGGTTCACCGTAAACCCGATCGTCACAGCGAGGGTCGCCATCATGGCGCAGAAAAAGATGGCCGCCTTCCGTCCATGCAGATCGGAAATGACCCCGAAGGTCACAACATTGGTCGCTGGACCGGTCAGGAGAAACGCCAGAGCCGCGCCCGGAGAGACCCCGCCGGCCAGCAATACCGCAACCATAGGGGTCGCCCCGGAGGCGCAGACATAGACCGGGATCCCAAGCACGGCGAAGAGTGCGACCTGCAGGTAGGGGTCGCAGTCGACAAGCCAGCTGTCCCTCACCAGAGGCCCGACCAGGGCGGCGACCGCGAGCCCGACAAGAACCCAGGGACCGGTATGGTCGACCAGGGTGCCCAGCCCGGTCTTGATTCCACCAGCCAGCTTGTCAAGCAATCCGCCCGTCGGCCCCTCCACCTCCTCCGTCGCCGCAGCTGAATTATCCTGCGTCCTCGAGGAGATGGTCCGACCGACGATCACGGCGACGGCCAGCGCGAGAACAGCGGCAGCCGCGATCCGAATCAGGGTAAAGGGAGCGCCCAGCAGCGGCAGCGACAGGAGGACGGCATCCATCCCAATCTCCGGGGTCGCCACCAGGAAGGCCAGCGCCGCGGTAGCCGGCACACCACGCTCGACGAGCGCCCGGTACAAGGGCACCACCCCGCAGGAGCAGACCGGCAGCGGAAGTCCGACAGCCACTCCGCGAAGGGCCTGGCCGGCCAGTGATCCGCCGCCAAGCCAGCGCACGGAGGAGACCGGCAGGAAGACCGCGACCAGGCCGGCGAGGAAATAGCCCAGCAGCAGGGCGGGAGCGCTCTGCAAGGCGAGAGCGAGGAAGGAATGCCAGAATTCGTCGTGCTCGCCGGAATGAGCGTGCTCGCCGGTGAGCAGGAAGACGACCAGGGCCAGGCCCAGGAAGCCTCCGACCCCCGATGCGCTGAGCGGCAGCTTTCTTCCGGCAGCAGCCGGAGCTTCCTCGGGAGCTGCGCCCCGCGACCGATGCAGGACCACGTGGAAGAGGGAGCCCGCCACCAGCGACTGGAACCAGGCCAGCCCCCTGCCCGAGAGACCATCGAGAAGTCCTGACCCGGAGAAATATCCAAGCGCGGTCAGAACAGCCAGCACCCCCAGCAGGAGCATGGCGGCGCCGCGTCCCCGCGACCAGCGAACGAGCCACCAGACCGTGAGCCCCACGGGGAGACGATGCAGAATCACCGCGAGGGGAAGCAGCCCGGCATCGGCCCCGGAGCTGCCAAGATAAACACCGTCCAGCATCGAATGGATGAGCAGACCGAGAAGGCCCAGGTAGAGCGCCGCCCGGTGAAAATGCTCACCCAGCCTGTGTCCTCGTCTCTCGATGACCGTCGGCAACCCGACGCCCAGGACGGCAAAGACCACGCAGGGCCACCCCCCGTCATCGAGAGCTTGCGGCAGGAAATCAAGCAGGATAATACCGCCCATCGAAACGAACACGAAGCCGTCAAGAGCGGTGAGCGCCTGCGAACGGCCCCGGCACAAACGATAGATCACCGGCACCGCGGCCAGGATCAACACGCTCCAGAAAAGATAGAGAAGCTCTGTTTCGTTACCTGTCATAGACCTGGATCATCTTCCGTCCGCCGGAGCATACCCTGAAAGGCCCGATCATACACTACCTGACCTGCCGGGTCTCAGCGGGAGGGAACAAAGGCCATCGATCCCTGGACTGCGTAATTACAGGTACAGCCGGAGCTGCCCTCGGGAATGAGCAGGAGCCCGCCGGCGGGAATCATGTTGATCCAGCACCCCGGGCGGCTGATATCTGTAACCTTGTCGTGGATGCCGCGGGAGAGATCGAAGAAAGAGGCCGTCCCATCGCGAAAGAAGAGGTTCGAGAGAGAGGCCGAGACATTGCCGCAGCCGCCGCGCTTGGTCTTATTCCACTTCCACCCGCTCACGGGCTTCCCGGTGCCGAGCTTGTAGGCGAAGGGCTCGGCGTAGAGCACCTTGCCGATGACCGCGTGGCGATGATCCTGCTCACCGTGGTTTCCTCCAGCCTTGATCCCGGTATCATGGCTGCGGGACCACAGCTGTCTTCCCGCCGCGGCATCGAAAGCCGAGAGGTCGTAGCGCACGGTGCCGGCCTCGTTACGCGAACCCGAGAGAGCCACCACGCCGCTGGAGGAGCTCAGGAAGAGGCAGTTCCTCGCCCGCAGCCGATCCAGGGGTTTTCTCCAGCGGACCTTTCCATCCGTGGTGGAGAGACAGACCAGAGCGGCTCCGCGCGACAGGAGCTGATCCAGTGTGTAGCGGTCGATCGGCCCGTCCAGGGTCGCCGCATTACCACTCTCGACAAACCAGGCCCGTCCCCCGGAAACGGCGATGGTCGTGTTGATGACAGCCCCGCGTGACGGGCGGTAGAGCCAGGAGCGCTTGCCGGTCTCGGGGTCGATACAGAAGAGGGAAACGCTGCAGACAATCGCCTTGGAGTCCTCGTAAACATCGAGAATCTTTCCCCTGCCGATCTCCGTCCTCAGGGATCCCGGCCGCGCCGAAGACCCGAAGAGCTTCCCGCCCTCGCTCGAGATCCAGGCCCAGTGACGCTCGGAGCCGTCCGCGCCGGCCGGAGCCGGGTAGCTTCCCGCCCGCTCGCCTGTATCGAGCTGGAGCGCGATGCACTCGGCACCCGCCGTAACGTAGAGAGCCTTGCTGGAGACCACCATATTGCCGCTGTCCCTGACCGCGCCGATGCGGCGGGTCCCTGTGATGACCTTATCCCAGAGAGGCGAACCGTTGTAGGAATCGGTGGCGATGATCCTGTCATCTCCCGAGAGGAACATGCGGCCGTCCTTGACCAGCGGCGCTACGGTCCGGTGATGCCTGTCGACAAGATTGCGCGGGCCCGGCCGGCC
>CAUZHA010000199.1:0-4625 GCA_963579555.1 Planctomycetes bacterium UBA1146
CGAATGTCTCTGCGCAGGGGAAGATTCGCGCAGGATGACGAGGAAAAATGCAGCTAATGCTGGAGTGGAGATGTTTACAAAGCGGAGCCTTGTCGGGCTTGACATAGGCAGCCAGGAAATAAAGGCTGTTGAGATGGTGGAGTCTGCCGGGCAAATGCATCTGAGCGCCCTGGCCACTGCGCCAGCGGTAGATCGGGAGGATTTACCGCAAGCTCTCAAGGAGCTTTTTTCCAGGGCGGGAATCAGGACAAAGAACGTTGCTGTCTCAGTGTCCGGGAAATCCGTGGTGGTTCGTTATATCTCCATGCCGCGGATGTCGGAGGAAGAGCTTCGCAGCTCGCTGAAGTACGAGGCTGAGAAGCACATTCCGTTCGAGCTGGAAGAGGTGGCCCTTGATTGCGCCATGCTTGACCCGGGGAACGCCGCGGCGGATCAGCCTGACGGCGAGATGCAGGTTCTCCTGGTGGCAGCGAGAAAAGAAACGCTGGACGATCTTCTTGGTGTCGTTCGGGCGGCTGGGCTGCTTCCAGTGGCGGTCGATGTCGACGGTTTCGCGTTGGGAAACGCTTTCGAGCTGGCCGCCTCGTCCTCCAGCGCCGGGAAAGCTCTCGATGGGGTTACGGCCCTGGTCGATGTCGGCGGTTCCAAGACCAGCATCAACATTCTCGAGGATGGAGTCTCCTCCTTCTCGAGGGAGATCTACCTGGCAGGGAAAGACTTTACAGAGTCGATCTCACGGCGCCTGGGAGTGAGCCCCGAGGAGGGTGACAAGATCAAGCGCGAGTCCGGTTCGGACAACTTCGAGGTGATGGAGTGCGTTTCGCCGATCCTCGGCGACCTGGCCGCGGAGATTTACGCCTCAATTGATTATTTCGAAAACCATCATGAACGAGTGGTCGAGTCGGTTCGGCTGTCCGGCGGTAGCGCGTCGCTTCCGGGCATCGGTGACGCTTTCGAGCAGACCTTTGGCCGCGAAGTCAGTGAATGGAATCCTTTCGAGGGAGTTGAGGAGGCCGAGGGCTCGGCAGGAGTGCTGGCCTCGGCAGGTAACTCCCCGCAGCTGGCGGTAGCTGTGGGTCTCGCATCGCGTGTCCTGGACTATTGAAGAGAATGGCGATGAAAGTGAATATTCGAATCAACCTTTTACCTCCCGAGTTTCGCTCCGCGGGAGTGGATCCAAAGCTCAAGCTGATTCTTGGCGCTTCAGGGCTGGCCGTGGTCGGTCTGCTGTTCTTTACCTGGCTCTACCTGGTGTTCTCCACCTCGAGCCTGGGGGATGAGCTGGACAGCAGGCAGCAGGATATTTTCGCCGACAAGAAGGATGCCGTGCGGGTAGATACCCTTCTCGACGAGATCAACGACTACAAGGAGAGGGAGCGAGCTATCATCAGCATCAAAACCAATCGTATTCTCTGGTCGAAGAAGCTGACCGAACTGGTCCGGCTGACTCCTGATCATATCTGGCTTGTCCGGCTGGATATGAAGGAGCGTGATCCCGAGGATCGCCCCCGGGCAGGCGAGATGGCCGGCAGCGGCGGCTCCCTGCGGCTGCTCTGCTATTCAGCTGGAAGCCAGGTCGGCAGGATGACGGCCTTTCGTGAGCGCCTGAAGGGGGCTGATGAGTTCTATCTGGATTTCCTGGATGAGTCCCTGAAGCCGGGGAATTTCTATTCCGATTTCCAGAGCATCAGCCGTCCTGAGTGGCGGTCCGTGGTTTTTGAAGGCTACCGCGAGCCGCACAACCTTCGGTTCACGATTCGTCTCGACCTGCGGGGACTCCAGGAAAATACGGCCTCGGATACGGAGACCTGATCAGATGAGCGAATTCCTGAAGAATTTAAACCAGAAGCAGAGGCTCGCGGCGCTGGGCGGTGCCTGTCTCGTTTTTTGCGCGGGGCTTGGCTTCCTGATCTACTCCAAGTTGGGCGAGCGCTCCGGCGTTCTTCTTGCCCTGGCCGCGTGCGAGGCCGAGGAGGCCTCGCTTCGCGACAAGATCGGCAGGATATCCGGTCTCGAGGAGCAGAGGACCCGGCTGATCCAGACGACGGACAGCTATGCGGAGATCCTGCCCGCCGAGGAGCACGTGCAGCACGATGCCTTCGTAAAGGTCATGGATGAGTATCGCCGCAATACACAGCTGTTGATCAAGAGTGCCGAGTATCTGCCTCCGGCGGATTCAGCCGCTGCCGCTGCCGCTGCCGCTGTCGCTGACGGCGAGGCAAAGGCCAGGAACTTCGTTCGTCATCGGTACCGTTTTCAGCTCCTGGGTACGGTGCCTGACCTGCTGCAGTTCATGAGCCGTATCGAGAATCACAAGCGATTCCTGAAGATTGACGCCGTCAGCCTGAAGCCGCTGGGAGCTACGGGTGAATTTCCCGAGGGCGACCTGCGTGAAAGAAATGATTCTGAGCTGCTGGGCCTGGCGAGGAATTCGGTCAAGGAGATCGACCTGACGGTCAGTACCTACACCTATCTCAAGGAGGCCGAGAGCAAGCCATGAAGAAGCTTTTCGGATCCAGTCTTGCTTTCCTGAGATTTCCGCTCCTGCTGGGGCTGTGCTCTCTCCCGTTCTACTCTGACGCGGGTGAGGATGGAGCCGCGCAGGCGGTCAGCGACTCAGGGATGACGGTCCTTCGTTCCGAAGCTGTCCGTAATTGGAAGAAGGGGCGCGCCGCGGATGCTCTCGGCAAGCTGGAGGTGATGGCGGAGGAGCAGCCGGACGAGGCGCAGCATCGATTGGCCATTGGATTGTGTCTTCGCCAGCAGAAGCGCTACAGCGAGGCTCTGGAGAGCTACCAGGATGCGAAAGCTCTCGGTGGACCTGCCGGGCTTATCGCGCTGTTGGAGGCCGAGGTCCATGGTCTTCGCAATGAGCGCGAGCAGGTCTTCGCTTCTCTGCGCAGGGCAGCCCAGGGCGGACGTAACATCATCAAGGATGTCCAGGAGCTGCCCGCACTCGCGCCCTACGGCTCCGATACAGGTTTTGTTCAGCTTGCCCTGGAGCTCGAATCGTTCGAGCTTCCAAGACTTAGCGGCCGCGATCCGTTCAGCGAACCATTTCCACTCAGCACTCCTGAGGAACCGAAGGAGCTCCGGAAGGCTCCAGCAGTTGAAGCGCCAGAGGGCGGTATCAGCCAGGCGGAGGCGGTCAGCCGCCTGCGGGGACTGTCCGCGAAGGTTTTCGAGGCTCTCTCCAATGGAGATGAATCAGGCGCATTGGCGGCCTGGGTGAAGATTGAGAAGTCCGGCATCAAAGAGGTCGCGTTCTCGCTGCCGCGACATCGTAAAGGGTATAGGGATATCCAATCCAGGCTGGCCGCCCAGGGCTCGAGGTTGAAGCCTGTACGTTTGAAATACCATTACCGCGAGGCTGTCGCGGGATTGGCCGGGATGCAGGCAAGTTTTGATTCCGGCGACTACCGGGAGGCCGAGGAGTTGAGCCAGGCGGTATTCGCTGACACCGGAAAGCTGAAGGCGCTCTCGGCCGAGTACGCGCCGGTTGCCTCAGAGTTGCGGCGCAGAACGGCTGAGCTGGTCCGGCGTACAGCGATCCGTGTGGAATTCGAGGGCAAGAAGCCCTCTGTGAAGGGCATCCTGATCGGCGGAGGCAGAGGACTCGCGGTCGTCGATGGCAAGCCGCTGAGGCCGGGAGACAGCATATCGGAATTCTTGCTGCTGGAGGTTGCCAGCGACAGGGTCAAGTTCGAATACAAGGGAGAGGAGATCCCGGTCTACCTGACCGGTGGTCGGGATAACAATTGAAGGGACAGATCATGAAAAATTTCAATTTGCGGGAGAGGACCCTGGTCGCGCTCCTGGTCATTTGCGGTAGCCTCGCCGCGCCGGCCGAGGCCCAGAATGATCAGGGGAAGGCCCTGGGCCTTTTCAGGCAGTACATCTCGGGCTCCGACAGCGAACCCGGAGATTTCCTCGGCGCAGGCTATGTCAACCTGGACTGCAAGGACGAGGATCTCTCCGTCGTGCTGAAGGCCCTGAGCGCCAGCGCCGGGGTGAACATCATCGCCGATGCCAATGTGAAGGAGAAGGTCACCATCAGTGTTGAGCGGCTCCATTGGATGGAGGCGATGAAGCTTCTTGCCGATCAGTCGAATTGCAAGGTTGTGAGGGTCAGCCCTCGCCTGGTGCGTTTTACTCAGCCCGCGACGGTCAGCATGGAGTTTAACGATGCGGACCTTAAGCTGGTGGTAGACCTTATCGCCAAGCAGGCCGGCGTCAATATCGTGATCAGCAGGGAGGTCGAGGGGAAGGTCAGTTTCAGCCTGAACAATGTACCCTGGAGAGAGGCCCTCGATACGCTGGTCAAAACCGCCGGTTTCGTGGTCGTCAGTGGCGCGGCCTCCGGCTCCGGAGACAGCAGTATTCTTCGCGTGGTTCATCCTGACACGCTCAAGACCGAATTCGAGACGCGGTCTTTCCAACTGCGCTACATACGCCCTCCGGAGCCCTACATCGCCAGGATGGCCAATATCGAGAACCTCGCCCACGAGGTCGTAGGTGTCAGCGAGGGGGCGGAGTCCAAGGCCTCAGCCAGCGACAGATTTCCGCTGGAGGAAGCGCTTCGCCAGATCGTCACCACCGATGGCGGGCAGCTCACCTATGATTCG
>CAUZHA010000200.1:0-4618 GCA_963579555.1 Planctomycetes bacterium UBA1146
GACCCCGATACTGTCCTCCCGAAGGATCCTCATGCCGAGTCCGACGGCCACGGCTCCATTGAGATGGAAGGAAGGATCTCCCGCCACCTTGGGATCCATCTCGAAACGCTCGTCAAATCGCAGCCGGAGCGTCTCGGTTTCGAATTCATCGGTAAAGAAGGCGACGGCCTCCTCGCGACTGCTCATTCCGCCGGTAATGACGACGCGCTCAACCGACGATCCAAGCGAGACTCCCGCAAGGCTCCGCTGAATCTCGAGTGAGATCCGGGCGAGGTATTCCTCGTAGTTGAACTCCGCCGGCTCCGCCTGGCCGGGGAACATTCCCTGGTAATCAGCGACCGGGGACTCGTTGGCGTCCTCTTCAGCATCGGAAGGCTCATCAAGGGGAAGCCCGGCGTCATCGTCCAGGTCAAGCTCATCCATCGACCCGCTGGGACTCGTCGCCTGGTCCTCGAAGATATCGAGAGTATCCTCCAGCTCCTTGAGACGGCCATCGACAGCCGATTCCGCTGTCTCGACAGGAGCCTCGTCTGCCTGGGACTCCCTGGCAGCCAGGAGCATCCGGGCAGCCGCCGAGACGCCCGTGTCCAGTCGACAGGAGCGCATTTTTCTCAGCTCTCCATCCTCAACCAGGACGATCTTGGTTGAAGTCGCCCCCATATCCACCACCAGGGTGGTCTTCTCCTGATCGTATGCCGCCGAGGATTTGTAGGCGTTGAAGAGCGCGCAGGTGTCAAGGTCCACCGCGACCGGATCCAGCGAGGCGGTCTTCAAAAGCTCGAGATGCGCTTCGATGGTCTCATGATTCAGAGCGGAGACGATCAGGCTGCTGCTGCCCTCGCGCTCTCCGGTTTTGATGTGATCAAGGACGGTATTCTCCAGGTCAAAGCCGGTGAAATGGTTCTCGGCCTCGAAGTACACGGTCTTACGAATCTGCTCATCCTTGGTGAAGGGCACCGAGATCTCTCTCATGATGCAATCCTTGGCATCTACCGATGTCACGACATCGATATCCTTGAGATTGCGCTCACTCATGATCTTGGCGAGCAGCTCATCGGTGGCCATCGGAGCGATGTACTCATCATCCTCGGAGTATTCCCCCGTATGAACGGGCGGAATCTCTTCATTGAAGAAGTCAATCAAGCGAAACTTCTTCTGATTACCGGAAAAGACAGCCCCGGTTATAGTGGTTGACCCGATATCGAGTCCTAGGATGACAGCCATGATTTTTCTTTATCGACTGAGAGCTGAAGAACTCTGCAGTTTCTTCGTTATTTCAGTTACCCGGCAGCAGGCCTCTACTTGCCGCTCCCGCGCTTTCCCTTGATAAGGTTCTCAAGCTCGGCGCGCTGCTTGGGATCAACTTTCTGATACTTGGGATTGTTTTTCAGGCCCTGGAGCGTCTTGAGCGCCTCGACCTTCTGCTGGGCGGTAGACACCGGCTTCTTAGGCGCAGAGGACTTCTTGGTCGACGTTGACGACTTCTTCGGATAGACCGGCTTGCCTGAGGCGGAGAACTTTGAACCTGAGCTCGAAGAACCTGAAGTCGTGGACCTCACAGGGCTCCTGGGAGAAGCGACCTTCTCTCCCAGGTGCTTGGGCACCAGGAAACCAGTGGTTTCCTGCCCGGCCAGGAGTTTCCGGTAATCCTCTTCCCTCTTCTCCAGCGGCCGGGTTCCCTTGGGATATCTCGTGAAGAACTTCTTCTCTTCCTCAGCTTCCTTTTCCTCCCCTTCTTCCTCTTCATCCTTCTTCGGAGCGAGTCTTCGCTCCTCCCTGGTCTCCTCGAGAAAGTAGCTCTCGCTCACCCTGGGAAGAGAGTACTTCCGGTTAGGGTTATCCGTCCAATAGATGATCTTGTCGGCATCGACATAGTGGACCTTGAAATCGAGCCCCTTCTCCTCATCCACGAACCAGCGTTCTTCAAGGGTCAGCGTGATGGTATTCGCCGAGGAAGCCGAGCGCGCCTTGCTGCTCGAGCTCGAGCGGCGGATGCTGCTGCTGGAGCGACTGCTGGAGCTCCTCCCCCTTGAATAACGGGAAGGAGACGGAAGGGAAGAAGCTTTTTGCTCATCCTTCTTCTCCAGGCGAATCCAGCTCTTGAGCGGAGTCTCTGAAAAGATGATCCCGTGTACGTAATTCCAATTGTCCTTCTGAAGCGGCCCGCCTTCGATCGGCTCGCCATCTTTCGTCTCGGGCTCCTCCTCCTCCTCCTCTTCGGCCGGGTCCGTAGACTCGACAGCAACAACCGGCGGAGCCGGCGGCTTCGGCATGAGCCAGGCCGCGGAGGCCCGGACCTTTGACTCGGAGGATTCCGGCTCCACGAGATCCTTGTCGGTGTACTTGAAATAAGAGGGCTTCTTCAGCTCGACAGAGACGGACGCGGCGTCTTCCTCGTCGGAACCAGTCGAGAACATCGAGGAAATGCTGGGCAGGCCCATGCCTCCGAGGTAGCCGGTCACGATAAACACCGTCACCCCGAGGTTAACTCCCATCATCAAAATACGAACTGTATTGACATTCAACTTCATGATTCAGTCCTGCAACTCTTTCCAGAGAACGACTTCCATCAATTTCTCCTGGACATTTCTCTTGATGATCATTATGCCCGATTTTACCAGCGGACTCGTTTGAGTCTTTGCCTTAAGTTCAATAGTGAAATAAGTACCTGCAAAACACATAACATTCCTGTAATCGTTGAGAACCCTCTGCAGCAGGGGGTCATCATCCGCATCTACTCGATCGACGCCTACATCGCTTGTCAGAAGGTCGTCCGCGTCACCAGCCGTACCATCGACCAGCTCGATTTGTTCAAGGCTAGTGAAATAATTGGTCTCGACGTCAGCCATCGGAGCGCTGCCGGTTCCATCTAACCCCATCTGGGCAACCCCGACCATCGAGTTGAGGTCCAGCTCCTCACCAAGCTCCTCTTCCTCCGGCGGAAGCGGTCTCTTGGGCTGGCCAAGATCCTTCAGCATGGTCTTGTCCGCCCCCTCAACCCCCGCAACGGCCTCCTCTTCCTCAAACGCCTGGTACTCAAATCGGTAATCATTGATCAGCAGGGCCACGTTCTCCGCCTCCTCATCATTGCCTTCCTGCAGAGAGGGCAGCAGGGCGTAGAGAATCGGCACCGAGGCGGTGTTGATATTGATCTTACCTGAGGAGAAGGTGGTAAAGATGTCCTGCAGGCCGATCGGCACCTCGGGTTGCTCAATGTATTCGTAGCCTTCCTCGTCAAAGGCCTGGGCCGGGCCGGTCATTCCCCGGGTCAGCGAGTTCGCGTTCAGCCCGCCGATTCCGGGAAATTCCTGGCCATGAGCCTTGATCAGCTCCGGCGGCAGGCCGCCTGGAAAGGCCTCCATAAGACCCGAGAGAGCATCCGCCTCCTGCTCCCGGAGGAACTCCTGGTCGCTGTCGTAAATATAGGTCGCGGAGAGATCGCCAAATTCGTCTTTCTGCAAAAGGAACCCGGCATCTGTCTCGAGTCCCTCTTCCGGGAGTTCCTCCGGCCCGGGTCCGTAGAAGAGCTCCCGGGTGATCGAGGGAATATTCAGCAATTCGGTCGTGTGATAGATCCTGTTCTGATCAATGGAGGTGCGCCTGGCAATAACGTACTCGACTATGTCCCTGGCCAGCCGGTCGGAGGTGTAGTTGTCCCGGTAGAAAAAGTCCCGGTCCTCGTTCAGGCTCAGGATCACCTCGATGGCCCGGCCAAGCATCAGGATGGTAGCTTCCTCCTGCTGGTCGGTCGGCTCGACGAACTCCGTCAATTCAGCCTCGTCTTCAAGGCCAACGACTCCCTCGAATTCGTTGACAGCTTCCCCGTCCTCCTCGGAATCATCATTCCGGTTGATAAGTCCGACCCGTGACTGGATCTTGTCGCGGAGCGATTGCTCGCCCCTGGCAGTATCAGCCGAGGTCCCGGCCGCCATCTCCGCGAGCTCCTCGCCAGAGAGCGCTCCCCCCGGTCCCGTGAGAGCATCCTCTTCAGCTGGAAGCGGGGCGTATTCAAACAGCCTGTTCAGATCAAAACGGCGCTCATTGTCGGTAATCGTGACCTTCACCTTGACCTCGCCAACATCATGCTGCTGGGGATTGAAGATCGCCTCCATGAGATAGTCAAAGTTCTGCGAGCCTCCTTCAACGCCGACACCTCCCTGCTCCCCGGTCTGGAGAGCAACAAATCTGCCTTCATCACCGCCGCGACCTCCACCGCGAGCCGCGCCTCCTGCCTCTGCTCCCGCGCCGGCGACCGGCGCGGACGCGGCAGGATCTTCGGCGGCGCCGCCGGAATAATCCTGAACGATATCCTCCGTCAGCTGCGCCATGACGAACTGGGCTACGGAGTAGAGGGCATCCTGGCCCTGGATGTCACCATGCCGTACATGGGCAATCTTCTCCTCCATCACGGTGTAGAAGCTCAGATGGTAAACCATCATGTACAGTACGATGAATACGACCATCACCACCATCAGGGCGATGCCGTCGCAGCGAGAGCGGGGCCGCTCAGGACCACCACGATCACGGCAACCGTATGTAGATTCAGTTCTGGGAAAAACCATAGCTATTGTTCTTCTTCGGCCCGCAATGGCCGCCGAATGGAAGATTCCTTACGGGT
>CAUZHA010000201.1:0-4461 GCA_963579555.1 Planctomycetes bacterium UBA1146
GCTCTTTGAGCTCAACACCGGCCAGATCCGCACCGGCTTTCCAAGCCTCGGATCCTGGGTGACCTACGGGCTGGGAAGCCACAACCAGAACCTTCCCGGCTTCGTGGTGATGTACGACTACCGTGGCGGCCCTATCGGAGGCGCGCCGAACTGGGGCTCCGGCTTCCTGCCCGGCGCGTACCAGGGCACCCCTGTACGCTCAAAAGGAACGCCGATCCTGAACCTCACCCGGCCGGGACAACTTGACCAGGAGCGCCAGCGCCAGCTGCTCGACTACGCAGCCCGGCTGAATCGCGGCCACCGTGAGCGCCATCCCGCCGAGACCGCTCTCGAGGCCCGCATTGAATCATTCGAGCTCGCCTACCGGATGCAGGCGGCGGCGCCCGAAGCTCTCGATCTCCAGAGCGAGAGCGCGGCAACGCGCAAGCTCTACGGCATCGAGCGCGGCAAGCCGGGGCAGTACTTCGGGACCCAATGCCTCATGGCAAGACGGCTTGTGGAACGCGGGGTCCGCTTCGTTCAGCTCTACTCCGGCGGAGGACACGGCGACAACAACTGGGACGCCCATGGCTCGATAACCGGCAACCACAACAAACACTGCGCGGCGACAGACCAGCCCATGGCGGGGCTGATCCAGGATCTCGAACAGCGCGGACTCCTCGACGAAACGCTGGTGGTCTGGGGCGGCGAGTTTGGCCGAACGCCGCAGAAGCAGGGCGGCGGCGGGCGTGACCACCACCCCTTCGGTTTCACGATGTGGATGGCCGGCGGCGGCATCAAGGGTGGCACAAGCTATGGCGAGACCGATGAGGTCGGCTATCACGCCGCGATTGACCGCACATCGGTTCATGATGTCCATGCGACGATACTGCACCTGATGGGCATGGACCACGAGCGGCTCACCTACCACTTCAGCGGACGGGATTTCCGCCTGACCGACGTGGCCGGCAAGGTGCTCGACAAGGTCATCGCCTGAGGACTCAGCCACCTTCATTCGCCGCGGGACCTTCTTCAAGGCCCGCTATCGGCGTGATCTCATCGAGCGCATCGAGCCGAACCAGGATCTCAGCGACGATCTCGGCAACCGTTGCCGCGATACTCGTACAGAACTTCTGCCGCGGCTCCCCCATGAAATCTTCGAAGACCGAGGTCAGATCGTTGCAGACGATGCTGCCGCAGACGCCCCCCGGGCCGCGGTCAACCCGCTCATCCCAGAGCCTGCGGTAATGCCCCGCAGCCCGGCGCAGCTCGTCGGTGACCGGGCCGGTGGGGTTTGGATCGCCGAGAAGCTCTCCCAGCACCAGCTCGCCGGCCTTGATCGCGCCGCATCCCCCCTCCCCCGTGATCCCGCCCTTGCGAAGAGCCTGGTAGGGTGCCGGGGGCAACCCGAAGGTTTCGGCAAGGGCGATTCCACAGCTTCGATGGGCGACCGCCCGCCCCTCGTAGAGCGTATGGGCCTTGCGACCCGCCGCAGCCACGAGGGCCCTCTCAGCCGCCTCGAGCCCGCGCTCGAACCTGGAATCGTTTTCGCCATCCCTGCTCATGTCTAAGTGTTTACTTTGGCTGCGGGCCGATTGCCAGATGAAAGGAGGCGCGGCGCGTCAGTCAAAAACGCAGATCTCGAAACGAGTCGGATCGAGAGCGAACTCGAACTCGGCGCTCTCCAGCCAGATGTCGCCATCGGAATTGAACGGATGGCTGAAGGAAAGCGACACCTGGATCGGACCAGCGGTCTGCTGATAATACACGACATCCTCATCTTCAAGATGGCGTCCTTTGCCGAGCTTTTTCAACATTCTCAGGTAGGAATAGCTCTGGGAGATTCTGAAGATGCAGATGTCCATCAGGCCGTCATCCATGAGCGCCTTTGGACAAGGCATCAGGTGGCCGCCAATGGTGGCCTCGTTGTGAAGAAAGAACGCCAGCACATCGCCCTCAAAATCCGGCTTGTTCTCCTCGGGCGGAAAAACCACCTTCACGTTCAAAAGCGGCTCTTTGCGGCGCTCCCGTTTTCTCTGGGAAAAGATCTCGCGCAGGGCGAGCAGGGTGTAGCTGCTGTTGCCCACCCATCGAAACAACATCCAGAGCAACCAGTTCTGTCGGAAGCGCTCGTAGCTCACCCCGACATTAGATGGAAGCCCAAGGCTGCTTGACTGTAAAATCACCCGTTTCCGGTCTTCCGCCGGCACCCGGTAGGTCAGGATGTCCATCGCTCTTCTGCCTGTCCCGCGGAAAGCGGTCTCGCAAGCCTCTGCAGCGCTTGCAGGCAGCCCCATCCCGGCGGCGAGACAGTTCGCCGTTCCCGCGGGAATCAGACCAATCGGACAGGTTCCCCCCCTCGAGTAGAGCCACTCCAGGGCCGAATTGATCGTGCCATCCCCACCGGCCACGACCAGGCGCTCCTCGGGCAGATCGACGTTCTCGAGCTCCGTGACCTCGACAAATTCAACGCCATCCTCCTGACCGCCAGCCTGAAGCCAGCGTTTCATGATAGAATAACATTTCCCGCCTCGGCGAGACCGGGGGTTGTGAACGACCAGAATGCGGCTCATCGGCAGCATTGTACATTTGTTCAGGTGGAGACCTCACCTTATAATCCCTAAGCGATGAGCAGCAAAACCTCCTATGAACTGGAAAAAATGAGCCGCGCCGACCTCGTCGGCCTCACGGTCGCGCTATCCGATGGCCGCAAAGGCGAGATCGTTCACGTCGAGTACGACTCCCCCGAACGGGTCGCCCTGGTTAAGACCTACAAGGAGACCCCCAGCCCCCTGACCCGGGCAGCGGTCGACCGCATGAGCCCATCGCACCTGCCGTTCATCTCCGAACTGCTCAGTGGAGAGACTGGTCCGAAAGCTGCCGGCAAAAAAGAGGTCTCCGAAGAAGAAACGGAAGCATGAGTCGTCGGAAGAAAAAAAAAGGGGCTGACGGAGAACGCCCAGGCCCCGCAACGGAAGCCGAAACGGCCGCGAAAAACGAAGATGGAGAAGACTCCGCCGGGAAAAGGCCCCTTCGTTCCCGGCTGGCCAGGTTCGGTGTCATTCTCGCGGTCCAGCTCGCCCTGCTGGGCTGTTTCTACGCCATGGCGGCCGCCTACCCCGCCGAGAACAGGATTCACGCCCCCCGCAACCGCTGCCTGCCGAACAAAACCGTGCTGATCACCGCTCGGATCCTCTACGGCCTGCCTTCTATGTTGCGCTCAGATCCTGAAAAGATTGTCGTTCGACTCGGGCTGCCGGGCAAAACGCCTGTCGAGGGGATCGCCGGTCCGTCAGGCGAAGTGACCATCGCCCTGACTGCCCCTGAGAAGCCCGGCAGCTACCAGCTCGAGCTGGAGGCCGACCCGGATGGCACAACCGGGGTCGGGCCGCTTCGGTCGTCTTCAACACTCGAGGTCATCTCCATCAGCAAGGCGCCCGTCAAGCAGCCCTGAATTTCCGCCTGACGGCGATGAAAGTCCTGCCTGGGCAGGACTACGCCATTGCACAGTCGAGCGAGAGCGGGGACAATCGCTGATTCCCGGGGGGCGGGCAGCCCCTGGATTAACCTGAATCTTTTTTCCAACGAGGCAACTCAGTGACACGAACCCCGATTTCTTCACAAACATGGCGGCGTCCGGCAGCCTTCTTCGCTGCAGCTGTCCTGGCTTCCACTCTCGCCAGCTCAAACCCGCAGACGGCCTTGGCCGAAGATCTCGCCCCTGACGCCGGAAAAATTCACGACCACGTCACCTATCTGTCAAGCGACGAGCTCGGAGGCCGCGACAGCGGCGAGCCCGGGCTCGAGATTGCCGCGGAGTACATCGCGCGTTTCTACGCTGAATACGGCCTTGACCCGGCCGGAGACAACGGCTCCTACTTTCAACATTTCACCATTCCCCAGGGCGCCTGCTTCGTTCAGGACGCCGGGGCGGTCATCGAGTTCCAAAATGGCGAGACGATTTCCCTGACCCCCGGCAGCGAAGTCGCGGCCTTTGGCTTCACAGATGGAAAGCCGGTTGAAGCCCCCCTGGCCTTCGTCGGCTACGGCATCACGACCAACGACAAGGAGAAAAGCCGCGGCCTGGACTACGACGACTTCAACGGGATGGACGTGAAGGGCAAGGTGGTGATCCTCCTGAGGTACACGCCACGCTACTCATCCTCCGAGAACCCCTTCGGCGGCCGCAGGAGCCGGCACGCTCCCTTCAACGCCAAGATCGCCAACGCACGCGAGCACGGCGCCGTGGGCGTGATCTTCGTCACCCCCACCGGCCAGCCGGACCAGGACTGCTACGGCGTTGTCCACCGCGCGGCGCCGCGCCAGCCCACCATGCCGGCGCTCTACGCCCGGCGGGCCAGCATCGACCATCTCCTCCGGGGCTCGGGGGAAACCGTCGGGCGACTGGTAAAAAAGATCGACGAGGGCCTGAAGCCCGCGAGCTTTGAGCTGAAGGGGGCCAGAATTCGTTTCGCGACCGCG
>CAUZHA010000202.1:0-4434 GCA_963579555.1 Planctomycetes bacterium UBA1146
AAGGAATGCAGCGCCGCATCGGAATCGCCCAGGCGCTCATCAACAACCCCGACCTGCTGATCCTGGATGAGCCGACCACCGGTCTCGATCCCATCGGAGCCCGGGAGGTCAAGGACCTCATCCTGCGGCTCAGAGAGGAAGGCAAGAGCGTGCTGCTCAGCAGCCACCGCCTGGCTGATGTCGAGGATGTCTGTGACCGGGTCACGGTTCTCTACGGCGGCTGCAAGCAGGCCGAGGGGACCATCGATGAATTGCTCAGCTCGCCGGAATCGACTGTCATCGAGACCGACCGGCTCGATGCGGACACGCTCGCCAGGATCGAGACGCTGCTCAAAGAGGCCGGGGGGCTCTCGATCAGGAAAACGGAATCTCCACGCCAGAGCCTCGAGAACTTCTTCCTGGGCCTCGTCGAAGAGGCTGGCCGCGAGGGAGCGGAGACCAGCGGGGCCACGGGAGGCACCGGGGTCGCCCGCTTCCTGACCCGCGAACGGACCGCGGAAGAAAAAGACGCCCCGGTCGAAGAGGCTGCCGACTGAGATGCCCTCCACCTCCCCGGGGAAAAAAGACAGCGGAGCGCGCCTGCCGATCCCCCTCATGGTGGCCCTGCCGGCGGCGGCCCTTCTCGTCACCTGTCTCTACGAGCTGCTGGGGAGAGGGGCCTCCCTGGCCGAGGCGACATCCATCCGCGTGACCGGGACCCTCCTGCTGTGCTGCTGCATCTTTACCTTTCTCTGCCGCCTCGCCAGGCTGGTTCTGGGCCTTGGAGGCCGGGTCTCAGCGGTAGCCCGCGCACTGCTCTCGGAGGCGACCAGCACCAGGATCGCCCCCGCCTTCCTCTTCGTCCTCTTCTCGGCACTGGCGGCACTGGCCCTGTTCGACTCCCCTGAAACACCCGTTCGCTACCTGCTCCAGGGGTTCCTCAGCTATTCACTGGTCATCACCTCGGTGCTCGCCGGAATCCTCACCCTGCTGCTCTCCTGCAGAACGCTCAGTATCGAGCTCGAGGACAAGCTCATCGAGACCCTCGCCGTCAAGCCCATCGGCCGGGGCAGCTACATTGCAGGCAAGTGGCTGGGGCTCGTCATCCTCAACGGAATCCTGCTGGGGGTGGCGCTGAGCGCCATCTACATCTTCTCAGTTCACCACATCGCCAGGCTGCCGCCCCGGGATGAGAGAGATTCTACGATCATCCGGGAAGAGATCCTCACCGCGAGGGAGCTGGTTCCCGCCCGGGTCGAACCCCCGCTTGAAGAACAGGTCGAGCGCCGGCTGGCGAGACTGCAGGAGAACGACCCGGAGAGCATCGAGCGCCTGGCCCGCCGGGGACACCGGCATTCACACGGGGCAGAGGGTCATCCCGGGCTCGCTGAGAAAAATCGGCTGGCGAGAGCGCGGGAGAGCCTGCGTAAAGACCTGGCGCGGCGCTCGCTCAGCATCTCCCCCGGAAAGAGCCGGAGCTTCAGCTTCGCGGGTCTTGGGGCGCTGCGCGACAGCGGCTCGCCCGCAAGGGTGCGCTATCGCCTGGCAAGCCAGCCGGGCCGAACCGCGGTCACCGCCAGGCTCACCGTGACCGCGGGGCCCGCCAGCAGGAAGCTGACCTTCACCCCTTCCTCAACAGGCTACTTCGAGCTCAACCCGGCCGACATCGATGAGAGCGGGCTGCTCCAGGTGTCCATCAGCAATCCACCGGATTCCACCGGGGCCATCATCTTCAGCACACGAAACGGCCTGGAGGCCCTGAAGACCAGGGGCGGCTTCCTCGGTAATCTCCTCAGGACTATGCTGGCCACCTGGATCAAGCTCTGCTTTCTCTCCATCCTCGGCCTGCTCTGCTCGAGCTTCCTCGGCTTCCCGGTAGCTGTCCTTCTCTGCGGACTGGTGCTCCTCATCGCCTCCACCAGCCCCTTCCTGCTGGAGGCCGCCGAGCTGGCACGGTCTGCCGACAGCCCTGGAGGTTTCTTCGAGACCTTTGCCGCGACGACGACACAGGCCCTCGCCAAGGTCCTCAGCCGCTATTCAGAGTTTGACCCCGCCCTGCTGCTCATCGACGGCAGGACCTTCAGCTGGGGCGAGGTGTGGCGCTGCCTGCTCTGGATCGGGGTCCTGTGGACCGGCCTCTCAGGAGCCCTTGCAACCCTTGTCTACAAGAGGAGAGAGCTTGCGCGCATCCAGGTCTGAAAACTCGAGAGCTTCCGGAAAAGCCTTGCCTTGCCTGCTGGCCGGAGCGGCCCTGCTGAGCGGTGCCGCCCTCCTGCTCGGTCCGATCAACAGGACCAGGAGCGAGCTGCAGCTGCGGGCCCATGGCGCCCTCTCGGAAAATCTCCCGCCCGACATCGCGCTGGCCCAGGCCGGGCTTGGAACCTTTCGCGCCCTGGCCACCAGCGTCCTGTGGAGCAGGGCCAACCGCCTGCAGAGCGAGGGACGCCATTTCGAGGCGCTTCGCCTGGCCGACTGGATCACCAGGCTGCAGCCGCGCTTTTCGGCGGTCTGGAGCTTCCAGGCCTGGAACATGGCCTTCAACATCTCCCTTGCGACTGAGCTCCCCGCCGAGCGCTGGCTCTGGGTCCGCGAGGGCGTAGCTCTGCTGCGCGACAGGGGGATCCCTCTCAACCCCCGCGAGATCGATCTCTACCGGGAACTGAGCCACATCTTTCTTCGCAAGCTCTCCGGGTCGAGCGATGAGCACCACCTGTACTACCAGCGCCAGCTCGCCCGGCGATGGCACGCGCTTCTCGGTCCGCCGCCCGAAGAAGGCGCGGCGAGGCTGGAGAGGTGGCTGCGGCCCGTGGCTGAAGCCTACGAACTCTACCTGGAGAACCCCGAGAGCGATGGCCTGCCTCTTGACCGGTTCCTCTCGGATGTACCACGGGCCGCCGAGCTGCTCGCTCAGCTCGAGACCATCGGTGTAGCGCCGGGAGGCGAGGTGCTGCGCGAGACCGCGGCTCACGAACCGGGCAAGTTGACAGAGTGGATCGGGCGTAATAAGGAGGCCCCGGAATACGCCAGGCTGCTGGCCTTCCTCAGAGCCCGGTCGCTGGCGAAGGACTACAACATGGATCCCCGCTGGATGCTGACGCTCATAAAGGGCGACTGGGTCGACGACGGAAAAGGAGAGAAGATCCCGCTACCGCTTGACTGGCGGCTGCCGGAAGCGCACTGCGTATACTGGGCGTCTCTTGGCCTTCACCGCAGCCGCGACCTCCTGCGGCCCGATGAGTACGCGAGTTTTTTCTGCCGGTCGAACCTGCTGAGAGCGCTCAATTTCCTCAAGGATACCGGCCAGCTGGCCTTCGGACGAGACGGAGAGGTCTATCGCCGCCTGCCGGCTCCCGAGTTCGCGCCGGCCCTTGAGCGGGTCCTGAAGATCGCCGCGCAAAAATACCCGGACTTCTACCCGGAACCGGAAGCTTCCCCCTCACCCCCCCCCGGGAAATAGCTATTTCTTTCTGGGCCTGAAGGCCTTCAGCCTCGCCTCATCGGTCTCGATGTAGGGGCCGCCGAGCAGATCGATACAATAGGGAATGGCCGGAAAGACCGCGTCAAGACATTCGCTGATAGCGCGAGGCTGTCCCGGAAGATTCACGATGAGAGCAGAGCCGATGATCCCCGCGGTCTGGCGTGAGAGGATGGCCGTGGCGACCTTCTCCAGCGACACCTTTCGCATCAGCTCCCCGAAGCCCGGCATCAGCTTCTGGCAGACGGCCTCGGTCGCCTCGGGGGTCACGTCGCGCGAGGCGGGTCCGGTCCCGCCCGTCGTCACGATGAGGCAGCACCCCTCGGCTGTGGCCAGCTCGGTGAGGGCCTCCTCGATCAGCGGCTGGTCATCGGTAACGATCCTCGCCACGGGCTCCCACTCGGAGCTGAGCACCTCGCCGAGGTATTCGCGGATTGCGGGACCACCGCGGTCTTCGTATTCCCCGCGGCTGGCGCGGTCGGAGACGGTGAGAATTCCAATCTTCGCGGCGGCCATGGAACTCAGGACAGCTGCGAGTGGCTTCCATCGCAGAAGGGCGCGTTGCAGGTACGCTTGCAGCCGCACCAGGCGACCGTCTGCGCCTCTTCGATATCAACCACCATCGGCGTCATCCCGGTACCTGCGTGAGACCCATCGCAATAGGGCTGGTTCTCGGAACGTCCGCAGGTACACCAGGCCTTCTTGCCGGGCTCCTCATCAATCACACAGGGAGTTTTCCGGGGAATGGGGATGTCGTTATCTGAACTCATCGTTTCTCCTGCAAGCAGGTGGTTGATTACTACCCCCAGTTTGCCTTAAATCGATTCCGAAGTCTCTATCGAAGGTCGTGATCCGCCAGGTAGACGCGCCAACCGGAAAAAGATGGCGGATCCGTTTGAATATGGGCGACGCGAACGCTGTCCTATCTTTACGCGACAATATCCAGGAGCAGGTAATCATGAGCAATCCCCGGAAAAACG
>CAUZHA010000203.1:0-4400 GCA_963579555.1 Planctomycetes bacterium UBA1146
CAGGGTGATCGACCTCGCGGAGGTCCGCGAGTTCAGCCAAAAAGACCGGGTGCCCCCACAGGTATTCGAGCCTCCCCCTGCCGTGGAGATTCCCGGCCCAGCCGGGATGAGTCACGAGGCCTACGGCAAGGCGCTCGATGTTCCATCTATTGACCAGGAGGCGGCGGTCGGGGGAGTCCACCTGTGGTACCTGGTCGAAGATCCCGAGCGACTCTACAAGATCCTCAACAATGGAATCAACCTCTGGGGCCAGCTCGAGAACCTGGTCGACAGCAACAACTCGGAGAACCTCACGGCGGACTCGGCAGTCTATAAGAACGCCGCGGCCGCGGCGCGGGTGCTTGAATCAGCGCTTCGGTACCGCCTCGTTGGCCGAAGCCGCCCGGTGAACCGCCGGGTGTTGAAGGATTCAGACTGCTGCGGAACACATCTGGAGGCGGTGGTTGAGAGGGCTGAGGAGCTTGACGGAAATGGAAGGCGCCTGGTCACGGCGCTCGCTGCCGGCGAGGTCAAGAGATTCCGCAAACAGAAGATTTCAGAGCTGGAGCAATACCTCGAAGAGCGTGGCTTTATTCCCGTGGAGGAAGAGCTCTCCACTGCTGAGATCGACGAGCGCGTGCGGCGAGACGTCTACAAGGACCTCGAGACCGGCCTGCTCAGCGCTGAGCGGCTCAGCTGGCTCATCCAGCAGGTGCTTAGAGAGGGGCAATAGGATATTGTATACCGGCATAAACCGGGAGAGGCTGGGCGCCTTCAATATCCACTACCAGAATGCCGGAGTCGAAAGGATCGACACCATCATGGTGCTGCTCTTTCCTGCTCAGCTCCCGCAAAGAAACCGACGGGAAGTGGGGTCCGGGGACCTACGCTGACTTCAACAGGGATTTCCCCTGGGGAGGCCTGGGCAGGAAAGAGGGAGAAGCCTATCTCGATGAAACTCTTGGCGAGCTCGCCGGCAAGGGGTGCCTGAGCCGGGACGAGGCCCCGATCGAGCTGACCGCCGGTAAGCTGATGGACAGATTCGGATTCTGGAGAGGAAAAAGCAGGAATAAATACCTAGGACGGCAATTCAGGAAGCTCGAAGAACTGGGGCTCCTGTCCTTCGATCCCACCCGCGCCAATACCGTCATCGGCGTCAGCGAACTCTCTACACCTTCCGGTGAGATCGAGCCCTCCAGCTACATCCACCCCACCGATGACCGTAAATCATTTCCGAGCGGACTGAGAGAATCCATCTTCGAGAAGGATGGAGGCCAATGTTCCTATTGCGGAATTGCTCTCAAAAAAGAAGGCCCCTTCGATATCGACCACATCATTCCACTCTACCTCAATGGCGCCCGTCTGGACGAACGCAACCTGGCGACCTCCTGCCCCAAATGCAACAGCGAGAGAAAATGGTTCAAGTTCACCACAAGCGCCTCCAAAAGCGATGTGTGGCTGACCAAAAAACCGCGTCACTGGCGCCAGGGCTGCGTAGCCTCGATAAGCGAAGCCACCATCGTTGAAAATGAGCAGGAACGTCGAATCCCGGTCATAACCTGTGACGAGACTGAATGAGAGGGCAGGCATATCGACAGCCCTTTCGCTTCTCACTGATCTCAAACATTGAAGTTGCTTGACTCGCACAGGAGAGCTCAACCCCGTTCAGAAGATATCTACCTCGAGATCGTTCTCCAGGCAATATCCCCGAACGAGATCGGTGAACACTTCGCCGTAGTCTTCGAGCTTCTTCTGTCCTACGCCGTGAACAAGGCTGAAGTTCTCAAGGGTGGTCGGACGGCAGCGGGCCATCTCTCGAAGGCTGGCGTCGCCGAAGACGATGTAGGCCGGCACCTTGCGTTCGGCCGCGAGCTCGCGCCGCAGGGTGCGAAGCTCGTCGAAGAGACCTTCGTCGACGCCCTCCCAGGACTCGGTCGCAACGCTCCGCTTCCGAGAGCCGCCGCCGCGCGCGATGCGCGGCTTGAGGAGCATGGGGACCGCTTCGCCCTTCAATAATTCGCGCCCGCGGCTGGTAAGCCCCAACACGTTGTATTCCCCGATCTTGGCCAGGAAGTCCTGGCTGACCAGCTGCTCGACCCAGTCGCGGATCGCCTTCAGCGCGCATTCATCCAGAATACCGTAGGTGGTAAGCTGCTCGTGACCGTTGGCGAGAATACGCTGCTCTCCCGAGCCTTTCAAAACCTTGGCGGTGTAGTCGGCCCCGAAGCTCTGCCCCTGCTGTCCCTGGCGAACAACGCTCGAGAGGATCTTCTGGCCAATGATGACAGCCTCCTCAGCTTCTACCCGCTCCACCTCATCGAGACAGACATCGCAGGCGCCGCAATCCTCGAGCTCGAACTCCTGCCCGAAATGATTCACCAGCATCCTGTGGCGGCAGGTTACGCCATTGCAGTAATCCGCCATGGCCCCCAGGGCTCCGAGGGCCACATTTCCCGCGCCGGTCTCGCTGTTCTCGATGATGCTCTTCCAGATCATGTAGTCGCCGCCGGAGAAGAACAGGCGGCACTCCGCCTCGAGGTTGTCCCGGCCCGCGCGTCCACTCTCCTGCTGGTAGTGCTCCAGAGACTTGGGCATACCGGCGTGGATCACGTAGCGAACGTTGGACTTGTCGATCCCCATGCCGAAGGCGACCGTGGCGACGATCACGTCGACCTTCTCCCGGATGAAGGCATCCTGGTTCCGATCGCGCTCCTCCGAGCTCAGCCCGGCGTGATAAGGCAGGGTGCGATAGCCCTCCCGGTTCAGTTTCGCGCTCAGCTGCTCGACCTTCCTGCGGCTGATCGTGTAGATGATTCCCGAGCTCCCGGGATACTTATCCATCACCCTGCAGACCTGGCCAAAGAGCCCATCGGTACGGCTGACCCGGTAGACCAGGTTCGGCCGGTGAAAGGAGCCGACGAGATATTCCGGCTCAGCAAGGCCGAGCTGCTGGGCGATGTCGCAGCGGACCTGGTCGGTGGCGGTGGCCGTGTAGGCGTGCATCGAGATGCCGGGAAAGATCTCCTTGAGCGAGCCGAGGGCCCGGTACTCCGGACGGAAGTCATGCCCCCACTGGCTGATGCAATGCGCCTCGTCGATCGCGAAGTAGGACAGGTTCCCGTGGGTAGCGAGGAAGGCCAGCATGTTTTCCCGCAGGAGTCCCTCGGGGGCAAGGTAGAGAAGCCGAAGCTCTCCGGCCCTGATTCTCCCCCGCACCTGGTCGCGCTCCTCGAACTCGATCGATGAGTTGATAAAGGCCGCCTCGATCCCGTTCGCCCGCAGCGAGTCGACCTGGTCCTTCATCAGGGAAATGAGCGGCGAGACGACCACCGCGAGACCGCCGTTGGCCGCGGCCTCAGGGACAACCGCCGGCGCCTGGTAGCACAGCGACTTCCCGCCGCCGGTGGGTAACACGACAACCGAGTCGCGGCCTTCGGAGATGGCCTGCATCGCCTCGGACTGCAGGGGGAGAAAGCTCTCGTACCCCCAGTACTCCTCCATCGCCTCGATAAATCGAGATGTCACCTGTTCCATACCACCTTCACTCATCCACCGTCTTGCTCAAGATCTTTATAATAGCTCCCCGCGGCCTTTTCAGGAAAAGAACCCCGGCAAAAAGAAAGCTCCTGTCGAGCGGGTTAACGCCAGGAGCTTTCTGGTGACTCCGGTAGGACTTTAGCCTATGGCCTGCTTTACCAGGAATCGCCTCTAACGATTTCCACCGGGGCCTTACGGCTTAGCTCCCTTCGACTCAGAGCAAAGCCACTCGATAACAGTCGGTTTTCTGGAAGGACTCCCCCTCCTCATCGATCCGCGGAGATCGAGCCCGTCCCCGGAAAATCCAGCCCCCTTCAAAGGCTCTCTACTCGATATTTTCCCGGTTCGAACATTAATCCAATATTCTCGCCACCAGATCGTCCTGCGATCATAATTGCCCCACTTGGCCTTAGAGCTCTTGGGTATAGGCATAACATACAGCCAGCCAGCCGCCTGGATACTTCTCGCGAGCTCCATCTCAGCTTTGGTTGCCGCTATTCCAGTACGTAATTTAAGAGCTCTATTTGAAGGGCCAGCGCCTGACTTTTTCTCCCCTTTGTTAATTACCGAGGGGGCATCTGTTCCGCGCTCCCCCTTAGTGCTGTCTAGCCTGTTTTTACTATCTCGTGGCCATAAAGAACTTCCGGGGACACTTTCTAATCCGACCTCAACTTCATCTGGAAGACGGGCAAGAAAATCCAAGCCGGTCAGTTTTTCCAGTCGATCCACACTAACCAGATACGGCAACAAGGCACCCGTCCTCTTCCTCCAATTAGTCTTATCTCCAGGCGGAAAATGAGGGAACAAGAATGCGAGAACCGCCAAATTACCGGCCGGATTTTCCCTGACAACCACCTTGTAAAAAGCGTGGGGGATATCAGCCG
>CAUZHA010000204.1:0-4364 GCA_963579555.1 Planctomycetes bacterium UBA1146
AGGGCTGCAGGTCGTCTACATAGTTGCCTGCATAGATATCAAGATCTTCCACCCACCAGAATTCGAGCCCGGTCATCTCTTCGACCATCTGGCGAATGACGTATTTCGGTTTTTCTTTCTTCACCGGAATGATGGCTGCGTGGCTCTTTGTCGCTCGCTTGAGATGCGCGAGGCAGCGCTGGAGCTCATCGGCCGAGGGCGTTCGCTGGTAGGTGAGCCGGAAGGCGCGAATCACCTGCGCCTGCAGGTTGCCGGGTTTTTCTTTTTCGAGACGCGCGGCGAGGGCGAGCGCCCTGGCGCGAACGATGGGGCTGTTCAAGAGGGTGAAGGCCTGCGGCGCGATGGTGGAAGAGTCGCGCTTCTCGCAGGAGAGGTCCGGCCCCGGCTTGTTGAAGACCTCCAGCAGCGGGTCGGCAAGGGTACGAATGCGCTCGGCGTAGATGGTTCGGCGGTTGCGTTGGCCAGGCAGGGGATCGGCCTGGTAGGCCGGGCCGACCGAGCCCATGATGTGCCGCGGCTGCATGGCGACCTCCTCGTTGATCTCCGGGTGGGCGGGGATGCCGCCAAGCTCCCGGTTCAGCTCTCCCGAGATCGCGAGCATCGCATCCCTCAACTCCTCGGCGCCTAGGCGGCGCGGCGGGAAGGCGGCGTAGCTCGTTCCCTTTGGATCGAGTTCGACAAGCTTCGCGGGGGCCGGGTGGGCCGCAGTACGCTGCCAGGCGGCAGAAGAAAGGATGAGCCGGTCGAGCTTCTTGAAGGACCACCCGCTCGAGATGAATTCAGACGCGAGCCAGTCGAGCAGTTGCGGGTGGGAGGGGCGAGCTCCCTTCGATCCGAAGTTGTTGGGGTTGTCAGCAAGCGCCCGGCCGAAGCGCCACTGCCAGATGCGGTTGACGATGACGCGGGCGGTGAGGGGGTTCTCTTTCGAGGCGATCCAACTCGCCAGCTTCGTGCGGCGTCCTGCGGTCGCATCGGTTACCGCCGATCCTTCCTCGGAGCCGGCGAGGAAGCTGAGAACGCCGGGCTTGACCGGGTCGCCGGGCGTTTCGAGAGAGCCGCCCGTGAGGATCCGGACCTCCGGGGCTTTCGCGTTTTTTCGTTTATTTTCCGGCGGCATCCAGTGAATGGCCTGCTGGGAGTTGCGCGCGATGTCGGGGCCGCTGTAGACACTGAAGGCCAGGGGCCTGTAGCGCGTGAGCTCGTGCTGGAGCTGCTGCGAGCGCTTCTTGCGGACCTTATTGTGTCCCTTCTTCTCGGTGTCGCGGTCGAAGTCCTTTACAGGGCGCTCCTTCTCCGGGATCGACAGGAGGCTTCGGATCGATTGCTTCTTTGCGAGCTTTTCGTAGCGCGTCTTTCCCTCGGCCAGTCCTCGGCGGTTCTCCTGCGGCTGGTAGGGGACTCTTCTGTGCGCGAATTGCACCGACGCGAAGATGGCCTGCATGCGGTAGTAGTCCTTCGTCGGGACAGGGTCAAATTTATGGTCATGGCACTTGGCACAGCGCAGCTCGTTGGCGAGGAAGGTGACGCCGACGGAGTTGACAATGTCATCGAGATATTGCTGGCGGGTCACGACCGCGACGCTCATCGAGGTGTGCTCCCAGGGCCCCATGCGCAGGAAACCGGTGGCGATGAGATGGTCGGGGTCGCCGGGCTTGAGCTCATCCCCGGCCAGCTGTTCACGGATGAACCGGTCGTAGGGCTTGTCGGCGTTGAAGCTGCGGATCACGTAGTCGCGGTAGCGCCAGGCGTGTGGCCTGGGATAGTCGTTGGAGAAACCCGCCGAGTCGGCGTAGCGAACCACGTCGAGCCAGTGGCGGGCCATTTGCTCACCGTAGTGGGGGCTGTCGAGGAGCCGTTCAACCAGGGCCTTCCAGGATTCGCCGGGATCTTTTTTCCAGTCGGAGAGGAAATCATCGACCTCCTTCGGGCTCGGCGGCAGGCCGACCAGGTTGTAGGCCGCCCGGCGGATGAGGGTCGCGGGGTCTGCTCGCGGAGCCTGTTTCAGGCCTCGCGGCAGCCGCGCGTCGATGAAGGCATCGACAGGGTGGTCGCTTCCCCCAGGCACTTTTGGCCGATCCAGCGGCTGGTAGGCCCAGAGCCCTCGCGGGTCGTACTTGCGGTGGGTCCACCCGGCGTTGAGTCCGCCGCTGGTCTTCACCGTGACGCCGCCCTCAGCGGCCCACGGGTCCTCCTGCTCGAGCAGCTGCGCGAGCCTCTTCGCTCCAGGCCACGGCGCGCCGCCCGCTATCCAGTCGCGGATGTGTTTCACCTCTGCTTCGCTGAGGCGATCGTTCTCCTTCGGCGGCATGGCGGACCAGTCGTCTTCATACTTTCGCGTGACGGCGAGGTAGAGAGGACTTTCGAGCGGCTTTCCGGCGACCACCGAAGGCTTTTCGCTCTCGCCGCCCGCGAGCAGGCCGGCGCGGGAGCGCAGGTCGAATTCACCCTTCAGCTTGCCGGGTTTTTCGCCATGGCAGGGGAGACATCTCTCCTTGAAGATCGGCAGCACCTTGCGCGCGAAGATCACCTCGGCGGATGTTTCCGCGTTGGCTGGCCGAGGAGCGTAAAACGCTGCGAATGCAATCGCAGCGCAAAGTGCGGCCGCAAGGTGGCCGAATGGCCGTGAACACGAAACCGGCCAAATGGGGATGGAGAATTTACGCGCAATCATGACGCCCGCCATTTTGCAGCAGTCGCCGGGCCGAGGCAAGAAGCCAGCCTATACGCCTGCTTCGGGCTTCCGGATCCTGTTATTGCGACGCGTCGCTTTCAGGCTTTTCCGCAGTCTCTTCGGACTCAGCCTTACCGGCTTCGTCGTCAGTCTCTTCGGACTCAGCCTTACCGGTCTCGTCTTCAGCCGCAGGCGCGGGTCCGCTGATTCCCCTGGGGTCCGGGCCGTACTGGTTCTCGCGTTCGTCGCCACCTGAGATCTGCCAGATAAGCAGAGGAATTAGGCCAATGAGGGTAAAGGCGATAAGTATCCACCATCCACTTTTACCTACGTCGTGCAGTCTCCTGACAGTGACCGCCAGGGAGGGAATCAGTACGATTAGTGAGTAGATTGGAGTGAGATAGCCTTGTGTCTGACCAAGGGCATCCGGTGCAGAAGTCAATCCAGCCGCATTTTCAACTATCGCAAGGACGACACTGATGACCACGTTAATTAGAGCGAACATCCAATACTCGGCCCGTTGGGCCCGCCCGCTGAAATTCGCGTAATTGTCTCTTACAACCTTGAGATACCAGTTCATAAAGATCTCCCGTGTTTTTGATTTCAGCCTGATCCGATAAATCAATGCCACCCGATACGATTTAAATCGTAATAGAGGCTACCAGATAGGCTGTTTACATGGATAGTTTCATTTCTGTTGTTCTGGTCGATTTCTCGGTATGCTGACGATATATTATCCATGTTAACGAAATAATGGTCATGAGGAGCCTTTGAGCCTATGTTGTGGATTCCGGGTCATGCCGTATTGTCGAGCATCGGCTTTCTCCTTGGCACCGGGATATTCGGAGTCTCGATCTGGGTTGTGTTGCGTAAGGAATCGAGTCCTTTTCAGGATGGAATCTGGGGCGGACTGGCCAAGTGCGCCGTTTTCCAGGTAGTTATGGCTATCTTGATGGCCATCCTGGTAGGGATGCTGGGCTTCTGGGGGATCGGCCTGGCTGTGATCGTTTTCCTGCTCGGGATGAACAAGGTTTTTGGGGCCGATTTCGTCGAGTCGATCATGATCGTGGTGGCGAATCTTGCGATGGCTGAGGGAGTGAGGCGAGTCCTTCTGATGCTCGTCTGAAGTTTCAGGAACGCTAGCGCCAGACAAAGCGCGGAATGCCGCGGAAGAGGTCGATGCGTTCGCGGTCGTTGGCGATGCGGGGACCGGGGGTGCTACGGCCGACGGTGATCTGCCCGTTGATGGCCTTGAAGAGCTCGCGGACCTTTTCGGGGTGGTCCGCTGCCAGGTTCTTCGTTTCTCCGGGGTCCCTGTCGAGCCGGAAGAGCTGCACGAAGGGGGCCCTCTCGAGCTCCTTTCGGTTCGCGGGTTTTTTGCCGTAGTCGGCGAGCGCTTTTTTCCAGGCCTCTTCCTGCGGTGGGGAGTTTCCGTAGCGGCCGCCGCAGCCGCTGCCGGGGCAGAGCGCCAGCTTCCAGGGGCCGGAGTGAAAGGCCATCGCCGGGGCGCCCTGGACGACCAGGGTGTCTCGCGCGGCTTTCGCCGCGGGATCTCGCAGGAGGGGAAGGAAGCTTACCGAGTCGGGCGCCTCCTCGGCCTCGAGTTTTGCTCCGGCGATCTCCGCCGAGGTGGCGAGGAGATCCTGCAGGCCGATGAGGGCGTCGCAGCTGCCGCCGGGAGCGACGACACCCG
>CAUZHA010000205.1:0-4337 GCA_963579555.1 Planctomycetes bacterium UBA1146
ATGACCGCCTGCCACCGAAGCGAAACGATCGCTCCTGGCACCCGCCGGACCTTTTTTGGGTCCGGGGGATCTGGCCTTACTGAAGGGAAAAGTTTTTTTTGAGTCGCCGCCTGTTCTGGGAGTGGCGGATTGATCTCCAGATTTCTTTTTGCTGAAGGATGGGGTTTTGCGGGCGGGCTTGGCGCCAATCTTTCCGGTCTTCTTTTCGGCTGACTTCTCCTTGTCCCTGGCGGCCCCGGTTTTTGAAGACCGCCTGAGCCCGGAGCCCGCTGGGATCTTTCCTTTTTTCTTCTTGCCGGCGCTTTCCTCCGGAGGCCCCTCTTCGCCTGTTGGCGCGGTCTTGGGGCCGTCCTCTATTCCTATACAGATTTTCAGACGACGCAAGAGCTCGGGGACAGTCTGGATGCGCTGCTCGGGATTTTTTCGCAAAAGCTCCTGGATGACCCTGCCCAGCTCTTCACTCATTTCCCCCCCCCGACCGGCGGGGTCGGGAACGTCTTTGTTCAGGTGAGCCTTGAGGACTTCTTTTGAAGAGTCTCCGGAATAGGGTGCCGCGCCGGTGGCTATCTCGAACAGCGTACAGCCCAGCGAATAGAGGCTGGACCTGAAATCTCCGGCTTCGCCGCTGATCTCCTCCGGCGAGGCGTGGTGAGGGAAGCTGGCGACGATTGGAAGGCCAAGATCCGTCTCATCCGAGGGAGTCACGTCAATCTTACCGTTGGCCGTGATCAAGATGCGGCCGACATGCAGGACGGGCGCTCTGCTGCCCGTCTCGGATTCCGATTCCGATCCCATTACCTGGGCAAGCTGCCAGGCCATGCGTACCAGCTGCGGCCCTGGAAGCGGCCCCTTGGTCTCGAGGTATTTATCCAGCCTGATCCCGGCATTTTCTGTCATTGTTGAACCGTTCCTGGGGATTTACGGGCAATCTTACAGAGGCCCGTGGGGTGTCAACTCTAAGCCGAAGCCAAGGCGTTCTGGAGTCTTTTTCCGGAAAATTGACCCAATCCAGTCACCGGGAAACGCCTTTAAGCTCTATTTATGATACTACGACCTCTAGGATCACCGAAGTCATAAAAACGAGGCTGACAACGCCGTTGAGGGTAAAAAAAGCCAGATTGACCTTAGAGAGGTCTCCTGGCTTTACCAGGGATTGTTCATAAACCAGCAACCCGGCCACAATCCCCACTCCAGCCCAGTAATAGAGCCCGAATTCAGCAATGTAGCCGACCGCGCCAAGCAGGCTGATAGCGAGCAAATGGAAGAGTTTTGACAGCACCAGGGCTCGTCCAGGCCCTACTTTTACCGGCAGGGAGTGGAGGCCTTCCTCTTGATCGAAACCGTGATCCTGGCAGGCGTAGATGACGTCAAATCCGGCGGTCCAGAAGGCTACCGCCAGCCCCAGCAGTACCGGCAGGAGATCGATTTCAGCTCGTACGGCGATCCAGGCACCCACGGGGGAAAGGCCGAGGGCTACTCCCAGTACAAGGTGTGACAGCGAGGTGAATCTCTTGGTGTACGAATATCCCAGCAGGACCCCCAGGGCGACAGGGCAGAGAGCGAGAGCGAGGGTGTTGATCCATGCGCAGCAGAGCCCGAAGAGACAGCAGGATCCGATGGTCGCGACAGCCATGAAAGAGGGCGAGAGGCCTCCCGCGGGAACGGCCCGGGAACTTGTCCTGGGATTCCTGGCATCGATACGGGCATCGATGAGACGGTTGAAGCTCATGGCCGCCGTGCGCGCAAAGACGCAGGCCGCAACGATCTTGCCGAGCAGCGGCCAGGCCAGGGAGTCCGTGCTGGCCATGAAGAAAGCCGACAGGGCGAAGGGCAGGGCGAAGATGGAATGCGAGAACTTGATTGATTCGAGAAAGAGCCCGATGCGCCCCTGCTCTCGGGATTTTTCCGTATCGCTTTCAGCCTGTTCTGTCATGTCGCCTCATTCTCCCCAGCGATTGATCAGCTGGTTGTCAATGTCTAGAGCATCGAGGATCCGGGAGACGATGAAGTCGACACTGTCTTCCAGCGTCTCCGGCTTCTGGTAGAAGGCGGGCGAGGGAGGCAGGATGACGGCTCCCGCCTTTGACAGTCTGAGAAGGTTCTCGAGGTGGAGGGTAGACAGGGGAGTCTCGCGGGGGACGATGACCAGCCGCCGCCTCTCCTTGAGGCAGACATCCGCTCCCCGGTGGATCACGTTGATCGAGACTCCGCTTGCTATCGATCCAACGGTTCCCATCGATGCTGGAACGACAACCATCCCCTGGAAGCGAAAGGTCCCGCTGCAAAACGGGGCCGTAAAGTCTTTCTCGGGGATGATCTCGAGCAGGTGGCGATTCGTCTCCCCCCAGGGGTCTGTGCCGGGCTCGGTCGGCAGCTCGGTCTTGATGACCAGCCTGGCGGCGGAGCTCAGGGCGAGCAGAACGGGACGCCCGCTTTCCAGGAGGTGCTGGATGAGCTTCTGGGCATAGACGATGCCGGAGGCGCCTGTGACGCCGACGATGACCGGAAGCTCGCCGGTATTGTTGCCCGCGGTTTCTTTTTCAGTCATGTGCTTCGCTTTCGCCGGGGTTTTCCGTTCTTCCTGGAGCTTGCTTGTCCTTATCGGTTTTCATGTTCCAGAGGCGGGAACGATCAAAGGCGGCCGCTTCCTTTTCTCCGGACAGCAGGATGATTTCCGGGTCCGGCGTATCGAGGAAGGCCCCGGCTTCTTCAGCGCTTCCGGTCGCCGGGAGCCAGTCGAGCAGCCTTTCCAGCAGCAGAAGGAAATTTTCAAGGCTGTTACCTGTTTTATTCTCTTCAAGGCACGAGTAATCAAACTCATCTTTGTTAATCTTCAGCGCCATGAGCGGGTTGGTTCCGTAGAGGGTGAGATGGAACGAGATCCCATTGAATCTCGGGTCCTGAAGCTTGTCGAGGAGTCTCGCCAGCTTATTTCCTGGTCTGGTCATCCTCCCGCCAGCGGCGGGCTCTGAGAGCGGGGAGGCGGAGAGGCTGCCCCTACCCGGCTCCTCCTCCTCTTTCGCTGGAGGTGCCTCGGGCAGGAGGGCGTAGGCCTTGATGCCGGCCAGGCCGGCTTTCTCTATGCCCGTATTTTTTCCACCGGGTGATGCCGCCGTGAGCTTTCCGGCTGAGAATTCAAGGCTCGTTATCCGTTTCGGGCGCGGGAGGTTTTCGAGCTCGGCGGTTTCTGCTATGGAGCTCGAGACGCCCAGTCGCTCGAGGGCGCCGGCGAGCTGCTCAAGCCCGGGGCGGGATTCTCCGCTGGCCAGTATGCCGCCGCCGTAGCGGGCGCGGGCCATGGCATCGCTGCGGTGCATGCCGAGCTGCTCCTGCAGGGCCGCGGACAGGGCCTCGGGAGCGCCCGCTGAGCCCGGCGCGAGCACGAGAGAGCATTTTTCAGCCGACGCTCCAGAGTTGGATAAGCTCTCCGGCTGTTCGCTGCGGTGGCCAAGGTGGAGGGCGACGATTCCCGCTGTCATCAGGCGATGACGAACGGAGTCGAAGCCTGTCTCCCGCAGAAGCTCCTCCAGCCTTTCGGGGTCGGGAAAATCCATCACCGAGGCCGGCAGATAGGAATAGGCCTCAGCTCCCTTGGAGCTCCTGGAGAAGACCCGGCCGATCCAGGGCAGCAGGGGCAGAAGGTACAGGGCGAAGAGGCCCCTGAGAAAGGTGCCGCGCGGCGGGGTGAACTCGAGCAGCGCAATTCGGCCGTCAGGCTTCAGCACTCTCCTGAGCTCCCTGAGTCCAGCCTCGAGATCGCAGAGGTTCCTGATCCCGAAGGCCACGGTGACCGCGTCAAAGGTCTCGTCCGCATAGGGCAGGTTCAGAGTGTCGGCAACCAGGAGTGAGCAGCGCTCCTCATTACGCTCCAGGCGCTTGCGTTCACCGATGACGACCATTTCAGGGCAGAAGTCTGTTCCGATGACATGCCCGCCTGATTCCTTGTCCACATATCCGCTTAGCTCCAGGGCCAGGTCTCCCGTTCCCGTACAGGCATCGAGAATCCTGTCCTCTTTGCGGATCTCCAGCGCAAGGGCTGTTCGTTTTCTCCAGCTGCGGTCCCTGTTCAGGCTGAGCAGATGGTTGAGGAAGTCGTAGCGCCTGGAGATTCCGGAAAACATGTTCCGGATCCGGTCGCGATCTCTCGATAAGTTGACTTCTGGCGGTTGTTTTGTTGAAGACTTGGGCATCGGGCTGCGTCATACTTAAACGCGGAGTGTGGGCCTGCCGCTGTCCTTTGAGATCCGCGGCGGTATTCGCTGGAAGTCAAGTATCCTAACCCATGCGGAGGAAACATCCATGAGGCAGGGAGCGGCAAGACCTGTTGATCCAGGGCT
>CAUZHA010000206.1:0-4224 GCA_963579555.1 Planctomycetes bacterium UBA1146
TCTTCTATGCCAGGCCTCTTTCGTCCACAGCTGCAGCCATTGCGCCCTGCGGCCGGTGGTCAATACCATGGTGTCGAGCTCGCCCTCAGGCAGCTCCCGGCGCAGAAGCGCCGGGAGAACCACGCGGTTCTTGCTGTCAAGAGTGAGGGGATGAGCTCCCTGGAGCATTCTGAATGCACCTTTGATAAAAGCCTGGATTGCAGGTTGTTTTCCTGCCGCATCCTTAAATCTCAAAAAAAGGTGCTCTTCCCGGTAAGAGCACGCTTACTGCCTGGATTCAGACACCGAGCAGCCACGGTGCAAGCACCGCGCGCTCGGGATCCTCATGAACAGGCCCTTCTCTTCTTCTCTTCTTTTCCAAGGAACGCTTCAGCCACTCCCCGCGAAGTATCTCCACGCGGGAAAAAACCGACCCCGGCCGTAAACTCCTAGACGTCCGGGGGCGGCCACCTGTACAGCTCGCATCTCCACGGCTTTCGCCGAGTTCCTCGAGACAAGAGCTGGCAGTCAATGGCTCAACTCCTCTTACGTATTTCCCTTCGGTGGATCTCACGTGAAAACGAAAACGGGTACGCAACCGCTCGAGGCCTTCCGGGTAGGCCCTGAATAACGCTGAGCTGCTGCCGTTCCGCGTTCGCATTTCTCGCTCGCTCCATTTCAGAAAAATACAAATCCCCGGACTGGCCACTCTGAACTGGAAGTTTGTTGCCGCCGAACCCTCTGGGATCGCCTGGCAACTCCCTTCCACCATCTGGGTGAGTCTGGGAATAGCCCCCACTATTCCACATATTTATCCACATCACAAGAGCCCAAAAAAAAAATCTCAACACCACAACATGTCGTGCGTGAACACTTTTTGAACCACATATAGTGCCCTGGCCGGCAAATCCCCCAATCGTGCGAATTCCGCCGTGTGAAAAAAGTACGGCCGCTGAAGACGGCCTGCAATGGGGCCGACTGGCTGACGCAAAGCTCACGGGACTTTTTCGGCCCTTAGACCGCCCGGGGTGGAGTGGATTCCCTGGCCTGGCTGGGAAACCGCGTGAGAGGCCAGGGGAGGCCCCCTGGGTCCTTCTCAGGCCGCGGGTCCGCATCCGATCGCATCCGGCGTCGGATCGACGCCTGCGGCAGGATGGGGCGCCGGGATCGTCTCACCGCTCTGGAAAACAAAATTCAGCAGGTAGATCGCATCCGCGATCTCGACCTGGCCGGAGTCATTGACATCGGCCGCATCGAGGCAGTCCAGCTCGCCCGACTGGTAGAGATAGCGGAGGATCTGGATGCCATCGGTAAGGTTCACTCGTTCGCTGCTGTCGACATCTCCGCGAATGAAGGGAACATCCTCAACCTTGAACGGGACCTCCGCCAGACAGATAGCCGCGCAGCTCTCCCGCCCATCAGAGTGAACCCCGATCACTTCATAACGATGAACGCCGGGCGCGGGAGCATCCTGGTAGCGGCCGCTCGCGGCGGCGGCTGAACCAATGGCCTCTCCATCTCTCAGGATCCGTACACTATCGAGAAATTCCGGGGCCTCCCAGCTGAGCTCAACTCCCGCCTCGCCCTGCACAACGCAGGAGAGCGCCTCGACTCCGCCCTCCCTGATGGAGACCACCAGGGGCTCGGTATTCACTCTCCGCGTCCGCCCATCGACGTTAAAAAACGCGGTGGGAGATTCGACTGGGCTGCCCGGGCAATCGCTTGCCGAGGCCGAGATGACGCCGCCTGCGGCTCCGCGCCGAGGCCTGAGTACGATTCGCCCAAGAACGAGCTCCGCCCCCTCAAGCTCATCGGCTACCCCCCTGGCCGCCAGGCCGGGGTCGGGATAGACCGTCGAGGCGATGAGGATTCTGTCGACTCCCTCTCCATCCGCCCACGGCTCGCACGGCGAGGCTGCGGCAAACGGAAAGCTTCCGCTGCTGCGTACCGACCAGTCGGAAGCGGCCCCCTCGAAAGAAACGGGCTCGAAGGAGGCGGCGGGAAACGAAAGCGACACCTGGAAACCAAAGACGGGCTCGCCGGCGTTGACCAGCACCACGTCGATGGAAAAATCCATGCAGTCGAAGGCATCGCCGTCCGGAACCAGCCTCAGCTCCTGGGCCTCTGCGCGGCCGACCGCCGCCGCCAGGCTGGCCGCGATGAGGATTGCCGGAATCGCCTTGCTGAACTCAGAGATCGCTTTGATGAACATCATCGGGGATACGAAGGCTCCTTGATTCAATAGCCCGCACGCAGCCCGGCTCGCTGCCGGCTGCTCGGCTTCGGCATTCAAAACCCAACTCGATATTACCACCTGGGCGGCAGTTTTCTACCCGGCCCCCGTAAGAGGGCGCGATAGCCGGAAAGAGGCCCCGGGGGGCGAGTCGCATAGATGCCCCCACCGTAACCGGGGGAATCCGGAAACGAGAGCCTGTCTCGTTCCCGGAAAGAAAGGCCAGGCTGCCAACCCGAGCAAGAAGGCGGCGAGAAGAACAGACTGAATCGCCGACCGGATGCGGTCATGACGAAAAACACCTGGAGAGATCATTTCACGCCCAGCTCGATGAGAGACCTCCATTGAGGCCTCGCAGGAGAAAACAGGGGGCCGTAGGCCTCATCGAACCCCTTCCGGCCATCTTTGACAGGCCACGGAGGGGTATGATAGCCTTGTCAGGACAGCGGCCGGCGACATGCGGCCGTGACCTGTCAGTTGCCGACCTGTAATCTCCGAATGATATGCTCTGTAACCTCTGCCCACTGAGACTAACCTGCAACCAGATCTGCGACTACGTAGAGCCGCACCTGCCCTCCATGGAGCAGGGCCGGGTTGACTACGAAGACCTCCTTCGTATCTACCAGGGAAAGATGATGACGCAGGCCCTGCTCGACAATATCGAGATCCTTACCCAGCGGCAGCAGGAGGTCGTCAACCTCTACTACAGGAGCGTCCTCTCCCAGAAGGCCATCTCGAGCCGACTCGGTATCAGCCAGCAGGCCGTCGCCGACTCCCTGCAGAGGGCGAGAACCGCCGTCTCCAACAAGCTGCGAAACTTCATCAAGATGACCTGAGGCGGGCGTCTATTCCTTCGCCCTGTAGTCAACGAGGTCGAGCTCGGCGAGCCACGCATTCTCAGCATCCCCGGTTCGAGACCGGGAAGCCCTTCGAACCTCGAAGCTTTCGATGCGCACGGAGTTCTTGGCCTCCTGCACCGCAGCGGCGAAACGAAGGATCTTGTCCAGCGGGGCGCTCAGCAGCTGAATGTTCTGGCCCTCCTCGACGAGATTGGCGCCGATATCCCGTGGACGCTTGGGGGTCTGCTTGCTGAGCTCGAGGCCGTAGATGGCAACCTTGTCGACAACGATTTCACCGAGAGACTGCCGCTGATCATTCTCATCCTGCAACCTGGCCTGGTGCCGCAGCTGCTTCATCTCCTCGGAATCGAGCTCCTTGACGAGCTTCTTGTATGTAGCCCGCTCCTGGCCGACCTGGCTCTTGAGATCAGGAATCAGGTAATACTGCAACATCAGGTAGAGCAGGAGAAAGCCGGCAGCCGTCATCGCAAGGGTCAGGATGACGATCTGTTGTGGCTCACTGCGGGATTCTTCACTATTGCCGAACATTGTTCCTCGCTCTCACTTACTTGTATTTCTTCAGCTTGTCCTGCTTGACCTGCAGCTCGAGCGGTATATTCGCCTTGCCCCCCGTCCTGCTGCCGGAGAGAGATGCCGTACAGGTAAAAATGCTCGCCGCCGAAGTCCTGAACTGGTTCGGCAGCTTGACCTGGGCATTGCTGGCGGTTTCCGTCTCGATCTCCACCTTTGAAGGCGCGACCGAATCAAGCGTTGAGGTTCCCTTGCCGCTGCTCTTCACCGAGCGGCTCTTGATGCGGAACTTGAAATCCATGCTCTTGATGGTGAAGTAGACCTCGCTGTCGTTCATCACCTCAGAGAAGCTCCTCATCGCATCGGCAAAGTCGACAAAGCGGGGGACATCCCCGGCCCCTCGACCCTCCCACGCCTGCTTCTTCTTTTTCAGCGCCGAAAAGGCGTTGCCGCGAAGCTTTTCATCGAAAAAGCTCTCGTAGATATCCTTGTTCCGCTTCGCGAAGGCCTGCCTGCGCTTGGTCTCCTCCTTCCATTCATGAAAAGACCAGAAGGTGGCCTGCAGGAAGAAGATGAAGACCAGGAAGGCCGCCACCATCAGCGGAATCTTCACGCGCTCGAATTTATGCTCGTAGCGAAAGG
>CAUZHA010000207.1:0-4189 GCA_963579555.1 Planctomycetes bacterium UBA1146
CAGGCCGCCTCCACCCGTTTGCGGGCATCCTTAAGCGAAAAGCCAAGCTGTTCCACCAGCACGGTAATCGCGATTTCGGATACCCGGCCGCCCCCGCCTTCCGGTAGCTGCCCAGCCCCGCTGCCAGGCTCACCCAGCTGCAGAGCTCCTGCCTTGTCCCGGAGCTCCAGCACCATCCGCTCTGCAAGCTTCTTCCCCACACCCTTGATGCGTTTGAGCGAGTCAACATCGCCGGATCCGAGATCGCGTATGAGCTCCTTGACCGAAAAAGCCGAGAGCGCCTGCAACGCGATTTTGGGTCCCGTTCCCGAAACCGAGAGAAGAAGCCTGAAGAGCTCGCGCTCCTCCAGGGTGGAAAAGCCGAAGAGCTTGAGCACATCTTCCCTGACCAGGAGATGAGTATAGAGCAGCACCTCTTCCCCGAGGCGATCGCCGATCAACAACCTGGTCGAGAGAGGAACCTGCACATTCCACCCGACACCGGAGGTCTCCACGACGGCGCTCAGGGATCCCAGCTCGATCAGCTTACCCCTCAGATGGTGATACAAAGGACACCTCGAACTTTCAGGATCTGCCTGAAAATCAGCCGCGCAACGACAAGCCGTTCTCGCTGAGCTGCTGCTTGATCTCAGTAAGAGAGGTCATACCAAAGTTCTTGGCCGACATGAGCTCGACCTCGGTCTTGTTGATGAGATCTCTCACCAACCGGACGTTCAAACGCTCCATGCAACGCCGGCTGCGGACAGACAGGTTCAGTGAATCGATCGGGGTATCGAGTACCTGCGGATCGGCGGAAGCCTCAAGCGGGTTCCTGGGCGAGAGCGGCTCGCTGTCCAGATCGTCCATTCCCTGCCCGAGACGCAACTTCCTCTGCACCAGCATCTCCTTGATCTCGGTAAGAGAGGTCTCCCCGAAATTCTTATAGGCGAGCAGTTCCTGCTCCGTCCTCATGATCAGGTCGCCAAGAGTCTCGATGTTCATCTTGTGCAGACAGTTGCGACTTCTCACCGAGAGCTCGAAATCACTGACCGGGATCCTGAGTACCTGGGATTGACGATCCGCCTTCTTCTCCTGATCCTTATCGTAGAACATGGTGGTACAGGCGACGGCGTCGTCGAGAAAAAGTTTTGCCCTGGGATGGGTCGGATGATGCTTCAGGACGGCCTGGAAGCACTGGATGGCATCGTGATATCGCTCACAATCCTCATAGAGGATGCCGAGGTTCATCACCACGTTGGTATTGATGGGACGAGCCTGGAGACACTTCTCATAGTATTCCAGGGCGAGGCCGCTCTGCTCCTCTTCTTCGGTAGCATGAAAGCCCAACAGGTAGCCCAGGCGGAAACAGGCATCGTAATTTTCTTCGTCAAGCGAGGTGGCTCGACGGTAAAAATCGATGGCCTCCCTGTAATCTCCCTCTTTCTCACTGCAGAGTCCGCTGGCATAGGCAAACTGGCTGGACTCACCCTGGCCCGTCTTCAGCGAGTCGAGAATCGAACGAGCCTCGTCAATGTTGCCGCTCTGCAGAAAGGCCTCAACAGCCAGGTAAGCAAAATCTACCGAAGCCGGAGACCCTCCCTGGAACTTCTTCGCGATAGCCAGGGCTTCTCCGGGCATCTTCTTCTCCAGGAGAACCCGGCAGAGCCAGTAGGAACCCCAGTCCGAACCGCTGTTCGACTCCAGGGTGGCCTGGGCCGCATCCAGATCACCAAGGATCATCTGAAAATACCCGAGAATGGCGCCCGCATCGGCGGTCGAAGGAATCGAGCCGGCTACGACACCCCAATCGGAAACGAGAGACCGGAGCTTGTCGGACCCGTTAACCAGAGAATAGGCCTCGTAGGAGAGACGGTGAAAAGACTGCTTCTGAAGACCCTCTGCGGCAATCTCACCGACGATGGCGCTGAGATCCTGGTCCGGTTGGTCACTTGTCTGGTCTGAAACTATATTTTCCAAAAGATCCTCTCCGTATCGCTTAAACGGGAGAAAGAAAGAAAGGCTCCGAAACCCCTGTCGGCGACCTTCGTTAAACGGACTAAATTAGTCCCAAGATACTGTTTTGTCAATACCTCAGGGAATTCAGATGGCCATCTCGAGATTTTTTTTTCACCAATGGGTTTTCCCCGGGGCAGAGATGCCGATAATGCGTTCTGCTGGAGCTATCAGCCCGGGGGCGGTCTCTTTGGGGTTTCTGCTTACCGCTCCACTGGAACGAAGTTATCTTAAACAGGTTAGGTGTGACCTGTACACCCCGGTGATCTGACAGAAAACGATGGAAAAAACACGATTCGACGACCTACTGGCCGAGCTCAATCCGGCCCAACGAAAGGCGGTAACCCACGTCGATGGAGCGCTGATGGTCCTTGCCGGGCCCGGCAGCGGCAAGACCCGAGTCATCACCCATCGCATAGCCCACCTGCTGCGCATGGGAATCCCGCACGACAATGTTCTTGCCATCACCTTTACCAACAAGGCCGCCAGCGAGATGAAGGCGCGAACGGAGCAGCTCTGTGGCTCGAGCAGTCCCTGGGTTTCGACCTTCCACAGCTTCTCCGCGAAGCTGCTTCGCCGCCACGCCTACCGCATCGATCCCTACGATTCTTCCTTCACGATCTGCGACCGGGCCGACTGCAAGGCGCTCGTCAAGACGATCCTCAAGGAACAGAATATCGACTCGCAGCTCTGGGATCCGAACAGCCTGCTGTCCTCGATCAGCAAGCTCAAGAACGTCGGCCATGGAGACGACGCCTCGCTGGGCTCAGACTACAAGCATGGCCAGGTGCTCCGGGACCTCTACAACCGCTACACCGATGCGATGCGGGAGCGCAACCTGCTCGACTTCGATGATCTCCTGCTGCTCTCGGTGCAGCTGCTGGAGGAGAACGAGGACCTGCTCGAGCGCTACCGCGAGCAGTTCCAGTACATTCTCATCGACGAATACCAGGACACCAACTCTGTACAGTACAAGATCGGCTCGCTGCTGGCGCAGAGCCATGGAAACCTGTGCATCACCGGCGACCCCGACCAGTCGATCTATCACTGGCGCGGCGCGGATATCAACAACATCCTGAACTTCGAGAAGGACTACCCCGGAGCGCAGGTCATCCTGCTGGAACAGAACTACCGCTCGACAGGAAACGTTCTCGCCACGGCCAATGCGCTGATCTCCAGGAACCTCGAGCGCAAACCCAAGGACCTCTGGACCGAGAACCCCGGCGGGGATCCGGTGCGCGTCTACAGGTTCCTGAACGAGCTGGAGGAGGCACGAGAGATCTCCACCCTCATCGGGGGCCTCATCGACGCGGGAACACCCTGTGGAGACATAGCGATCTTCTACCGCCTGAACTCGTTCTCGAGGGCCCTCGAACAGGAGCTGATCTACTCCAATGTCCCCTATACCATCGTCGGCGGCGTCGAGTTTTTCCTGCGCAAGGAGGTCAAGGACCTGCTCAGCTTTCTGCGAATCCTCGACAATCCCCGGGACAGCGAGAGCCTCAAGCGAATCATCAACGTGCCGCCGAGAGGCATGGGCAAGGGAACGATCGCCCGGCTGGAGAGCATCGCGAGCGAGCTTGGCAGAGGACTGCTCGACGTCGCCCTCGGCGAGGAGCTCAACGACCTCTTCACCACCCGCCAGCGCAAGGCCCTCGACAGCTTCCGACAGGTCTACCGGAAGCTCAGCGAGGCGCGGGAGGAATCTGTCGAGAGCGTCCTCCGCTCCATATTGCGGGAGACCGGCTACGAGGGCATGGTCGAGAGGACGGGCTACGAAGAAGCGCAGGAGCGCAAGGCTAACATCGGCGAACTCCTTGGAGCCGCGGTCGAATACGACCGAAACCATCCTGAGGGTTCGCTGACCGACTTCCTGGAACTGACCGCGATCCTCGGAGACGTCGACCGCTGGGACCAGAAGGAAGACCGGGTCTGCATGATGACGCTGCACTCGGCCAAGGGCCTGGAATTTCCCGTGGTGATCATCGCCGGGATCGAAGACGGAGTGCTGCCCCTGCTGCGAGCAGATGATGATGAACCTGACATCGAAGAAGAGAGGCGCCTGCTCTTCGTCGGAATCACTCGCGCCGAGAAGCTGCTCTACATCACGCACACCAACAGCAGGCAGCGCTTCGGACAGATACACTCATCCATCCCCTCCCGTTTCCTCGGCGAGCTCACGCGACCGAAGGATGAG
>CAUZHA010000208.1:0-4097 GCA_963579555.1 Planctomycetes bacterium UBA1146
GGCCGCGGCGCAGCGACCGCAGCTTCTTGAGCAGGGTCGCCAGCAGCGGCAGGGCGATTCCGGGGCCGTCGATCACCAGGTTGCCGTTCTGGGCGTGGTAGCCGCGTTCGAAGAGGTTCTCAAGGGCGGTGATGGTGTCGCGTCTGCGCCCCTCGAGGAAGAGGTCGACCACCGAGAAGATGCTGTCCTCGCGCAGCTCACCGGTGACCGCGGAGATGGCTTTCTCGTCGATGAGGGTACTTTTTGATTCGGCCAGGTAGGTCTTGAGCTTCTCGAGCTCCTCGTCGAGCAGCTCAAGATCGCAGCCTGCGCGGCTGTGGAGCGTGTAGGCCGTCTGCGGGTTGAGCTCGAGTCCCTTCGAGGCGGCATGCCGGCTCAGCCAGTGCGACAGCGGGCTGTCCCAGGCGGGCGCGCGGTCCTCCCACGGCGGTGGCCGGTCGAAGGGCTGTTCGCATTCGACAACCCAGCCGGCCTTGGCGGCGGCCTTGGCGAACTTTGTCCGGCCATCGAGCTTGCCCCTGAGGCAGAGCACCAGGTGGCCACCGGGGAAGCCGGTCTCGAGGCAGGCGCCGAGCTCATCACGGTGCGCGCGCAGGAAGGCATCGGCTCCATCGATGATGACGACCTGGGTCGAGGCGAGGAAGCTCATGGAGCGCAGGCTGTCGAGCACCGGCGCCAGCGGCAGCTCGTTGATGCGCTTGTCTCCCGGCGGTCCCTGCAGCCGGTTGACGTCCGGCGTGCCGTCGGTTGAGAGCTCGCGGATGAATCGCTCGATGACCTGCTTCTTGAAGAAGTCGGCCTCGCCGGCGAGGATCGTGATCGCCGGGGGCTTGTCCCAGGTCTTCCGGGCGAGGAACCGGGTGCTGTTGAGGCTGGTCTTTGAGCGGGCTGCCAAGAGTGTCTTTCTTCCTGGGATCAGTGAGGAGAGTATAGCGAATGAACGACCATGAGGCATTGTTCCTCGACGATTTCGAGCTCTCTTTCTTCGGCGAGCTCGAGCGCCTCGGCGGAGGCGACCCCGAGCTGGAGCCAGACCTTCTTCAGTCCCAGGTCCGCGCATTCAGTCAGCAGCTCCGGGACCTCCTCCGGTCGGCGGAAGACCACGACCAGCTCGACCTCGGAGCGGACCTCAGCGGGCATCTCCGACAGCGACGGGTGGCACGCCTCGCCGAAGACCTCAGGGTAGTTCGGGTTGACGCCGATGATGCGGTAGCCGTGGTCCGCCATGTAGGCGCAGACGCTATGCGAGACCCGTCCGGGGTTGGCCGAGAGGCCGACGACGGCGAGGGTCCGGCAGTCCTTGAGTACCTGGGTCGAATCAGCTCGGGGCATGCAGGGGATCTTCTCTTCTGGGTTGGCGGTGCGCTTTGGCGCCGCGGCCGGTGTGCCGGGGCGCGCTTCTCGGCAGAGATTATAGGTGTTCAGAGACCGGGCAGGTACAGTTGACTTGCGGGCGGGAGCCGAATAGGATGCCTCTCCTGAAAATCAGAACGACATTCTGGCTCCGTAGCTCAGTTGTATAGAGCGGCTGTCTCCGGAACAGCAGGCCGTAGGTTAGAGTCCTACCGGGGTCACCAGAAAGCTCCTGCGCGGGAAGCCGCTCGACAGGAGCTTTCTCTTTATCCCCCGCCAGCTTAGAGATTTCACCCGAGCTCTTTTCGCCCGAATCCTCCTCGTCGCCAGATCCCGCCGAAGTGTCGGGAATGTCCACAGATGGACAGGAATCGCCGAGAGTTGGTGCAAGCATTGGTGCAAGCCCTTGGGGGTGGGACTGCAATTTCCGCAGGGGCGTTTAACCACCCTAAGCGATGCCCCGGGCGATAAGCAACCAGGGGGGTTAGTGCTCGATCTTGCAGTTCGGTAATGCCTGCTGGAGTTGATTGACGCCAGCGTCAGTGACTTTGGTGCCGGAGAGGTGCAGATCTTTAAGCTTCGTCAGCCCTTTCAGATGCAACAGTCCAGCGTCGGTGACCCTGGTTATTTCGAGGACCAGCATTTTAAGGTCGGTCAGCCCTTTCAGGTGTACCAGTCCGGCGTCGGTGACGTGGGTGGCGGCGAGGTTCAGCCGTTGAAGCTTCGTTAGTCCTTTCAGGTGTACCAGTCCAGCGTCGGCGACATTGTTGTAGGTGAGGTTCAGATTTTTAAGACCGGCCAGCCCTTTCAGATGCACCAGTCCGGCATCGGTGACTTTGGTATCTGGGAGGTGCAGCTCTTTTAGCTTCGTCAGCCATTTCAGGTGTACCAGCCCGGCGTCGGTGACGTTGGTGCCGTGGAGGCCCAGCTCTTCAAGCTCCGTCAACTCTTTCAGGTGTACCAGTTCAGTGTCAGTGACCGTCTGCAAGGATAGGAAGAACACACTCACCACCGCCTTGTTTTTATCGACTTTGACCCTGCCCCCCAGCTTCTTTATAGCGTCAATAACCTCGGGAGGTGTCGGCTTGGTCGCTCCCTCTTCGGCCCCGGCACAGTAGACCGGGCTTGAGACGAAGCACATAAGCATGGCAGCAAAGATTGTTCTCACGTGGAAGATCCTCCTGTAAAACACCCTCCCCACCCTAAGCGATGCCCCGGGCGATAAGCAACCAGGGGCCACCCTCTCCTTGCCCCCGCCCATGGCCTCGCATAGGCTATTGGCTGGGTTCAGTTGATATATAGAATAACCCCTTCTTTCTCGCCCAAACAAATGTCTCATTTGAACGATCAACCCCAGCGGCAGTTCTCTAGACGGCGCCTGTTACAGGCAGGTGGTATTGGGGCCATAGGCTTAACCTTGCCCAGCTTCCTTCATGCTGAACAACTCCTGGGTTCAGGTGCCCCGGCCAAGTCCTGTATCTTCATTCATCAGTATGGCGGATTGAGCCAGCTCGATTCATGGGACATGAAACCTGATGGGCCTAAGGAGATTCGCGGCCCCTACAAACCGATCAGGACCGCCACGCCTGGATTTCAGATTTGTGAGCTGATGCCACGCCTGGCCAAGTTGTCCGAGCAATACGCGGTCATCCGTTCGATGGCACACAAGGAGGCGGAGCATAAGAGAGCCAACTCGATGTTGCTGGCTGGCCGTGAGCAGCCTGCAGCGGATGACCCGTCCTTTGGCGCGATGGTCACCAAATTGCGTCCCTCCAGCGCTAGCATTCCCGGCCACGTGTGGCTGCAGAAATTTGGCGGTGGAGCCGCCCCTCCTGATCACACCTACCTGACAGGCGGACGCCTGGGCATGGCCTATGCCCCCATGTTGATTGGTGAGAAGCATGATGATAACCCCGCCTCCGCCGATTTCCGTGTCCGGGCGTTTGATGCACCAAAGGATGTAACGAAAGAGCAGTTGCAAAATCGCCGAGATTTGCTGCGGTCAGCACAACAGCTCTCCCCGGTGGGAAGTACATCCGAGTTTGAATCATTTGAAACCCAACAGAAAAGATCCTTTGATTTACTCTTCGGGAAAGCGGCCGGGCAGGCCTTTGAAATTGAGAAGGAAGACGAAAAGGTCAGGGATCGCTACGGTAGAAATCCCCTGGGCCAGAACCTGTTGCTCGCTCGGCGACTCATCGAATCGGGCGTGAGGCTGGTCAATGTTGCTGCATGGACAGGACTCGCTGCGGGCGAGAAATTTGTGAGTGTTGAAACCTGGGACATGCACGGTAATGCTGATGTAGGTATTTTTGAAAATGGATGGAACGGGTTACCTTTCGCTTTGCCTCGCACGGATCAGGCAGTAGCTACATTGCTTGAGGACCTCAAGGATCGCGGAATGCTCGATACCACACTGGTCGTATTGGTGGGTGAATTTGGTCGTACACCCAAGATCAGTAAGGGCGCCAAGCGTATCGGCCGCAACCATTGGCCTAACTGCTATTCAGCAATGCTTGCCGGTGCGGGGATCAGGGGTGGTAGTGTTTATGGAGAGTCAGATAAACAAGCGGCTTACGTAAAATCCAGCCCGGTAACCCTGGAGGATTTTACCGCAACACTCTTTACCGCGCTGAATATCAACCCCGCCACACCCCTTGGGCGGGACGGCTTTACGGCTCCAGCCAGCACTGGAAATCCGATTCAAGAACTGTTATAGGGAACAGCTTTATATCCACGACTAA
>CAUZHA010000209.1:0-4082 GCA_963579555.1 Planctomycetes bacterium UBA1146
CCAGTACAGGAGCCTCCAATGCGAGGAGATCACCCTGCCGCCCCACTCCTTCCTGCTGGCCACCACCATGGAATACATCGAGCTGCCAGCCGGTCTGACCGCCTTCGTCGAGGGACGAAGCTCGATCGGCCGCATGGGCCTGTTCATCCAGAACGCCGGCTGGGTCGATCCGGGCTTCAGGGGGCGTATCACCCTTGAGCTCTACAACGCGAATTCCCTGCCGATCAAGCTCGAGGTAGGCCGGAGAATCTGCCAGCTGGTCTTCTGCAAGATGGACTGCGAAGCCTCGCGTCCCTATAGCGGAAAATACCAGGGGCAGAAGACCACCGAGGGAAGCCGGATCTTTGAGGACAGAGAATCGGCGGAAGGCTGAGATCTCTGGCCCGCAGCAGCCCCCTCTTCACAGGACGGCGCCCGTCCGACATACTATGCACCCATGAGCAAAGCACCCGACAACTTCTACATCACCACGGCGATTGATTATCCCAACGGCGTCCCCCACATGGGACACGCCTACGAGAAGATTCTCGCGGACTTCTACGCCCGCGCCGCCCGCCTGCAGGGCAGGGACACCTGGTTCCTGATCGGGCTAGATGAGCATGGGCTTAAGATCCAAAACGCGGCCGAGGAGGCCGGGCAGGCAGCCCAGGACTTCGTCGATGAAAAATCACGGGCCTTCAAGGGTATCTACGAGAAACTCGGGATCTCCCACACCGACTTCATCAGGACCTCGGAAGCGCGCCATCACAAGTTCGCGCAGGAGATCTACCAGAAGATCTACGAGCAGGATGACATCTACAAGGGAGACTACGAGACCGACTACTGCGTCTCCTGCGAGAAGGCCCTGCAGAAATCCGACATCGCGGCGGGCGAATGCGCCGACCACCCGAAGACCCGTATCAAGGAGGAGACCTACTTCTTCCGCCTTGGGAAATACAGGGATGCTGTGCGCGAGCACATCCGGGAGAACCAGGATTTCATCGTGCCCGCCGAGCGCCGCAACGAGATCCTCTCGCGACTCGATGACGAGGTCCATGACCTGTCCATCTCGAGATCAGGCTTCAGCTGGGGAGTGCCGTTGCCCAACGACCCCGAGCACGTCCTCTATGTCTGGTTCGACGCCCTGTCCAATTACATCTCCGCCCTCAAGGAGCCGGACTCCTCAAAAGAGAGCTGCTGGCCCGCGGACTGCCACGTCATCGGCAAGGACATTCTCTGGTTCCACACGGTGATCTGGCCCGCCATGCTGCTTTCAGCGGGACTGCCCCTCCCCCGGCAGGTGTACGTCCACGGATTCATCCTCGATAAGGACGGCAGGAAGATGGCCAAGAGCCTCGGCAATGTCGTCAACCCGATGCAGGTCGTCGGCGAGTTCGGAGTCGACGCGACACGCTTCTACCTCCTCCGCGCCTTCGCCAGCGGACACGATGGCCGCTTCTCCATCGGAGACCTCGAGAAGCGCTACAACAGCGAGCTTGGAAACGACCTCGGCAACCTGATCATGAGGATCTCCAAGCTGGGAATTTCCCGTGCGGGCGGCACGCTGAACCCCTCGGAGGGAATCGATGACCTGGGCGGGAGAGAGGTGGCCTCGGAATTTTTCGAACACGTGAAAACGCGCGACCATCACAAGGCCCTCGACACCCTCTGGGCCTTCCTGCGCAAGATCAACGGCTACCTGACGGAGCAGGAACCCTGGAAGGTCGAAGATGACGCGGCCGTTGAAAAGATCCTCTACAGCTCGACCGAGGCCATGAGCTGGGCGCTGTCCCTGCTCGAGCCGGCCATGCCCGCGACCGCCACGACGGCCGCCGGCGTCCTTGGAATCGAGCTCGGAAAGACAGATGACTTCTCCCCCGGCACCAGCTCCTACAGCCTGCAGCCGGCCACACCGCTCTTCCCGAGGAGAGAGCGGCCGAAAAAAGACAATCCCGAGAAAAAAAAGAAACAGCCCCAGGGCGAGGTCGATCCCTTCACCAAGCTGGAGCTGCGGGTCGGCATCATCGAGGAGGTCAACGAGCATCCCGATGCCGACGCTCTCTTCGCCATGAGCGTCGATGTCGGCGGCGAAAAGCGCTCCATCTGCGCTGGCCTCAGGGAGCACCTCAGCACGGAAGAGCTCCAGGGCCGCAAGGTGCTCATCGTAGCCAACTTCAAGCCGGCAAAGTTCCGGGGAATCGAGAGCCGGGGGATGATCCTCGCCTCGGATCTCGACGACGGCACGATCTCGCCTGTCGATCCGGGCGAGGCCGCCAGCGGCGACCTGGCGACCGTCGAGGGAATCGAATCCCGACCAAAGAAGAAGCTCTCGCGCAGCGAATTCGAGAAGGTCCCCCTCATCATGCAGGACGGCAAGGTCACCTACGCGGGCAAGGTCCTGGAAACCCCGGCTGGCGCGATCGCCTGCGAAGCGGCTGACGGCGCCTCGGTGCGTTAGGCGAGCCGCGGGCAAAAGAAAGATACACTACCCAGCCATCAGGCGCTGTCGGCCGGCTCCTCGGCGGGTTGTTCCACCGGGGCCTCGGCTTCTTCCCGCATTTCCTCGACCTTCAGCAGAGGCAGGTCAAACTTTGGGTTCTGCCCGAGGAAGCGGACCGGGTTGTTGTAGAAGATCTCCATCGCATCCTGCAGGGAGTTGCCGCGCCGGCGGTACTCGCAGACGCACTCCTGCAGGGTGAAGGGATCGCTCGGCCCCCAGTCGGCTGAGGAGTTGACCAGGATGCGCTCGCGGCCGTACATTTCGAGCATGTCAACGGCTCGCTTGGGAGAGCACTTGGTGATGGGATAGAGCGTGAACCCGCTCCAATAGCCCGCATCAAGAATCGGGCGAATGGTATGTTCTTCAGCATGGTCGATCCAGACGCGATTGCGATCGACGGGCAAGCCCGCGAGGATCTCCAGGATCCTGCGGGTACCATGCGTCTTGTCCTCGAGATGCGGGGTGTGGATCAGGATAAGCTGATCGTGCTCGATAGCCAGTGACACCTGCTCCTCGAAGAGCATCGCCTCGTTGGCGGTCGACTTGTGCAGACCCGTCTCCCCGACGCCCAGGCAGTTGGGCATCTTGAAAAAATCGGGAAACTTCTTGAGAACCTCGCGGCTGAGCTCGGTGTTCTCTGCTTCCTTCGGATTGACCGCGACCCAGAAGAAATGGCGAATACCGTAGTCCGCCGCCCGGGTGGGCTCAAACTCTCCGATCTGGCGGAAATAATCGATGAAGGTCTCGGGATACTTTCGGTCAAAACCGGCCCAGAAGGCCGGTTCACAGACAGCGACTACACCGGACATGGCCATCCGCTCGTAGTCCTGCGCGGTACGCGCGATCGCATGATAGTGAGGTTGAATTATCTGCATCTGGAATCGCTCTCTCGGGTCAGTTTCATGCCGGTGGTCGTTTCAGAATCAAGCTCAGGCGGGGCCTGAAAACAGCTTGAGCAATTGCTCGGACCTGTCAGGGGTCTCGCTCTTTGAGGAGAGCACCTGCAGGGACTCGTAGAGTGCCTCAATACGGTTGTCCCCACCATCGCCGCCGGAGTCCGAATCAACAGCCCGGTCAAAACGGTCGAGGGTCGCAGCCACCTCGATCAGCATGCAGCGAGCCTCCAGGAAATACAGGTCGAGGACCTTTGAAGGAGTAAGCATCAGACCTCCCATAACAGCCAAGAAATCAATCGTGGGTAAATCTCGCAGAAAAAACAGCCCGGCAGGCGACCGGCCACCCGGCAAACGAACCCGCCTGGACCAGAGCTCTGAGTCTAACAGAGTTGACAGTTATTCTCCACAAATGTAGATCCAGGAAGCGGCCTCAGGCAAGCCTCTTTTTCGCTACGGTGCCTTCCGGGCTCGTGCTGACATCATAACCAGCCTCGATAATCTGGTCGCGAAGACGGTCGGCCACCTCGTAGTCCTTGTCCGCCCGCGCCGCATCAAGCTCCCCGCACCACCCTGCGACAACCCCCTCCTCCTCGTCCCCTGCGCCCGAAGATTCCGCCCCCTCGCCGGCACCGCCCTCCTGCGCCTCCAGTGGCGCCACCGCGAGAACCCGGTTGATCTTCCGCATGACAGCCAGGGCCTCGTGGGGA
>CAUZHA010000210.1:0-4077 GCA_963579555.1 Planctomycetes bacterium UBA1146
GAGCGACGGCGCGCTCATGGCCCTGGCGCCGGCCAACCCGCCCTCGGCCGGCAAGGCCTTTGATCCCATCCGGGACACCAACGTTTCCTGGAAGACGCCGAGCAAGACCGCCGAGGACGCCATGCCGATCGGCAACGGCAAGGTGCTCGCCAGCGTCTGGACCAACGCGGATGGCGATGTCCGGGTCACCATCGCCCGCATCCCGAAGCCCGGCGCGAAGGCCGAGGTCCTGGGAGGCGCCCGCTTCCGCATCACTCCGGGGCTCTCGACTGCTCCCGGAACTCTCGAGCAGACCCTGCTCTTCAAATACGGCGAGGTGGTCGTCAAGGGACCAGCCCAGCCCAGCAAGCCGGTCTTTTCCTTCTACGTCGATGCCAATAAAGATGTTTTCCATCTCCAGCTGCGCACATCGGCCCCGGTAGACCTCGATACCTGGCTCGAAGGAGAGGGCGGCCGGGCGAGTGCCGACAAGGAACTCAAGAGATCGATCTTCCGCAAAAACGACAAGGCCCTGGTGCTCCTCTGCGATGGTATGGAGCCGCGGGAAGACGCGTCCTTCCACACAACGCAGCCCCTGCAGGTCTTCGACCTGCAGATCCACATCGTCGCGCCCGAGAAGCCCACCAGTGTCGAGGACGCGATCAAGGCGGTCAACAAGACCGACGTCAACGGAGCTGTCCGTGGCCAGATGGACGCCTGGAACAAGTTCTGGAACAAGGGCAGCATCCGCCTCGGCTCGGACGAGGATGGCGCCGAGATGGCGCGCGCCCTGGTCATCCGGCGCTACCTGAGCGCCTGCAGCGGCCGCGGCCCCCACCCGCTCAAGCCGGCGGCCGCAGCCGCCGAGAAGAAGGAGCTCCCCGAACGGGAGATCAAGCCCTTGCCGCCGGAGAAGAGCGCGGCTGCGGTCAAGGCCGCCATCGAGAAGGCCGGACCCTACCTTGCCGGAGGCAAGGGCGAGACCCGCTTCCCCCGCTTCTGGGGAGCGGATTTCTCTGAGCTTCCGGAAGAGAACGCCGGCATCGACACCCTCATCGACACGCTGCGCTCACTGCTCATCGCCTCAACCGGCAAGCGGGTCTGCGTGCTTCCCGGCTGGCCCCTTGACCGGGATGTCGCCTTCCGGGTCAACTCCGAAAACGGCCTCGGGATCGAGGTCGCCTACACCGGCGGCAAGCTCGAGCGGCTGGAGGTTCATCCCAAACAGCGCACCAGCGATGTCTTCGGCATCGGCCCCTTCGAGAAGAAGGTGCGCGAGGCGCTGCCGGGGCCCTTCCGCATGCCGGCGCTGATCTCCTTCCTGAGCCCGAGCTGGGTGGGGCCCCGCGTCGGGCTGAAGAACCTCTTCGTCACCATGAAGAAGGCCAGCTTCAACGGCCTCGAGGGCAGCCTGGCGGATTTCGCCGAGGCGAAGAAGGCCGGGATCTACCTGCTCCTGCACGGCGTCACCCCCTGGACCGCCCACGCCCTCAAAGATGAGAAGACGGTGATCAGCTACTACCTCAGCGACCGGAAAAAGCCCTCGTGGTTTGCCCACTTCGGCAACCAGCGGCGCCAGTTCGAGGCCATCGACCCGAACCACCCCGCCGAGTTCACCACCTACTCGAAGTACGGCGGCATCGAGCTCTTCCTCGATGTCGTTCGCCCGCGCATGCTCGAGTACTACGACTACCACTGGCAGCGCCAGGCGCACCTGCACTTCCACTTCCTCGAATACTACCGCCGCATGTCGCTCGCCGCCGGCGGCATCCCGGTCTTCCGCTTCGTGCACGTGCACGGCGACAACGTGCTCAAGATGCGCCAGACCGTCGCCATGAGCGTCGCCTACGGCTTCAAGGGCTTCAAGTGGTGGGTCGGCTGGACCATGTTCGACATCCACAAGGTGGTCGAGACCGAGCCGCCGCCGCTTTCAGGGATCGGCAACGAGGTCTCCTACATCAACAACATGCTGGCGGCCTTCAGCCCCTACATCACCCTCGCGCGCTCGGTCGACGTCTACAACACCGCCCCCCTGCCTGTGAGTGCCCGCAAGGCCCCAGAAGATTACTGGCTGCAACCCTCCGGCGAGCACATCGTCATGGGCGTCTTCAAGGGCCTGAAGAACGAGGATTTCATCACCCTCGGCAACCGCGACATCGGCACCAAGCGCGAGGCGACCCTCGCCATCACAGGCAAGTTCAAGAGCGTCCGCCACCTCAACAAGCAGACCCGCAAATGGAGCGACCTCAAGCTCGAGGGAGCCCCCGGCAAGCAATCGGTCAAGGTCCCCATCGACAAGGGAGACATCGAGCTGATCCAGGTTGTCCCCGTGGCGGAGAAAATCTGAAAGATGAAGTTCCGAGCCTGCCTGTTGTTCTCCTGCCTCCTCGTGAGCTCGCCTGCTGCCCAGGCGGATCCTGTCGCGGTCGGCGTTGCAAAGGTCGACGTCACCCCCACCCACCCGGTAGCGCTGGCGGGCTACGGCAGCAGGACAAAGGAGCACGAGGGCATCGACACGAAGATCTGGGCCCGGGCGCTGGCGATCGGAGTGAAGGACCCGGCGGTGATCGTCGCCGTCGATAATTGCGGTATCCCGGCGAGCGTAACCCGGGAAGTGGCGAAGAAGCTCGAAAAGAGCCACGGCATCAAGCCCGCGAACCTGGTGCTGGCGGTGACCCACACCCACAACGCCCCCAGCCTGCGCGATTACGCCGTGGTCCTCTGGGGCGGACGGGCCACCGCTGCGCAGAAGGCCAACATGAACAAATACACCGACTGGCTCATCGACCGGATCGTCGAGGCGGCCGCCGCTGCGCTCGAGGCGCGCAAACCGGCGAGCCTCTCCTGGGGCATGGGTAGGGCCGGTTTCGGCGGCAACCGCCGTGTGCTCAACAACGGCCGCTGGGCCGGCTTCGGCTTCCAGCGAGATGGACCGGTCGACCACAGCCTCCCCTTCCTGGTAGCAAAGGATGCCGTCGGCAAGGCCATCGCCATCTGGGCCAACTACGCCTGCCACTGCACCACACTCGGATCGCGTAACCGCATCTGCGGCGACTGGGCCGGGTTCGCCGGGGAGAGCATCGAGAAGGACCATCCCGGCAGCATCTCGGTGGTCACGGTCGGCTGCGGAGCGGACGTCGGCCCGCAGCCCTCACGCGGTATCGGCGATGCGAAGAGCCACGGGCAGAAGATCGCCGCCGGTGTCGCGGCCGTGATGAAAACGGACCTGAAACCTCTGACCGGAACCCCCGTCATCCGCCAGCGAACGATCCAGCTGCCGCTCGAGAAACCCGCCGATCGAGCCCACTGGGAAGCAACCGCCAAGCGCAGCGACTTCCACGGCTACCAGGCGAAGCTCATGCTTGAGCAGCTCGAGAAGAACGGCAAGATCCAGGAGTTCGTTTCCTACACCATCTCCACCTGGAGCTTCAAAAAAGACCTGGCGCTCGTATTCCTCCCCGGCGAGGTCGTCGTCGACTACGCCGTCAGGCTCAAGACCGAGCTCGACTACACCCGTCTCTGGATCAACGCCTGGTGCAACGACATGCCCGGCTACATCCCCTCACGCCGTGTCCTCAAGGAAGGCGGCTACGAGGCCGACTTCTCCCAGGTCTACTACGCCCTCCCCGGCCGCTACAAGCCCGAGCTTGAGGATCTCCTCATCACCACAGTCCGCGACCTCCTCGGCCCGGACTACCTGGCTCCGAAGGGTCAGGCACCGGCTCCCTTCCTGCGCGGTGAGAAAGATTAATCATGGCGATATCTACCAAGCCCGGATTCATCTACTTCTTACGCGAAATCGATACGCGAACAGGAGAGATGACCCCTTACGTAAAAATAGGCATCACACGCGGTACGCGCGCGGTAGAAGAACGGATTGACGAACATAAAACCAGCAACCCACGCGAAATACACGACTACAGGTCATTCCAGGTCACAGCCATCGATACGGTCGAAACGCATCTGCACCATACCTTCGCAGAACACCGGGTCGAGGGGGAATGGTTCTATCTTGATAAGGACACTTTAGACGCCGCCATTAAAGAAGCCGAGCGGATCAGCTTGAAAATTGACGAGCATAAAACCGCGTTACAAACC
>CAUZHA010000211.1:0-4053 GCA_963579555.1 Planctomycetes bacterium UBA1146
AGGCCGGGTTGCTCTTCTCGTTTTCCTGCAGGCGGGAGAAGGTCTCCACCGACCACATGGCGAGCTGGACGCGCTCGGCTGTATTGCGCACCTGCCCGACCAGGCCTGCGGCCTGGGAGCTGGTGGCGGCGGCTACGGAGGACTCCTTCTCGAGGAGGAGAATATCCGTCTTGCCCGCCTCGGTGAGGCTGTAGGCGACGGCGCAGCCTACCGCGCCGCCTCCGACAATCACTATCTGGGCCCTCTGGGGAAGATTCATTTGACGGGTATGGAACAGGCCAGGTGGATGAGCTTGTGCGCCTGGATGCTGAGACGCCAGAGGGGGTTTTCAAGGCAATAGGCCAGGGTGAGCGCGGTATTTTCATTCAGGCTGGGCCCATCCATCGGCTGCAGGAAGAAGTGGGTGTAGTTCAGCCTCTCGAAGGTTTCCGGGTTCAGGCCATCCTGGGGGTGGACCAGCTTGAGCTCGTCACCGCTGTCGACGATCATCTCGGCGCCGGCCTTGGGGCTGACGCAGACCCAGTCGATTCCTTCCGGCGGTTTTTTGGTCCCGTTGGTTTCGATGGCGATCTCGAGACCCTCGGCATGGAGCGCCTCGATCGCCGCATCGTCGAGCTGTAGCAGGGGCTCTCCACCGGTACAGACCACCAGCGGGTTTCCATTATCCCGAGCGGCAGCGGGCCATTTCTCCGCGACAGCCCTGGCCAGCTCTCCGGCATCCTGAAACTCTCCGCCTCCCGGTCCGTCGGTGCCGACGAACTCGGTATCGCAGAAGTCGCAGACCGCATCGGCTCGATCTTCTTCGTGGCCTGACCAGAGATTACAGCCGGCGAAACGGCAGAAGACCGCCGGCCTGCCGGTCTGGGCTCCTTCACCCTGGATCGTGTAGTAGATTTCCTTGACGCTGTAGCTCATGCGGGTTCCCCGGTCCCCTGTCTTCGCTCGGGGGGCATCTCCCCTCCCCCGATCGTTTTTTCCCAGTCGATGGTGAACGAGCCGGGTCCATCGCGCATCAGGGCCGGGGCGAAGCTGTCATATTCGGTGGGATCATCTGGCCCAGCCAGGAGAAGCGCCTCCCGGCGCTCGATACAGGTGCCGCAGGCGCCGCAGTGAAGCGGGCCTTCCTGGTAGCAGCTCCAGGTGAGCTCAAGAGGCACTCCGAGCTCACCGGCGAGTATAGCTATCTCCGTCTTGGTCTTGTCAACGAAGGGTCGCAGCAGCTTGACCTCGTGCCAGTCAGCAAGCGCGATGGCACCGCCGAGAGCCTCGGCGAACTCGCTTCTGCAGTCGGGGTAGATGGCATGGTCGCCGGCGTGGGCGGCGTAGGCAACGGCATCGGCCTTTTCCCCGATGGCCCAGGCCGCCGCCAGCGAGAGCAGGATCATGTTGCGGTTGGGGACCACGGTCTGTTTCATGCTCTCGGCCTCGTAGTGGCCGAGGGGGACCTTGACGGCCGCATCCGTCTGGCTCGAGCCGCCGAGAAGATTGGTGATGGAGCGGAGGTCGGCTATCTCATGCCGTATCCCGAGAGGCTCGACGATTTTCGCCGCGCGGTCGAGCTCTACCCTGTGGCGCTGGCCATAATCCACGCTGAGCGCGAGGACCTCGCCATCATCCTGCAGCAGCTGGTACAGCAGGGTGGTCGAGTCAAGACCGCCTGAAAAGGTGACGACAGTTTTCACCAGGATAAACGCTCCACGCAGGATGGGTTGTTCCTCAAGAATCCGACACCGCTCGAGGCCGCGTCGGATTCCTTCGCGAGGTTATCGTTGCAGCTCCATAATGTAACGATTGCTCCGGCTGGAAGCCAACAGCGGCTGGGTGGAAAAGTCCGCTTCAGTCGAAGATGGAGTCGAGGGGAACCCGGATGAAACGCGGGCGGTAGATGGTTGCGTCGCCGACCATGTCCCAGAAATTGTGGGAGTTGATGACATAGGAAATCAGCAGCTCGCCCGGAGCTGAAAGATGCGCGTGTCCCTTTCCGGCGTAGGTGAAGCGCTTGTGCTTGCCCTTTTCCATGTTCGTGACCAGGAAGACCTTCTTGAATTCGCTCCAGGGTCCCTCGGGATTCGCCGCCGTTCGCACCAGGACGTGCCTGCCGAAGACCGGCTGGCTCTCCACGAGGACCAGGTGGTTTTTTCCTCCGAAGGAGATCTTCTCGACGGTGTGCTCGTTGACGGCCTGGTCGGTTATTTTTACCGAGTCGGAGCTCTTCTCGCTCCAGCCCTTGCCGTTGAAGAAACGCCAGGTGGAGAAATCATCCGCCCTGGCGGCGGGAGCCCTGGCGAGAACCACCTGCTTGTTGAGTCCCTTGACGTCGCGGATTCCATAGATATAGAGAGTTCCAGGTTCTCCGGGGCCTCTTCCTTCCGAGTGATAGAGCGCTGTGGCCCAGGAGATATCGTCGGTACCGCTTCTGCGCGAGTGGGGATTGACAGCCTGGCTGATTTTCCACTGTGAGGGATCAGCGAGAGGATTGGAGACGACCGCCAGCGCGCCACCGAGCATCCTGAAGTTGAAGACGCCCTCGCCGCCTTCTTTTTTTCTGCCCATATGCATGAGAAAGACGAGGAGCTTTTTACCTCCACCGGGAGGGTTGATCACGCAGCCATCGAGCAGCCAGTACCAGCTCTTGCTCGCGGCCTGCGGGTCATCAGCTTTGAGTCGGAGCTCTGGCTCAATCCAGGCCCTCGGCTTGCCATCCTTGCCGGGCTTTCCCCAGTAGAATTCCAGGCTATCGTGTTTCGGAGGTTTTCCATTTATGACGGCGGGCTGCAGGCCGATGGAGTTGTTCACCAGACGTGAGCCTTTCGCGTGCTTTCCTTCCGCCACCGTTCCGACCCAGGTGTCGGAGTAGAGCCAGAGGGTGCGTCCATCTCCCATCTCGACCGAGTAGCATCCGTCCGCTCCGGTCCACCCTTTCTTGCGGGCGAAGATAGCGTCCCATTCCGGTGCCGGTTTTCCAGGGAGCTCCGCGGGCGCGGGCTGCTTCTGCGCCTGCACGGAGCCTTGGCTCGCGCTGGCAAGGAGGGCCGTGATCGCCAGCGCTGTCAACGGTCGGCTCGAGTTCATTCGGGAACATCCAACCCGGCGGCCCAGCACAGGGCGTTTCGAAGCAGGATATTCATGCCCGGCTGGGCGAAATCATCAACGTGGCCGAGGCTGGTATAGAAGACGCGGCCGCCGGTGCTGGTCTTGTTGGTCCAGGCGATCGCTTCGGGAGCTTTTCCCGCGATGGTTCCGCGAACGAGTTCTGTCGCGCTTTTCGCCAGGGGGGTGGTCCTGTAGAGCGAGCCGCATCCTTTCAGCTTGCCGAGGTCGATTCCCTTGAGGATGGGGTGGGCCTTTGAGGTCAGTCTTATCCCCGGGTTGCTGAGCGTCACGCGCGGGCCGTTTCCGTGGTGTCCCGTATAGTTGCCGCCAATGATGTCGCGGTCGAACTCGGACCACTCGACGAGGTTATCTTTCCATTCCCCCTTTTTCCGCATCGCGAAGGCGTGGCTGGCGGTACGGATGGCGACGATCGGCTTGCCGTTGGCGGCGAAATCGATCAGCAGCTTCATCTTGGGCGCGGGCAGCAGGCGGCGGCGAACACTGACCAGTATAATGTCGGCCTTCTTGATGGCCTCGATGCCCGGCAGGGCGTTGCGTTCCTTCTCGCTGGCGTGGATGTAGTCCACCTTGAAGAGATGGCCGAGATGTTTCGCGGCGAAGGCAGGAAGGGTCTGGTTGGTCTTGTATTCCTGCTCGGCCATGATGATCAGCAGGTTGGGCCTCTTGTCGTTCTTGAATCGGAAGGTTCCGCCGCCGATGAAGCTGTCGCTGGTGATCGTCGGGCAGACGAATTTTTCGATATGCTCGACGATGAGATCGTTGCCGGTGAAGTGGCTGACGAAGGGCGCCATGGCGGGGTTGTACATCGTGTCGGTCATGTCGCGCATGAGGACGACGTTCTTGCCGTTGCGGGCCATCTGCCGAAGGCCGAAGGGACGCCCCAGGACGCACATATTGGTGTGCACGCCCAGCAGAACGACGTTCTCGATCTTCCGGTCC
>CAUZHA010000212.1:0-4045 GCA_963579555.1 Planctomycetes bacterium UBA1146
TGGCCGAAGGCTGCTCCATACTGTGTACTCAAAGACGCTTGAGTACCTTTAGCTTACTCCGCGATAAAAAGCTACCTTCTGTAGCGAATCCCCTTGGAACAATAGATGGATTTCCCCAGGTGTCACTGCCAAAAATCCTCCTAGACATACCGCTGCCGGACTTCCTGCTGGAAACCCTGGAGCCTCACTGCGAGATCCTCTCCTGGAGCCTTCTCGATGAGCCGGACAGCGCGACCCTGGCCTCGATCCGGGGAATCTACACCTACGGCCACGACGAAATAGGCGGCGAGCTTCTCGATCGCCTGCCGAACCTCCTGGTGGTGAGCAATTTCGGCGTTGGTGTCGATCATGTCGACGTCGGAGCCTGCGAGGCCCGCGGCATCGCCGTAGGCAACACGCCGGGCGCCGTCGATGGGGTCACCGCCGACATGACCATGGCCCTCCTGCTGGCCGCGGCGCGCAATGTCGTGACCGGGGACCGCTTCGCCCGGAGCCCCGGCTTCACCCACTACGATCCTAGCGAGCTCCCGGGACTCGAGGTCCACGGCAGCACGCTGGGCATCATCGGCATGGGCAGAATCGGCAAAGAGGTCGCCCGCCGCGCCCGCGGCTTCGATATGCGAATCCTCTACCACAACCGCAACCGCGACCTGGAGAGCGAGGAGGCCCTTGGAGTAGAGTACTCCGGATTCGACAGCCTCCTGCGGGAGGCGCACTTCGTCTCGCTGAATGTACCGCTCACCGAAGAAACCGAGGGACTCATCGGGGAATCGGAGCTGCGGCTGATGCGAGAGGACTCCATCCTCATCAATGCCGCCCGCGGACCGGTCGTTGATTCGGCCGGCCTGCACACCGCCCTCACTGAAGGCTGGATTGCAGGCGCCGCGCTCGACGTAACCGAGCCGGAGCCCCTGCCGCGAGACCATCCCCTGCTCGAGCTGACCAACCTGGTGCTGACTCCCCATACCGGCAGCGCCACCCTGCGCTCGCGGCTCAGGATGGGCGAGCTGGCCCGGGACAACCTGGTCGCCGGCCTTGAGGAGCGCCCCCTGCCGAACCAGGTTCACGAATAAGACGCGCTCGACCTGCGGTTCCCATCCCGGCGTTTTCATTCCGTCATTTTTTCTGGTAATTCAGCGGGAGCCGCAGAAAAATGGTCTCGGATTCCATCTGCTCCCCACCACTCAAGCAAGCACGCCGATGTTCATACGTCTCAAGACCCACCCCCTTTCTCCAGGCCATCCCGCCCGCTGCTGGCTACCGATCATCCTGGCTCTCTACACGCTGTTGCCCATCGGAGTGTCGGCCGCAGGACCCCACTCGGCGGCCTCAGTCGAAAGAGCCATCGGCAAGGAAGAAGATAAAGAAGCCGCCCTTGATACGGTCTATCGAAAACAATCGCCGGTCCGCCTGGAGCGGGACTCCATCAACCCGATCTTCGCCAGGAAATACAAGGGTACGATTCTCGATATCACGAGCCGGGTCGTGGTCATCGACAGCTGGCGAGGCAAGAGCTTCATTCCGCGCGCGGAGGTGGGCGAGATCAAACGAGCCGGGGATGCCAAGGCCATCACGCTCTTCGAAAAATACCGCAAGCGCGCCAGGAGCCTGGAGGACTGGATCAAGCTGGAGGCCTTCGCCGGCAAGCAGGAACTGATTCCAGAGCGCAGGACGTGCATTCGCCGCCTCCTGGAAAAGGACCCCTCCAACCTTGAATACCATCTCCTCCTTGGCGAGGCCCGGGAAGGAGAGCGCTGGCTCCGGGAGGAGCAGGTCGAGACGGTCCTCGCGCGCGGCTACAAGCTGGTCGAGGGCAAGCTGGAGAAGAAACCCGAGGTCAAAAAAAAGAAGACGTCTGACTTCTGGAAGAAACGGCAATCGAAAAAGATCAAGGAGGTCGACCACCTCAAGCAGGCCCTGGAAAAAAAGAACGCCCACTCCCTGTGGATGCTCATTTCCAGGAGCGGGCTGATCACCCTGCCGACCTCAAAGCCCTACGAACGAACCAACCTGCGGGCGACCCAGGACCTGATCGATCTGATCGACGCCCGCGGCAACTACCCGTGGCGCCTGAACACCTTCCTGGCCGAATACGGCATCCCGATCGACTGGAACGTCATCAACCTGAACAAGGTAGAGAGCTTCGGAAAGAGGCACCCCGGCTCGGTCCACCACGAGACGAAGTACTACCACATCCTCTCGACCTGTGACGAGAAGACGGTCAAGGACCTGGGCAGGAAGATGGACATCGTCACCAAACAGATCTACCAGGACCTGTTCAAATTCGATGAGAAGATACCGTACAAATACATCCTCCGCTTCTACCGCGACGGCGGAGAATACCATAAGAACGGTGGCCCCCGGATGGCCGGCGCCCACTACGAACCCGGCAGCAAGGAGCTCGTCGGCTACAAGCATACCGATCGGGAATCGCAGGGCAGGGATCCCTTCTACAGCCTCTACCACGAGGGCTGGCACCAGTACTTCGATTTCTACATCCCCAACGCGCCGCGCTGGTTCGATGAAGGCTTCGCCGAGGTGATCTCCCCGCTGATCATCAAGGGCAGCAAGGCGAAGATGAACACCTTCAATGTCGGGCGCAGCAATGTGCTCAAGGCCTATCTTCGCCGGGGACGCATCGTTCCCCTCAGCAAGCTCATCCGCCTGAAGCACCACGAGTTCTACAGGCCGGACGTGGTCGGCATCGCCTACGCCCAGGCCTGGTCCTTCGTTCACTTCCTCATCAACTTCAAGCACCCCAACCCCGGCACCCAGAAAAAGGTGCGGGCGTTCTACAAGGACTACTTCTGGGAGCTGCACAAGGGAACCGACCCGGTCGAGGCCTGCGACATCGTCTTCAAGGATGTCCAGTTCAACACGTTAGAGAAGGCCTGGCTCGAATCCATTCACAAGCAGAAGTGAGCCGGAAGCGGGATGCCTGGCGGCTCAGAAATCGAACGTATAGCCGAACGTCAGCAGGTAGTTCGTATCAGATCGACCGAAGCCCGGGGAAGGTGAATTGTCCCAGCGCCAGTTGACCTGCAGGGTGGATACGAAGTTCTCGTAGATCGAAACCCGGACCCCGGTCTCGGTCGTCACGTAGAAATCATCCATGTCCGCGAGGCTGGGATATCCCTCGTGATGATGGAAGAGCGCGAGTTTCGGCAGAATCTTCCAGTCCAGGTTGATGGACCATTTCGCGGCCAGGTAGGAGTTGTCCCCCGCCTGGATGAAATCTTCATCGACATAGGAAAGCCCCAGCTCTCCGTAGGCGGCCAGGCCCTTGAGGTAAACCGACTCCAGGTCCCCCGCCTCGATGAACTGGTAGCCCGGCCCAAAAGCAACAGCTGTCCTGAGATCCAGGTCCTGGAAGCTGTCCTCCTCCGCCAGGAGACTGCCGAACAGGAACAGCTCCTCGGTAATGAAATAGTCGTACTTCAATCGCGCCTTGCTGTTGCGGGCTGTCAGCCCGCCGAGGTCCTCTGCATAATTGTAGGCGAGACCGACCGACAGGCGCTGGTTGTCGAAGCGTCCCTCCAGATCCGCGTTGAAGATGGCTGATCTTGTCCGCGTGTTCCCATCCGTCGCGCTGCCGCCAAAATTGATGGCTCCCCTGGTCGACCGTTTCTTCCCGACCACAGAAACCTTGATCGTCTTGATACTATCCAGCTCGACCGCGAGCTTGCGGCCGGTTCCCTCGAGGATCAGCTCGAGCCTTCCGTCCTCGGAACTGCTGGCCGTGGCCGGATGTACGGCGCCCCCCTTCAGCTCAAAGCGGAGGGCGCGGGAGACCTCCAGCCGGGCGACCTTTTCCAGTTTGATGCCGATCGTGCCGGAGAAGTCCGTCTTGAACTGGAGCTTACCGTCCTCCAGGGACAGAACCTCGCCGCGAATCACGCTTCCGTCCTTGAGGGTGACGCGGTCTCCCTCCTGGGCGGAAAGAGAAATCGTCACCAGAAAAAAGAACAGAGCCATTGTTGAAGAACGCATACTGAAAATCACCCGGAATCGCTTCATCTGATCTGGAGCGGGGTCGAATCCTCAA
>CAUZHA010000213.1:0-3862 GCA_963579555.1 Planctomycetes bacterium UBA1146
CGCAGGTGAAACTCTTCCTCCTCGATGACGGCGAAGGCCAACCGGTCGCCGCACCCCATGGGATCGTCCTTGAATACTCCAAAGGCGACGCATCATGGAAAGCCGTTCCCAACCAGAAGGCCAGCCCGGAAAAACCTGTCGGTCGGCGGCCGTTTGCGGTCGGCTTCCCTGAGATCCAGGCGCAAAAACTGCGAGCCGTGTTTAAACATGCGGAAGGGAAACGCTCCGGCCTGACCGAGTTCGAAGTCTGGGGGCCGGTTGCCAAGCCCTACGTACCCGCCCCGCCGCCGGCTGGAAACATCGCCTTCAGCCCGAACCCGAAAAAGGGATTCCCAAAAGCCAGCGCATCCTTCCACGACCGTTACGGCGGCATTCCGGCCAGCGCCCATGATGGCAAGATCGTCTACCGCGCCACGCCGGTGAACCGTTGGACATGTTATGGTTCGCCGAATCAGGACACCGATTGGTTCGCGCTAGACTTTGGGGAGAAAAAGAAATTCGCCCGCGTCCTGCTCCACATCTACGACGACCACGGCGGGGTCCAGGCCCCGAAGTTTTACACCTTACAAAGTTGGACGGGAGACAAATGGCAAGAAATCCCCCAGCAGTCAAAGGTTCCGGAGAAGCCCGCCGGCAGCGCCCTCAACACCGTCACCTTCCCTCCGATCGAAACGAGTAAAATTCGTGTCGTCTTCACCCATATCGGCAAAGGCCGTACGCGCAGTGGCCTGACGGAAATTGAGGTCTGGAATGAGTAGATCGGATTTGCACCCCGGCTAGCATTACGCCTTAGTGGCCTTAAGGCCAGAGGCGCTGCAGGCAAGGCAAGCTGAACTCGTATGGCCACCCTCTCCTTGCCCCGCCGATGGCCTCGCATAGGCTATTGGCTGGGTTCAAGTCGTTGGCAGAGAGATTGGGCGGGAGGCGGTCGTGTTCAAGGACGCTATTATTGAGTTCGGCTGGGTGTTCTTTGCAATCCTTGGGTGTGTGCAGCCGGTTATCTGGTTTTTCGGATCTCTTGCTGTTTATTGTTCGCTTGAGAGACCGATGTGGGAAGTGGCGCTTGTGGTTGGAGTTCCATTTTTTGTCTTCACAAAATTCTGCTTCTGGGTTGTGGGCAGGAGGTCGTCGGGAAGTGGAAGCGGTGAGTTCCCGGAGGCTGGCGATGTGGCCGAGGAACAAACCGAGGAAAGCCTGGTTGCGGAAATAAGGGAATGGGAGGAACAACTCGTTCAGCTCGATGAAAAACGGAGAGAAGCCCCTGGTGAGGAGTCGGCCCAGGAGCTCGAAGTGGAGCGCGAGTACATCAAGTGGCAGCTTGAGAAGCTACAGCTGATGAAAAAGATCAGGGGATTTCGTCGCCTGGGAAAAGAGGCGGAAGAGGCCGGGCACAAGGATAAGGCTGGAGAGCATTCCGAGCAGCTTGAGCAACTCGAAGCCTCACTGGAGAAGCTCAGGGTTGAGGAAATAAGGTGGGGGGAGGAACAGCTCAGTAAGCTCGAGCAAGAGCTTGAAGGAGCCCGTGACCAGGGAAGCAAAAAAGAGCTCAAGAGGATTGAGAGGAAGCGCAAAGGCGCCCTGCGGCATCTCGAATTGCTCCAGCTGACCAGGGAGATCGAGAAGTCCCGGGGCCTTGGGCAAGAAGCGAAAGATGCCGGCCGTGAAGGCCAGGCTGGAAAGCATTTCGAGCGGGCTGAGCAACTCGAAACCTCGCGGGAAGCATCGGGTGGCCACTGGGCAGGCGTTACCCGGCTGGAGAAAATATTTTTATACATGATAATAGGCAGCATCGTGGGCACTTGCATCGTCATCCCCTTATGCCTGGCTGGAATGACCTGGGTCTGGTGGCAGGGGTGGGCTGATGGCAGCAGCCAATGGATGCGGTCACCGGCACATCTGCTGGGGGCGATCTGGGGGTTCCTGGCACTGGCCTGCCTGGGAGTCCAGGTGATTTCATGGGTTACCCTCCCGGAAGCATCGGAAACTGGGAAGGAAAGTCTCTGGGCAAAACGCAGTAAGTGATGCCCCGGGCGATAAGCAACCAGGGGGCACCCTTGCCCCTCCGGGAACGAGTGTTCATTCGGCCGTCTGCGCCAGCCGGATGTATGCGCTGGCGGAGTTGACGACGTGATCGGGATCGGCGATCTTCTTCGCGGCGATCGTGGCGGCCCTGCCGTAGATGCTGTCGTTCTCACGCTTGGCGAAGCGGTTCAGGTACGCGGTGATCGACTTGATGCCGGTCGCGGAACGCGGTCCCTTGCGCTTCGACTCCGAGCGTTTGACCCCGTCGATGAAGGCGTAGAACTTCTTCCCCGTAGAGATCGCCAAGCGCATTCTGGACCCCCGCAGCTCCTTCCCTGTCGCGCCGACGGCCATGTCGAACTTGTCGATCCCCTTGAACGCCTTGTCGTGGTCGCGAAAGACGAGGCTCAGGCGGTACACGTCGCCCGACTTCTTCAGCCCTTCGATCTCGGCGATCGCCTGATCGACCGGCCAGTCGATCTCCTGCTTGAAAGCCGCCAGGAGTGTTTTCTGTGTCGCGAGCGCATCCTCGTCGAGTTTGTTCGCCTTCACATTGGCGTTGTGAGTTTCTTCGAACTTCTTCAGGGCCTTCCAGGCTGTCGAGTAGTTCTTCTTCTCGAGGGCCCTGTACACGGGCCTCGAGGCGGAGTCGAGGTGCTCGGCGAGTTGCGAGAGCGAGCTCTTGGAGCCCAGCAACTCGGCCATGGCCCGGCCCATGCCTTCACCCACGTTCATGTAGGTCTCGGGGTTCCCGCTGTAATGGCCGTTGGAGGAGCCTCCCATGGAAAGAGGGTTGCTGTAGACGCTGGCAACGTTGCCCCTGAACTCCGGGTACTTTCCGGTCTTGCCGTCGACGGCGAGCTGGGCGTTGAGGATCAGCCCCTCGTTGCCTCCGGCTCCCTTCTTGGTCTGACCGAGGGTGGCGCAGACGAAGTACGCATTGGGCGCCTTGAATTCCTTGCGCAGCGTCTTGATCAGATGTACGAGGTTCTTCTCGTAGAGGGTGGCGTGCCCGGCGTTGTAGCGATCCTTGTCGCCCTGCCAGAAAAAGAAACCGGCGATTTCGTATCGGGTCGCGCCGGGGTAGTACTTGCCGAGATTGGACAACACCCTCTTCGCTGCGGCGATGTCGGTGTCGTACTGTTTTCCGGCATACCACCTGATCGGCCTGGGCGTGGTGCCTTTGGCCCACGACTCGGGCGAGTCCTTGTAGCCGGCGTAGGTCTTGCCTCCGAACTCGTACCGCTCGCTGCCCGGGGGGAGAAGGTCCCAGCCGAGACTTCGGTTGCCGGTGCAGCTCTTGAGTATGAGAACCGGTGCTTCGGTGACGTGGCCCACGTAGTGTCCGATGCCAATCTCCGGGCCGATGTTGCCGCCCCCGATGGTCATCCACTCGTTCGTGATGTCCCTGATGTTATTGACCCGCACATTGCGAACGTCCTTGCGCACGGTCCAGTTACCGGCTTCGTCGACCAGGTAGGGGTACTTCCCCTTGCTCTTCACCACACCGGACAGTTTGCCGATGTTGCCGGCGCCGAGCATGTTGGACTGGCCCATCAGGATGTACACCTGCACGGGCTTGCTCATGTCCGCTGGCCTGCCGTCGGGATCGGGCAGCGGGGCCCTCGCTTCGTCGGCACCGACCGGGAGAGAGAGTGCGGCGCACGCCAGCGTGGCGAGGGCCCACAGCGAATGGGATCGGCAGTTCTTCATCATCACGGCCCGCGTTGTCTTGCTATGGAGTTATGTACGGATTCAGCCTTGCTTATCATCGATGAGAAATCAACACCCGACTTGCACGACTGCAGGTACGCCGCGTTATCTTCGAGCAGCTTCTGCC
>CAUZHA010000214.1:0-3851 GCA_963579555.1 Planctomycetes bacterium UBA1146
AGCACAGCCTCGAAGCCCTTGCGAGCCTTCTCATAGCGTTTCTGCCGATGCCAGGTAAACGCCTCCAGGAATCGGCCGCGGTAGGAGCCGGGGTGGTCCGACAGCACCGCGGCGATGATCACCCGGGCCTCGTCATACGACCCTGCGGTGATCTTCAACAGCGCCTGCTCCAGGCGGGAATCGCTGTCCCCCGCCGCTGGAGGGAGCCTGCTCTGCCTGGAGACCGGCTGGACCGCGCCTCCCTCATCCCGGCAGCCGGGCAGAAAGAAACAGAGCGCCGCGAGGAAAGACACGAAAAAAGAGCGCACATCAGCTCTCCTGCTCATTGGACCGGATGAGAACATCGTGTATCGCCACATGGTCGGGAGCCTCGAGTATATGAATGACGGAGGCGGCGACATCGCGGGGGTCCAGGACCCTGTAGTCCGGCAGTCCGGCAGCCACCTGCTCCGCGTCGCCGCGGTAGAAGACCTCGTGAAACTCGGTGGTCACAAACCCGGGGGAGATCTCGCTGACCCGTGAGGGGCTGCCCAGGGCGCGCAATTCCTGGCGCAGGCATTCGGTAATGGCGCGTACCGCGAACTTGGTGGCGGCGTAGAATCCGCCCCGCGGCGGTATCCTGTGTCCGGCCATGCTGGAAACATTCACGATATGGCCCCCCCTCTCTCCATCGAAGCACCCGAGCGCCTCACGGCAGGCCACCGTCAGGGCCAGGACGTTCACCTCCAGCATCTCACGCCAGTCCTCCGTCGCTCCATCGTGAAAGCTCGCCTTGCGCCCGAGCCCCGCGTTGTTGATGAGAATATCAAGCCCGCCCCAGCGAGCTCGTGATTCCTCGAAAATCCGGGTGATGTCTTCGGCCTTGCGCAGATCCGCGGCCACCAGCAGGGGCGCCTCGCCTCCCGTATTGGTGATCCGGCCTCCGAGCTCCTCGAGCCGATCTTCCCGGCGTGCGGTGAGTGTCAGGCGCGCGCCCCGGGAGGCGAGCTCCAGGGCTATCGCCTCTCCGATCCCGCTCGAGGCCCCGGTGACAACAGCGCTGCTTCCCTCCAGGTTCATCTTCCAGGTCATCCTTCGCTTGTCGTCCAAGAAGCCAAAAAAAGCGCCCGAAAGCGGCGTTTCACATGATCCAATTAAGCACAGACACCGCGGGCGGCAACGTCCAAAGTGGACTGCGCGGACAAGAAAAAACCCCGCACAGGCAAGCACCTCCTGACGAACCCGCCGGCTCCGTCCGCTGGACCCTCGCTCTCTTGAAGCGTATCCGGTACTGTATTCCTGTGCAATTCGCGAGCCGGCCGCTACCGCCGGATAACGGCGGGTAAATCGGCTGTTACCAGGAAACCATCCCCGGGCCTACGACAGGCTCATCTTTGATGACGAAAAAAACCGCCCCCGCCAGCCTGCAGCTGGAAGACATCAAGTTCGAAAAAGACCCGAGGGCCTGCAGGATCGTCTGCACCCTGGGGCCATCCAGCTCAGACAGCAAGATGATTGAGAGCCTCATCGCAGCGGGCATGAACGTCGCGCGGCTTAATTTCTCGCACGGGACCCAGGAGACCCACGAGCGGCTGATCCGGGAAATCCGCGCGGCCTCTGAAAAAACAGGCCGGCCGGTCGCGATCATGCAGGACCTGCAGGGACACAAGGTGCGACTTGGAAGTGCGAGCTCGGCAACACCCATCATCCTCGAACAGGGAGCCGAGATCTTCCTTGGTCCTGGCGAGGAAATATCGGGCGAGCGTCTGGGAATAGACTACGTCGGAGCCGAGCGTTTTGTTGAGCCGGGACACAGAATCTTCCTGGATGACGCCAAGATCGAGCTCGAGGTAATCTCCTGCCGCGATGAGGAGATCCTCTGCAAGGTTCGCAGGGGAGCGCCGGTCTACAGCCGCAAGGGCGTCATCTTTCCCGACTCGGAGCTCGAGTTCCCTGTCCTTGACGAAAATGATCTCGAGGATGCGCGATTTGGCGTCAACATGGGTCTCGATATGGTCGCCATGTCCTTCGTCCGGTCCGCCGATGAAATCACGAAGATGCGCAAGCACCTCGCGGGCTGGGGAAAAAAAGAGGCCTTCATCGTCGCCAAGGTCGAGGACGGCAAGGGCATCCACAACCTGGAGGAGATCCTGAAGGCCGCCAACGCGGTGCTCATCGCCCGCGGGGACCTCGGGGTGACGATGCCGCGTGAGAAGGTCCCTGGAATCCAGAAATCGATCATCTCCCAGGCCAACGCCCTTGGCGTCCCAGCCATCACCGCGACCCAGATGCTCGAGTCGATGATCGACCATCCCCAACCGACCCGAGCGGAGGTCAATGATGTCTACAGCGCCGTCCTGGACGGCAGCCACGCAATCATGTTGTCGGCGGAAACAGCGATGGGAGACTACCCGGAGGAATCGGTTGCCGAGATGGACCGGATCGCGCGCGAGGCGGAGCTGGAGCTGAACCGGAGGAACCGCGGCGCTCACACTCCCGTTACGGGCAAGGAGGGCATCAACGACCTGCTGGCGGCCTCAGCGGTCATCTTCGCTGAACACATGAGCGCGGACTGCATTCTCGCCTTCTCCCTCGAGGGCACGACCCATCGCGCCCTCTCCACAGCCTCGCCCACCGTGCCGGTGTATGGAGTGCTTGTCAACCACTCGAACCTGCGTCGGCTCCTGCTCCACAGGGGCCTCAACCTGACGACAATGCCGCTGGAGAACAAGCTCGAGTCGCTCGTACCCCGCGCGCTGAAGAAGCTCCGTGACGACGGCATCGTCAGCTCCGGTGACAAGGTCATCATCGTCTCCAGGCAGCATGAACCTGAGGCTGATGAAAGCTTCCTGCTGAGGCTCTCCATCCTGAGTTGACCCCTGCGTCTCTTCCCAGGCGGTGTTCTGAACAATAATTTCAGGTAAGCGCTCAACCGCAGGGCTACAATGCGTATTCAGGATCTTCTCTTTATTCTACCTGCAGGGTGACAACCAACAGATGACCCAGGCTCTGTTCTGCCTACTCCTCCTTGCGCATCCCCAGGCCGACCAGGATGCTGAATTCCGTGTCCGCCTAGGAAAAACCGATCCGGGCAATGGAGCAGCCCTGCTCTCCCTTGGACAATGGTGCGAACAGCAAAAACGCTCGAGCTGGGCCGAGCGCTGCTACCGCATGGTCGCCGACCTGGGCAGCGCTGAAAAAAACTATCCGGAGGCCGTCTACCGGCTCGCCCGCATCGAGATAGAAAACAAGCTCTATACTCGCGCCTACAAGAGGCTCAGGGAACTCACCGGACGCTTCACCCACCAGCCCGCCAGCGCCCTGCTGAAGCGAGCCCAGACCGAGACGAGCCGCCGTCAAAGAGTCCTGTTTAAAGAAGGGGATCAGCTCTACAAGGAGGGAGACCCGGCCAACGCCCGGCTCAAGTATTCCGAAGCCTTCAAGCTCCTTCCCGAGAACACCTCGAGCGCCGACTTCGTTCCTCGCGCCAAGGTCCTAGAGAGACTGGCGAGCTGTGCCGACCGCATCGATGACGCCCACTTCAAGGAGGTCTTCCAGCCCAAGAAGAGAAGCCTTCACGCCTGTTCCCACTGCACCCGCTATGGCGGTTTCCTGAAATGTACGAGCTGCGACGGCCGAGGAGTCCAGGATGCCAGGGTACGCGGAAAAGCGATCAAGGTCGCCTGCAGGCGGTGCACTGGCGTCGGCTACACCTTCTGTACAAGCTGCAAAGGCATGCAATACACCACCGAGAGCTACAAGATCACAGCCAGGGAGCAGGAGGCCCTGAACAAGGTTCTGACCAAGGTCCGTGACAAAGATGTGCTCGAGCGGTCGCTGTCCCAGGCTATCAAGACGGTCCAGAAGCTCGT
>CAUZHA010000215.1:0-3762 GCA_963579555.1 Planctomycetes bacterium UBA1146
TTCCAACGATGGGATCCAGGTCCGGTCCGACATGCGCGCCGACACCCTGGAGCCGATGGCAATTGGCGCATTGGGCATCCCGGCTATCGAGGAAGATCTCTCTGCCCTTCGCCGGGTCCCCCCTCGCGTTGACGGCCTCCTCGAGCCGGGCGAGAGATGGAGGATCCAGGCTGAACTGGCCTTCTGATGCCGGGGCTGAGCCGGCGAATACGGCCGCGGCCGCGAGCGCTCCAGCTATACGGTACATCTTCATTTTTTAAGTGCCTCCGGCTTGTTGGTACTTACAAGCATAGCAGGTCCTTGCAACGCTTGGGAGCGGCTGGCCGTTAGAGCGGCGGTTACGGGATTGTTCCAGCGGGGTCCTGTCAGCTAAGATAGGCCCATGCGTTTGTCTATCCTGCTGAGCTCCCTCACGATGCTGTTCTCTCTCTCCATCGTTCGTGGAGAGAGCCCGGTCGGGGTTGATTTCCTCGAGGATGTCAGGCCGATTCTAGCGGGGCTGTGTTTTCCGTGCCATGGACCCGACCAGGCCAAGCGCAAGGGTAAGCTCCGGTTGGATACATCTGCCGGCATTTTCAGCAAGAGAAAGTCGGGTTCGCAGGTGGTGGCTCCCGGGAAGGCGGAGGCTAGCCTCCTCATCGCGAGGATCGAGTCCACCGATTTGGACGAGCTTATGCCGCCGAAAGATTCGGGCCTGGAACTGACACCGTCCGAGATCGGGGTTCTTCGCCGCTGGGTGGAATCCGGGGCGGAATGGAAGGAACACTGGGCCTACCGGAGACCCGTGAGACCGCCTCTTCCGCAGGTGAAGGATGATTCCTGGGTAAGGAATCCCGTCGATGCGTTTGTCCTCGCCCGCCTTGAGCGGGCGAAGCGGAGTCCTGCTCCCGCCGCGGCCAAGGCCACGCTCATGAGAAGACTCTGGCTGGACCTCACAGGCTTGCCACCCGCTCCGGCTGAGGTGCGCCGCTACCTGGACGACGATGGGCCGGGCTCCTGGGAGAAGGCCGTCGCTCGCCTCCTGGCTTCTCCCCAATTTGGTGAGCGCACGGCCCAGGAGTGGCTTGATGCCGGGAGGTACTCCGACACCACAGGCTATGCCGCGGACAAGCCGCGAGAGATGTGGCTCTACAGGCAATGGGTGATTGACGCTCTCAATTCGGATATGCCTTTTGACCAGTTTACGATCGAGCAACTGGCGGGTGATATGTTGCCGGAGGCCACCTCTTCACAGAAGATAGCCACGGGCTTTCATCGCAACTCGATGCAGGCTCTCGGCAACAATCCCAGGAAGGAAGAGTTCCGGGTGAAGGGAGTGGTTGACAGGGTGAACACCACGGGCCGGGTCTGGCTGGGAACTTCGCTCGAATGTGCGGAATGCCACGACCATAAATACGACCCCTTCTCGCAGCGGGACTACTACAGGGTCTTCGCTCTTTTCAACAATGTTCCGCATTACGGAGAGGCCTACGGTGTTCATGGTCCCCGCATGAAGGTCCCCCTGCCGGGGCAGCGGGCTTCACTCGAGGCCTTGTCCAAAAGAGAGACCCTCTTAAGGGGACTCGAGGCGCGGAGGGTCGAGGAACTCTCGGGGCTGGAATACGATCCAGCGAAGGCGAAGGAGCTTATTCTCCGGGCTCCTGGCGCAACGGCGGCCTGGAAGCTCTCGGGTTCATTAGAGGCCGCCACGGTGGTCGGCGGTCGACTTGAACTTCATGGAGGTCCTGCGAAATGGGTCGCGGGCCCGCCCTCACTTTCCGGCCAGGCGATCCAATTGGATGGCAAGAGCTCTCTCCAGGCTCGAAAAGATGACCGTCTCGACATCACCGGCAGCTTCACGGTCGCCGCCTGGGTTAGGACCCGTTCAGGTATTGCCGATATTGTTTCCAAGTATGACTGGGAGGCGGGTCAGCGCGCCTTTGTTTTCGGCCTGGGTGGCGAAGGTGACCAGAACGGCCGTCCGGGCCACCTCTTCGCCTGGGTGTCGTCCAGGGCGACCGCCTGGAGCGGGGGGCAGATTCACTCCAGCTTCCCCGTTAACGATGGGAGCTGGCATCATGTGGCGGTTGTCTTCGATGCGGGCAAAACCTTCAGGCTCTATATTGATGGCGAGCTCGACTCGAAGGCAAAGCTCGTAGACAAGATTCCCGGGCAGGTCGCGATCAGCTCCAGGCGGCTCGCGATCGGTGCTGGCTATACGAAGTCGGAACGCCCCGGGAAGTTTTTCTTTGAGGGCTCTCTCGCCGATGTACGGCTCTATCCCAGGTCCTTTCAGAGCATGGACGGCCTGCTGTCACCCCCAGCCCGGGTCGTCGCAGTTTTGAACAAGAAGGCCTCCCTTCGTGACAAGAAGGAGATGGAGATTGTCAGGGATTTTTCGGAGGGCGTTGATACGAAGCTCCAGGGAATTCGTTCAGAGCTTGCCGGTATTCCCTCCCGCATGAAGAAGCTCAAGGATACCCTGGCTATGGCCCAGGTCATGCTCGAGGGTGACGAGAAGAGAAAGACCCACATTCATATCAGGGGTGATTTTCACGATAAGGGCCGCGAGGTGTCGCCCGGAATCCCTGATCTCTTTCTCGGAGGTGATTCGCGGGGACCCAGTGACAGGCTCGCCTTCGCTCGATGGCTGGTCAACGGCGAGAACCCCCTTGTGGCACGGGTGATGGTGAATCGCATCTGGCAGCGCTACTTCGGGTTCGGGCTGGTTCGAACCACCGGCGATTTCGGCCTGCGCAGCGAGGCTCCGACCCACCCCGGGCTTCTCGACTGGTTGGCTTGCGAGTTCGTCGATTCAGGATGGGATCTCAAGATGATCCATCGACTGATCGTCACTTCGGAAACCTACCGCCAGTCATCCTCGATAGTGCAGGGGGCGCAGGCAGCTGATCCGTTCAACAGCCTGTTGGCCCGGTCCGCGCGGTTTCGCTTGCCGGCGGAGCAGATCCGCGATCTCTCGTTGACCGCGGCCGGCCTTCTTGACCTCCGAATAGGCGGGGCCAGCGTCTATCCCGTGCAGCCGGGAAACTATTTGAGCGAGAAGGGGCAGGAGAAAGACAGCGGCAAGTGGTTGACCAGCCGGGGGCGCGATCTCTACCGCAGGGGGCTCTATACCTATTGGAAGAGGATGGCGCTCTATCCTTCATTCTGGATTCTAGATGCTCCCACCCGCCAGCTTTGCACCGTGAGCAGGAGCATCACCAATACGCCTGTCCAGGCCCTTGTCACCCTGAATGATCCGGTCTTTTTTGAGGCCGCCCGGGGTTTCGCGCTTCGAATCATCAGGGATGCCCCGGCGGGTACGAGGGGACGGGTTGAGGAGGCCTTCCTGGTGGCTCTCTCAAGGCCGCCTTCAGAGCAGGAATCGCAGGCTTTTGCCGCCCTGCACAGCGCTCTCGTAAAGCGCTACGGGGCTGATCTTCCGGCCGCCGCCAGTGTCAACGCGGGGACGAGCGAGATACCAGCCAGCGCCGAGCTGGCGGCCTGGACGGTTCTCGCATCAACGCTGCTGAACCTGGACGAGGCTATCACCCGGGAATAGCGCATGGCCGGGGAGGTCTCCACTGCGCCCGGTACGATAATGCCGTCTTCTACTTGCCGATGGCGTAGAGCGCCTTGAAGGTGCGCAGGTAGATCCTGCCGCCTGAGATGGCCGGTGTCGCGGCGATTCCATCTCCCATGACGTTGCGGGAGATGACCTTGAATTCGCGGCCAAGCTTGAGCACGCAGACCTCGCCGTTGCGAGCGGCGAGGTACAGCTTG
>CAUZHA010000216.1:0-3733 GCA_963579555.1 Planctomycetes bacterium UBA1146
CTCCAGAGCACCGCCTGCACCAGGCGGCCGGATTCCTGGATAAACTCGACCTCCATCCGATCGAGCTCCGGCAGTTCCTCATCATCGACCCCCGGCCCAAGCTTCACCGCTGAGTCAGGATTCTTCTCCAACAGAGCCCGGATGAAATCGGGACCCGGCCTGTAGTCACGGTAGGCCCAGGCACGCCTCCCGCTGCCCCTGCCCTGCAGGTCTCCCTCTCTGCGCGAGGGGTCGATGTGAACCGTCACCCCCTCGAGCCCGAGGGCCTCGACATCCCCGCATCTGCAGTCCGCGGCAGAACCAGCCCGGCCCAGGTTCTCGCCGCACATCCAGGCCCTGAGCGGGCTGATATCGTAGGCCCGTGTGGGAGCCACAGCGGCCAGCGCCAACGCGTCGCCTCCAATGCCGCAGCAAAGATCATGAACCCGTTCCGGCGCCAGGCGCTCGAATCGCCGCGCCTTGTGGCCCGCGGTAAGCGCGCCGGTCGCCTGCTCGACCCCGGCAATATCGGCAACGAGGTTCACCTGCCCGGGAAATTTTGCGGCGGCGCGGCGGCGCGCCTCAACCAGCTCGAGGGCGATGGACACCAGCTCGCCGCCCCAGGACTCGCGAAGGCCCTGCAGCCAGGAAAGCTTGCTGAGATCACCGGCCTCCGCCTGCGCGAGCAGCTCGCTCGAGGACGGCTCGATAAGCCGCCTCCACAGCCCTATTCGCGTTTCTGGTTCATTCATAGCCTGGGACTCCGGAAAGAGTGTGCGGCCGCCCTATAGGGTATTTCAACAGCAAAAAAAAACGACCATCGGGGGCGCCAGACAGCAATGGTCTGCTATGATGACAGCGGGCTGCTGTCAGGCCTCTGCATCATCCGGGCACCCGGAAGGTTCGCCATGAAAAGAGCTCGTCTACAAAAAATAAACTTCCGCATCCTGGCGGCAATACTACTTCTGGGCCTGGCGCCGCCCCTTGTTGCGCAATCGCAGCCAGCCGTGAGAGCGCAGGGCCGCAGGGCCATCCGGGCGGAGATCACGCCTGAGCTTCGCCTCGCCGTCAGGCGCGGGCTCATGCAGCTGATTCGCCAGCAGAGGGTCTCTAAATCCTTCGCCTCCGAAGACTACCCCGTGGCGGTCAACGCCCTGATGGGAATGGCCTTGCTGGCCGGCGGATATACGGACAAGACCGGCCCTGAATCATACGTAGCCGCCCTGAAGCTCAACACATCCACCCTGCTTCGCTACCAGAAAAAGAACGGCTATATCGACGACGGGGACAGCAAGATGTACGGACATGGCTTTGCCACCCTCTACCTCGCCCAGCTCTACGGCATGAGCGCAAGTCCTGACAGTGGAATCCGCAAGGCTCTCGAACGTGCGATCAGGCTTATCGAGCGTGCCCAGGGAAAGGAGGGTGGCTGGGATTACCTGCCGGCTGGAACCGGAGCGCTGACAAATAAGAGCGCCAATGGCGACACCTCGATCACCGTCTGCCAGACCATGGCGCTCAGGGCCGCCCGCAACCTGGGCATCGCCGTCGATGCCGGGGTCATTGAAAACGCCCGGCGATACATCCAGAGAGCGCAGCTCAAAGATGGCGGCTTCGCCTACAGGATTGGCCGGAACTCGGGTGGCGGCAACAGTGAATTCCCGCGCTCGGCCGCCGGGGTCTGCATACTCTACAGCCTCGGTGACTACTCAAGCGTCAAGATCCGCCAGGGCATTGTCTACCTGGAAAAGAACTACCAGGACCGCAACTTCTTCCAACACTACGCCCACTACTATTGCGCCCAGGCCCTGTTCCAGGTTGGAGGACGTTCCTGGAAGGATTACTTTGGCTGGGTCCATCGACAGCTGCTCAAGTACCAATTGGCCGACGGCTCCTGGAAAGCGGGACTGATGGAGCGCAGCGCGACGGTGCGCACAGCCATGGCTCTCATCGTTCTCCAGCTCCCCTACCGTTTTCTGCCCATCCACGAGCGCTGAGAGCCTGCAAGGAAGCGGGCCGTGGAAAGAGTCCGGAGGCGAATACACCGGAGGCCTCCGCGGATGCTACAATGGCCGACCTGTCGGCCCGGGATCATTGCCGGGCGAATGAGCGACGACTGAACGCAACCAAAACGCTTGGCTCAACACCGGAAGAACCGCATGTACCGAAATCCGACCTTGTCCGCGATGGCGCTCTGCCTGCTGGGCTTGCGGATGGTCGCGCCAGCCCCAGTTGCTGGCGCGGAAGAAAAGCCCAACATCATCTTCATCATGGCCGATGACCTGGGTTACGGCGATCTTGGCTGCTACGGGCAGAAAGAGATCAAGACCCCCATGATCGACCGGCTGGCGTCTGAGGGAATGCGCTTCACCGACTTCTACGCCGGCTCAACGGTCTGCGCGCCATCCCGGTGCGTTTTGATGACTGGCTACCATACCGGCCACGCCTTTGTACGCGGCAATGGCCGTCTGCCCCTTCGCCCCGAGGACATCACCGTCGCTGAGGTCCTCAAGAAAAAGGACTACGCCACGGGAATTATCGGCAAATGGGGGCTCGGGGAACCAGGCTCCACCGGTATTCCCACCCGCCAGGGATTTGACTACTGGTTTGGCTATCTCAACCAGCGCCACGCGCACAACTATTACCCTGAGTTCCTCTTCAGGAACGAAGAGAAGATCAAGCTCGAAGGCAATGTGGTGAAAGCCGCCGGCCCTGAGGGCTCGGGGGTGGCGACCAGGAAGGTCACCTATTCCCACGACCTCATGGCAACCGAGGCACTCTCTTTTATCGACCGCAACAAGGACCGCCGCTTCTTCCTCTATCTGCCCTTCACGATCCCGCATGCCAACAACGAGGCCCGCAATAAGGGTATGGAGGTTCCCAGCCTTGGAATCTACGGCAACAAGAGCTGGCCCGGACCCCAGAAAGCCCACGCGGCGATGATCTCCCTTCTCGACCGGGATGTCGGCCGAATCCTTGACCGCCTTGAGGAACACGGCATCGCCGAAAACACCGTTTTCATGTTCACCTCCGACAACGGGCCCCACAGTGAGGGAGGGGGCAAGTCGACCTTCTTCAAATCTTCCGGCAAGCTCAGGGGCCAGAAACGCGATCTCTACGATGGAGGGATCCGGGTTCCCCTGATCGTCAGGTGGCCCGGCAAGGTGAAGGCAGGCTCTACCGCCAACCACATCGGCTGCTTCCAGGATTTTCTGATCACCGCCGCCGAGCTGGCCGGCGCCGAGGCGCCTGCTGGAACCGACGGCATCTCCTTCGTGCCGACACTGCTCGGCAAAGAACAGAAACAGCACCCCTATCTCTACTGGGAGTTTTACGAGCGAGGCTACTCCCAGGCGGTTCGCATGGGCGACTACAAGGGTGTGAGACGCGGCAGCGAACGGCCCATCGAGCTCTACGATGTCACCTCTGACATCGGTGAGCGCAACGATCTAGCCGCCGCGAATCCCGCGCGCGTCAAGAAGGTGGCAGCCGCCTTTGAGGAGGCCCATACGCCCTCGCCCCATTGGAAGGTCCGAGTCCCGAGAAAAAAAGCCGGCCAGAAGAAGGCCGGGAAACAATAGCAGGAGCGGCGATTCATGGAAAAAGGAATAGCGCGCTATCTCTTCGAGCTAGGACAGCTTAAGCGAGTCAGGCGCTCTGGCTGGTGGGTCGCAGGTGTTGATCAGCCCGAGAGCGTCGCCGACCACAGCTTTCGCTGCGCGGCCATCGCCTATGTGCTGGCGGAGCTCGAGGG
>CAUZHA010000217.1:0-3715 GCA_963579555.1 Planctomycetes bacterium UBA1146
CTGGATCTCGGAGGTCATCGACAGGCAGTCCATGCGGTTCTCGTCGATCAGCAGAAAGTGGTCGCCTAACCTGCAGTCGACCGAGGCTGGCTGGATCGAGCTCTCCTCGATGGGCTCGACAGTCAGTTTGCCGTTGGCGATCATTTCCTTGATGGTCTTGTCGGAGAGAATCAACGGGATCAGCGTCCTCAGGGTCTGAGTCCACCCTCCACTCCCTTGGTGGTGATGGCGACGGCATCGTGCGGATGCAGGCTCTCCATGTGACGCACCTCGATGCGGTAATCCCTGAAACCCTTGTCCTCATCGAGAAGCGAGCAGATTCTCCTGGCCGCGTCCTCGCAGAACATCAGGTTGGCTCCGTTGAGGGCGGCGAATTCCTGCTCGTCCTCTCGTTTCACCGCAGCCTGCACCGCCGTACCGAGAGTTTTTTCGACCTCGTCGATGAGATCATCGAGGAGACCCTCATCGGCCTTTTCCGCCACCACGGTCAGGTCCGCATGGCTGCGCTGGCTGTGTGGGACGGAGGAGGTCGCCTCGCGGGTCTGCAGCCAGTTGGCAACGTGGGAGAGGCTGATCGCCTGGTGATTGCTGAAGTCTTCTTCGAAACGCTCCTTCAGGGTCTGCCGCGACAGGGCAGCAGAGCAGGGGCAGGCGCTCGAGTAGGTGACCCGGAAGCTGATCTTGAGATCAGTTCGTTTCCCGTTCCAGTTGGCCTCGAGGGAGACGGGGTAATGCCGCCAGCCGGTGTTTTCACTGAGCAGGGAGTCGCGCCTGCGCATGATGTCGTAGGACAGGCGCAGGTAGCTGTGGGTGCTCAGAGAAGAATGGGAGCGGGTAAACGCTTCCAGAACCTTCTGGAGCAGTGGGAAGGTGAACTCGTTCTCTTCGAGATGGCGCTGCAGGTCGAGGTAGAGTCTCGACATGTGGATGCCCCGGGCCTCGGGGTCATCAAGATTGACAAAGGCATCGGCCTTCGCGGGCACGAGGAAGAGCTCCCCTTCGGGGCTCCGCCGCCGCAGGACGGTCTCGATTCCCGACATTCCGACTCGGTCCAGCATCGCCGCGGTCTGCGCGGTCGAGTCGCGCGCGATGTCCGGAAGGGACCGGGTTTTTTCCGATGTTGAAGATTGCGAGGGATGTTTTTGCTGCATATCTGAACGGGGAACCTGCTTGTCACTGTTTGTTGAGCCTGGGACGGCTCGTCATATTACACGCGAAGCTGATTTCGACCTCAGATTTTTCCGCGAAAGTGGAGGTGAAATAGCCGACGAGCTATACTGGGGAGGCCAATGTTCTCTATTCCGGAAGTTTCATCAAATGCCTACCTATGACTATTTCTGCCCCGGCAACGGCAAGACCATCGAGGTCTTCCACGGCATCTCCCGAAAGCTCGAGACCTGGGGAGAGCTCTGTGAGATGGCCGAAGAGGGGCTTGGGGAGACCGTCGCGGAGACTCCCATCGAACGACTCCTCGGAACGGGCACCCTGATCGACTCCAGCAGATCCAGGAAGCCCGACCCCGGCCCGCCATCCGGAGGCGGCTGCGCCCGTCCGGGCGGCTGCGGTTGCCATTAGGCTATCTACCGGGTTTCACCCCGCACAGGGTCGCCTCGCACAGGGACCTTGTCGAGCTTCAGGCGATCGATGATAAAGGCCAGCTGGAGGGCTCGTCCCTCGATGAAGTTGTCGCGAGGCGCGGCCCCGCCACGGACGCTCCTGTCCTCGAGCCGGGTCTTGAGGGCGATGAGATTTCCTGGCTTACCCATGGCCCTGATTCTGGCCACCCACTTGGCGGCCATCCAGAAGGGGCTGCGGTTGTCGTTCAGGTCAGCTGTGACCAGCAGGTCTGGATAGCTGGCCTTGCGGATATTCTCGTAGGGGGAGTAGGACTTGATGTAGGCGTAGTGCTCTCCGCTCTCAGGGTTCCCCCATTCGTCGTATTCGCCTGCGCCCAGGGGGGCCGACTTGTCCAGTAGACCATTGAGCAGGTCTACGTAGGGAAGATCGACGATAGCCGAGCGCGCCAGGCTCGGGCGCTGGTTGAGAGCCGCCGCGATCGCCAGCGCCCCGGGACCCTGCCCGGAGAGGATGAGCCTGTCGGGGGTGGTCTGGCCGGCCTTCACCAGGTGGTCGATGCAGGCGATGAGGTCGCCGATGGAGTTCTTCTTCTTGAGCAGGCGCCCGTCCTCATGCCAGCGCTCGCCGAGGTCGCCGCCTCCGCGAACATGGGCGATGCCGATGGTTGCCCCTCTCTCCAGCAGCGAGAGGTCAAGCGGGTTCATCCAGGGATCGAGATTGATTCCATAGGATCCATAAACTCTCAGGAGCAGAGGCGCTGCTGAGCGCCCGGGCCGCTTGCGGTAAACGAGGGAGATGGGTATGGAGACGCCAGCAGCCGTCTTCGCCTCGACTCTTTCGGTCGTATAATTTTCACGTCTGTATCCCTTGAAGCTCACCTCGTGGATGCTTTCCCACCGCCGGGCATCCATGTTGTATTCAAAGAAGGAGAGGGGGACGAGCATCGATGAGTAGGCTATCCGGAAGCGGTTGGTGATGAACTCCCGGTTCTGCCAGCCCTCGACCGAGTAGAGCTGCTCGGGAAATTCGATGTAGTGGCTGCCCTCTCCATCGAGGTTTTCAATCCGGACGCGGCGCTGGCCGGCCTGTTTCTCGATGAGGACCAGGTGGTGGCGGAAGATGGATGCCTGCTCCAGGGTGACCCCCGGCCTGGCGGCGAGCTTCTCTCGCCAGTTCTCTGGAGCCGTGTCGGTCTCAGGGACGGTCATCAGGCGAGAGCCGAGGGAGCCGCTGTTGGTGCGGACATAGAAACTCTCTCCATGATGGAGGAACCCGTATTTTACTCCCGTCCGTCTTGCCGCCAGTAATTGAAATTGTCCTCCAGGGTTGGACGCGCTGAGGTATCTGACCTCGGAGCTGTCGCGGTTGAAGATGTCGAGCCAGATAAACAGGCCGTCGAGGGTCTTGTTGATTCGTACCGAGTAGTCACGGTCCCTCTCGTGATAGAGGAGCCTGTCGGCATCCTGCTTCTTGCCGAGGCGGTGCGACCAGACGGTCCTCGGTCCGCCGGAGCCGGCGCGGCGGGTGTAGAAGATGGAGCGGCCGTCAGCCGACCAGGCGAGGTTGTCGGCGGTGCCCTCGATGGGCTTTTCCAATGCCCTGGCGCCGGCGAACTCGCGAAGGTGTATGGAGAACTCGCCCCGCTCATCCGCATCGACCGTGTAGGCAACCCTGGCGTGGTCGGGGCTCACCAGGAAGCTTCCTACTCGAATGTTCTTTTGCGCTTCGGCGAGCGCGGCGACATCCAGCAGGATCTCCTCCTTCGCAAAGAGCCGTCCCTTCTTGCGGCAGTAGAGCGGGTGGGGGGTTCCCTCCCTGCTTCGGGTGTAGTAGGTGTAGCTTCCTTCCTGCCAGCTTGGAACTGTCTTCGGGCGCACGATCCGGCCCTGTATCTCTTTCCGCAGAAGCTCCACCAGGGGCTGAAGCGGTTTGAACGCTGCCTCGGCATACTGGTTTTCAGCCTCCAGGTAGGCGCGGGTCGCCGGGTCCTCGATGTCACGAAGCCAGGAGTACTCATCGATTCGACTGTCGCTGTGCAGGGTCGTTTTCTCGGGGATTCTCTTTGCCACAGGGGGTTTCCCGGGGGTCGTGTTCTCTGCCGCGGGAAGCAGGGTCGAGATTCCCAGCAGGATTCCCG
>CAUZHA010000218.1:0-3674 GCA_963579555.1 Planctomycetes bacterium UBA1146
GCTCGACCTCGTTCGCTTCGCCGACACCAACGGCATGCACAAGGATTTCTACCGCAACTCCATCGCCTATCGGGACTGGGTGATCCGGGCCTTCAACAACAACCTGGGCTATGACGACTTCATCCGCTACCAGCTTGCCGGCGATCTCTACCCCGATGCCACCGGCGACCAGCTCGCTGCCTCGGGATTCAACCGTCTCCACCTGATCATCGACCGTGGAACCGCCCTGCCCGAGGAGAGCTTCTTCAAGAACGTCGTCGACCGGGTCACCGCGGTGGGAACCGCCTTCATGGGAATGAGCGTTCACTGCGCATCCTGCCACGACCACAAATACGACCCGCTGACGCAGAAGGACTTCTACTCGCTGTTCGCCTTCTTCAACAATATCGACGCGGCGCCGGAAACGGGCGGTGGTCCAAAGAACGGCCTGCAGGCGCCCATCGCCGCGGTAGCCACGCCCGAGCAGCAGGAGAAGAAGAACGACCTCAACGAACAGCTCGCCAGGCTCGAGACCGAGCTGCAACTCGCGAAGAAGGCGGCGCAAGCTCAAAAGGATCCGGAAAAAAAGAAACCTCTCGCCGAGCTGGAGCGGAAGCTCGAGTCGAAAAAGAAAGATCTCGAAAAACAGCGCGGCGAGCTCGAGCGCGCCATGCCCAGGGCCATGGTGATGAAGGAGCGCTCGGAGATTCGCCAGACCTTCCTGAGGAAACGCGGGCGATACGATGACCCCGGTGAAGAGGTCACGCGCAACACCCCTGCGTTCTTCCCCCCCATGAAGAAGAAGGGAACGCCAGCCTCCCGCGGCGACCTGGCCGAATGGTTCATCGACCGCGAAAACCCGCTGACGGCGAGGGTCGCGGTCAACCGATTCTGGCAGCAGCTCTTCGGCGTCGGCCTGGTGAAAACTTCAGAAGACCTGGGTACGCAGGGGGAGATTCCGAGCCATCCAGAGCTCCTCGACCACCTCACGGTCGCCTTCATCGAGTCCGGCTGGGACATCAAGGACCTGCTCAGGAGCATCGTGCTGTCGAAGACCTACCGGCAATCCTCCGCGGCCACGCCGGCGGAGTTCACGAGAGATCCTGAGAACCGGCTGCTGGCGCGGGGGTCGCGCTTCCGGCTCGATGCAGAGATGATTCGCGACCAGATCCTGTCCACCAGCGGGCTGATGGTGAACACGATGTACGGCAAAAGCGTCAAGCCGCCCCAGCCTGCCGGACTCTGGAAGGCGGTGACCATGATCGGCGAACGGTACAGGGCCGATGGCGGCGAAGCGATCTACCGCCGGAGCGTCTATACCTATTGGAAGAGGGGGATGCCGCCGCCGCAGATGACCATCCTGAACGCGCCGATCCGCGACGCCTGCGTCGCGCGCCGCGAACGCACCAACACGCCCTCCCAGGCGCTGCTGCTGCTGAACGAGAGCGAATATATCAAGGCCGCCAGGAACCTTGCCCGTCAAACACTCGCCGTGGAAAAGCTCGACGCTCCGCAGCGGCTCGAGCTCGCCTACGAGACCCTCACCTCGAAGCTGCCGGACGAAAGTGAACGAGCCATCCTGCTGGGACTCGTTGAGGACCTGCGGAAGAGCTATAGCGCGAACCCGGCCCTGGCGGAGGAGATCTGCCGCGGCGTGGCCTTGAACGAAGACGAAGAGAAGGCGAAGCTCGCCGCCTGGACGGTGCTGGTCAATGCGATCTACAATCTCGATATCACCAAGACCCGGGAATAGGGTTAACGAAATCATGGCATACGATCTTGTGAAAGCCGCCGACCTCCAATCTCGTCGGCGGTTCCTGCTGAGCTCCGGCATGGGCCTGGGCGCCGCGGCCTACGCGTCCCTGGTTTCCCGCCCGGGCGCGGCAGAAGAGTTCAAGCTGCATCACCCGGCAAGCGCGAAACGGGTCATCTTCCTGTTCATGGCCGGCGCCCCGAGCCAGGTCGACCTCTTCGATTACAAACCGGACCTGCACAAGCTCTTCAAGAAAGAATTGCCCAAGTCGGTGAGCAAGGGACAGCGGGTAACCACGATGACCCGCGGCCACCAGCAGCTTATCGCCCCATCTACCTTCAAGTTTGCCCGCCAGGGTAAGAGCGGGATCTGGATGAACGAGCTGCTCCCGCACCTCTCGACCGTTGCCGACGACCTGTGCATGATCCACAGCTTCAACACGAACGCCATCAACCATGATCCCGGCAAGACATCCTTCTGCACCGGATCCGAGACACCGGGCAAGCCCTCGATGGGATCCTGGCTGAGCTACGGACTGGGATCGCTGAACAAGGACCTGCCCGACTTTGTCGTGATCCCCTCGGCCTTCTGGCGCGGCAAGGTCAACGTCCAGGCGCTCTACGCCCGGCTCTGGGGCAGCGGCTTCCTGCCGTCGAAATACCAGGGGACCTCCTTCCAGACGACCGGCGACCCGGTGCTCTTCCTGTCCAACCCCAAGGGCGTCGATACGCAGGTCAGGCGGCGAATGCTGGACTCGCTGGCGAAGCTGAACAAAAAACACCACGCCGAGATCGGCGACCCGGAGATCCAGACGACCATCGCGCAGCAGGAGATGGCCTTCCGCATGCAGGCCTCGGTTCCGGAGCTGGCGGACATCTCGGGCGAACCCAAGGCGATCCTCGACATGTACGGTCCGGAGGTGCACAAGCCGGGCTCCTACGCCAGGAACTGCCTGCTCGCCCGCCGGATGGCGGAGAGAGACGTTCGCTTCGTCCAGCTCTTCCACCGCGGATGGGACCACCACTCCAGGCTTCCGGACAATATGCGGGGCCAGTGCAGGGATGTCGACCAGCCAACCGCGGCGCTGCTCAAGGACCTCAAGGTGCGGGGGCTCCTCGACGACACCCTGGTGGTTTTCGTCGGAGAGTTCGGCCGCACGGTCTTCGGCCAGGGCGGCATCGCGCGCAACAACTACGGACGCGACCACCACCCGCGCTGCTTCTCAGGTTGGCTCGCCGGAGGTGGAATCAAGGGCGGACAGCACTACGGCAAGACCGATGACTTCAGCTACAACATCGTCGAGAACCCCGTCCACGCGCGGGACCTCCACGCCACCATGCTGCACCTGCTGGGGGTAGACCACCACCAGCTGACCTTCCAGTACCAGGGACTCAAGCAGAAGCTGACCGGTGTCGAAGAGTCCCGGGTGGTGAGCGAGATCATCGGCTGAACTCACCGGCTGAAGTGACCAGCCCGCCACGCCCCGGAAGCCCGGCATGATGACGCCAGGCTGGATTCAGGAGATCATTCTAATGCGTTTCGAGAGGCCCAGCTTCACCTTGCTCACTTCTTCTCGATTTTCCGGATGCGAACCTCGCGAAACTCGACCTTGCCGGTCTGGTGGTGCATCTGCAGCAGGATGCTGCCTTTTTTATGACGGTTCTCGGGATCGCGGCAGTCGGCGGCGGGCTTGTCGTTGACCCAGGTCTGCAGATGGTTGCCAACCGCGCGGATTCGCATCCTGACCCACTCGCCATCCTTCGTCCCAAGCTTCGGCGCGCGCGCGCCCTTGGCCCTCAACGCGTAGATGCTGCCTGTCGGATTGTTGTTGTCGCCATGGTCCAGCTGCGCCTCGTAGCCGGGCGGAAATTCCTGTTTCTTATCAACATGGGGAGCACAGCGGAAATAGATCCCGCTGTTGCCGCGCCGGCCTCCGGTATCG
>CAUZHA010000219.1:0-3585 GCA_963579555.1 Planctomycetes bacterium UBA1146
CCTGATGCTCTCCCTGGCCCTGGCGGCCTCGAACCAGTCTCTCAGCGCCGAGCTGCGCCTTCCCAACATCTTCGGCGATGGCATGGTGCTCCAACGCGGCAAGCCAGCGGCCATCTGGGGCTGGGCCGCTCCCGGGGAGGAGGTCAAGGTGACCTTCTCCGGACAGGAGGCGGCCGCAAGGGCGGACGCGAAGGGGAGATGGCTGGTCAGGCTCGCGCCCATGGAGGCGAATGCCAGGGGAGCCACCCTGGATGTCTCCTCGGGAGATGAGAGCCGGAAGGTCGCCGATGTGCTCGTAGGAGACGTCTGGGTCTGCGGCGGGCAAAGCAACATGGAATGGTCGATGCGCGCCAGCCGCGATGCCGACCTCGAGATCGCGAGCGCCGACTACCCCTCCATCCGCTACGCCCGCCTGCCCCACATCGCGCGGCCCGAGCCCCAGGAAGACTTTCCGCTGGAGGACCGCAAGAATCCGGACGGGGCGTGGCAGCGCTGCGTCGGCAAGGACGTCGAGAGCTGCACCGCGGTGGGCTATTACTTCGCCCGCCGCCTGCACCGCAGGCTGAGGATTCCCATCGGGATCATCGATACCTCCTGGGGCGGCACCATGGCCCAGCACTGGGTTTCCACCGGCACCCTGCGTCCCTTCCCCGAGATGAAATCGTATTTCGATGATTTCGAATCAAAAGTGAAAGCCTGGAACGAAGGCGGAGGTGAAGAAGGGGCCCGTAAACGCCTCGCGGCCGACATCGGCGCCTGGGAGAAGAAGCGCGCCGAGGCGAAGGGAGAGCGCGAGCCGCGCCGCCCGAACGCGAACAACTACACCAATCCCGCCACCAAGCGCCAGCCCGGCGGCATGTACAACGCCATGATCGTTCCGCTGGCGAAGCTTGCCATCAAGGGCGTCCTCTTCTACCAGGGAGAGAACAACTCCTTCACCGTCGGCTGGAAGCCCTTCCACAAGACCTTTCCGGCGGTGATCGCCGATTGGCGCAAGGCCTTCGACGACCCCGAGCTCCCCTTCGGCATCATCCAGATCGCCGGCTGGAGCACCCGCCGCAGCATGACCTACGACATGAACCACCACACCAACGTCATCCGCGAGATCCAGCTCAACACCTGGAAAAGGACCCCCGGAACCGGTCTCATCGCGACCTACGACACCAACTCCAACGGCAGCATCCACCCCGGCCGCAAGCTGCCGGTGGGCGGCCGCTCGGCGCGCTGGGCGCTGGCCGAGGTCTACAAGGCGGAATCCTCGCGCCCGGGCAGCCCCATCGAGTGGCGCGGCCCGGTGTACTCGGGCTTCGAGATCAACGGCAGCAAGGTGGTCGCCAGCTTCGAGGACGGAACCAGCCGCGGCCTGCGCCTCGACCAGGACGTGGATGTCGGCTTCGTCATCGCCGGCAAAGACCAGGTCTTCCACAACGCCCGGGCGAGGATCTCGAAAGGAAACCTGATCGAGATCTGGAACGACAAGGTTCCCGAGCCTGTCGCGGCGCGCTACGCCTGGTCGAACCTGCCCCACGGCGGCCTGATGAACGCCCGCGAGCTGCCGGCCTATCCCTTCCGCACCGACACCTGGCCGCTGACGCCCCACCAGTCCACCGGCTCCTACCAGGTGAAATAGGCAGCTTTTCCACATGGTCATCCCGCCCTTCTTTCCTTAATATACGGAAGTTCCGTGATTGAAGAGATCCCCGTGAACAGAGAGGAGCCCCTATGAACATCCCGAAGTACTGGGAGAAGAAAGAGGTCACGTTCGACATCGATGGCAAAAAAGCCATTTGCAACATCTGGGGCCACTCCGATGGCGACCCGGAAGTCGCCCGGCAGATGATCGAGGAGAAGATCCCAAAGGTGGAGGAGGCCGTTCGCCTCGCCTGGTCGGCGGGGAGGCGAAGCAACCATGGCCACGACTCATGGGGAGACTATTACCACGTCGACGCCATCCGGGAGCAACGCATGGAGGAATTCTCGCAGGATGGCGAAGAGATTGCCGTCATCACCCGCAACAGCTACGGCTCGAAGATCATCAACTGCCCGGAGGTGATGTTCGTCGACATCGACACCGAGGGGGATGATTGGGGATCGTGGGGGCATCTCGAAAACGGCGGCTGCCTGGGCCTGTTCCTGCCCAGCAGAACAAAGGAGCCTGCTCCAAGACCGGAACCTTCGCAAGCCAAGCTCGATGCCCTCGCCAGGGTCCAGAGCTACGTCGACTCCAATTCCGGCACCGGCTTCCGAATCTATGAAACCACGCGTGGATTGCGCCTGATCGCAACCGACCAGCTCTATGAACCTGCAAGTGACGATGCCATGGCGGTCATGAAAACTCTCCACTCTGATGAGCTCTACATGCGCCTCTGCCGCGTCCAGAAATGTTTCCGGGCGAGGCTGACTCCCAAGCCCTGGCGAGTCGGGGTGCCCTCCCCTCCCTTCCAGCGGGCGTGGGGAGGTCCGGGGCAGCCGAACCCGGGCTACGACAGCTGGCTCGAAGATTACGAGAACATGTCGAAAAGCTACCAGACCTGCCACTTCATGGAGAAGATCGGCCTGGAGGCTCCGGACCCCGCCATCAAGGAGGTCGTCCGGGTCCACGATGAGGCCTGCGGAGCGAGTGGCAACCTGCTGCTCGCCTGAGTCAGCACATGCTGATCCGAAAGCTTAAAACCATCGGCCGGAAAGCGTATGTTGCCCGCCCGCGGAATGCTGCATAATGTGGGTGGTCGAAAAACACGTCCCTGTCGCAATCAGCCCCTAAAAGAAGAGAGCCCCGCATGCTGAGAATCTCCTCTCTCGCAGTGTTGTTTCTTACCTGTCTTCACCTGTCTCCGCCTGCCCTTTCCCAGGACAAGCCGGCCTTCACCAACCTGGCCGCCAGCGCGAAGATCACCGCCTCCTCCGTCATGGACGGCGAGAAGTACGCCGCTTCCAACGTCGCCGACGGCCGGATCGCCCCCGCTCTCAGCCAGCTCTTCGAGGTCTTCCCCGACACCGGCAAGGCGAAGGCCTGGGCCGTCGATGGCGAGAAGGTCAAGGACAAGGGCGAGCTGGTGCTCGAGTGGGAAGAGCCCGTGACGGTGCAGGAGGTGGTCTACTACGGGCGCACCGCCTGGCTCATCAACGAATGCTTCAAGGACTACGAGATCTACGTCGATGACGGCGTCAACCCGGTGGCCAAGGGGGCTCTCAAGGCGCTGCACGGACCGCAGCGCATCCCCTTCCTGCGCCAGCCGGCGAAGAAGCTCACCCTGCGTTTCCTGAGCTCGCACGGCGGCCCCAACCCCGGCGCCAACGAGATCCTGGTGCTCGGAGAGAAGGTGAGCGACGGCGCGCTCATGGCCCTGGCGCCGGCCAACCCGCCCTCGGCCGGCAAGGCCTTTGATCCCATCCGGGACACCAACGTTTCCTGGAAGACGCCGAGCAAGACCGCCGAGGACGCCATGCCCATCGGCAACGGCAAGGTGCTCGCCAGCGTCTGGACCAACGCGGATGGCGATGTCCGGGTCACCATCGCCCGCATCCCGAAGCCCGGCGAGAAGGCCGAGGTCCTGGGAGGCGCCCGCTTCCGCATCACTCCGG
>CAUZHA010000220.1:0-3559 GCA_963579555.1 Planctomycetes bacterium UBA1146
GGAACCGGTCGGTTCCACTGAAAACTCCGCCTGAACCCGGAAGAACCAAGAAAAGATGCCCAGGGTCTCAATCTTTATTCTGGCTGGAGCGCTGCTGTGGATCAATACCGACCCCTGCGCGGCGGAAGAGCCCGGGCTGAAAAAGATCAATCTCTTCGAGGCCGGCGCCGATGGCTACAGGCACTACCGGATCCCGGGAGTCATCGTCTCGCCGAAGGGAACCATCATCGTATTCTGCGAGGCGCGAAGCGGCGGCGACTGGAGCGCCATCGACATCCGCATGCGCAGGAGCCTTGATGGAGGAAAGACCTGGGAGAGGTCCCGCAAGATCTCGGAGGCTCCCGCAAAAGTGCAACAGAACGAGGTGGCCCTGAAGAAGGGCCTGGCGAAGCCGGGCGAGGTGACCATGAACAACCCGGTCATGATCACCGACGCGAAGACCGGCGCCATCCACTTTCTCCACTGCATTGAATACGCGCGCTGCTACTACCGAAGGAGCATCGATGATGGAAAGACCTTCAGCAAAGCGATCGACATCACGGATACCTTTGAGCTCTTCCGAAAGGACTACGACTGGAAGGTGCTCGCCACCGGACCCGGCCATGGACTCAGAACTCACTCCGGTCGGCTCATCGTACCGGTCTGGATGTCCGCCGGCAGCGGAGGCCACGCCCACCGTCCCTCCGCCGTCTCGGTCATCTACAGCGATGACCGCGGAGACAACTGGAAGCGCGGCGAGCTGGTGGCGGCCGACCCATCCACCAAGGCTCTGCGGGCCACCGGCATCCCGGAGATTCGCAATCCGGGAGAAACCGTGGCGGTCCAGCTCCAGGACGGCCGCATCCTCTTGAACCTGCGCAATGAATCAGCCAGGCGGCGGCGGGCCATCTCGATCAGTACTGATGGAATATCCGGGTGGAGCCGCTACCATTTTGACGAAGCCCTTGTCGAGCCGATCTGCATGGGAAGCATGGTGCGCCTGAGCGAAAAACCCCGCTACCGCAAGAACCGCATCCTCTTCGCCAATCCTCACAATCCGGCCAGCCGGGCAAGACAGAACGTCTCTGTGAAGCTGAGCTACGACGAGGCGAAGACCTGGCCGGTGATGAAGACCATCGAGGCGGGCCCCAGCGGCTACACCGACCTCGCGGTGGGCCCCGATGGAACAATCTACTGTTTCTACGAACGGGGAAAGACAGGCAGGCTGACGCAATACCTCTGCCTCGCGAGCTTCAAGCTGAAATGGATTACCGGAGGCGCTGACCGGCTGGTTTTCCCGGCAAAGTGAAGCTTGGAACCAGCCCCCCGCCTGTATAGCCGGTAGCGCCCATTATAAAAATCAGACGTTCAGCAGGGTGAGCCTTCCAGTCGAGAAACAGACTCCGGCCCCACTTCCCGAAATGCCATCAGGCCTTGTCAGCCTCGGCAAACGGCTTGGTGCCAAGCCAGGTGTTAAATTCCTCAAGCTCCGAGAAAAAAAGCACCCCTTCAATTTTCCGCCTCAGACGGCGAACACCTTCTCCGCCTGCAATCAAACGCACATGGGAAGGAAGAGCCTCGCGAAGCTCAGTGAGTCTTCTCTCTGTTCCCAGCCCAGAGGTCGAAAGTGAGACACTGATCGCAATTGCCGAAGCCTTCGTTTCAGAAGCTGTTTTCAAAATCTCAACGTTGGGAGTGTTGACACCAAGAGATTGGGGCCGGATTCCCGCCTCGGCAAAAAGAAGAGAAACAAGATGTAAACCAATGCCATGGTGCTCATCGGCAAGGGTAGCCAGGACTGCGACCGGGGAGTTCTTGCTTACTGTTATCTGCCGCCGCATCGCAGCAAGAACATCTTCGAGAATCCCCGACAGAAAATGCTCGTGCCGGACACTGATCTCACCCCTGCTCCAGCCGATTCCAACAGCTCTCAAAACAGGAACGATACGCAGGGAGATAAATTTATAGATTCCCAGCCGAGCGGAATCTCGCTTTAGCTTGTTAATGATTCCCTGCTCGTCAAATGAACGGATAAGCGGCAGGAATCCTGCAACCGTTTTGTCAGCTCCCTCGCTGCAGGGATCCACACCAATGAATCCTTCAAGCTCCTTTCGACTCTTAGGCAGGATGGACGAGGGCTGATGGCCTTGCGCAAGAACCACCGCGACTGTCCGAAGCCAGGATACCTGCTCCGGACTATAGCGCCGATGGCCAGACGGAAGGCGCACCGGCATGGGCTTGCCGTAGCGTCGCTCCCATTGTCGAAGGGTCTCGACACCGATACCGGTCTCTCTGGAGACTGACGCTATCGATACATGACCTGCTTTTGACACGGGGAAATTATTGGCTTGAGATTTCAGGATGGGATTCAGGACTACTTTCAATAACTACAAGTATCTTACAATAGAAATTTATTTTGTACAGGTTTTTTACTGTACATGAAACATGGGCGTGCTATACCTTTTTTTTCGTTTGAGTCAATCACTCAAGCCGCAAGCCAACGCAGTAAAACCAAGTTCGTAAAAATCATGCTTCAACCAAAAGGATACTTCTTTGTCATGTTACCGGTCCTCTTCGTAGCTTTCGGTTGTGCAGCGGGCACACCCGACGACCTTCTCATCACCATAAAAACCAGCAGCCTGGGGCGGCAGAAAATAACTGCCAAAGAAAAATCGAACCGCCCAACCTGGCCCCAGTGGCGCGGCCCCACCCGCGATGCGAAGTGTTCCGGGGAAAAGTGGCCCGCCGCAGTGAATGAAAAAACGCTCACGAGGCTCTGGAAAGCCAAGCTCGGCCCCAGCTATTCGGGACCGATCGCAGGCAGCGACACCGTCTACACCACCGAGACCGCGGATAATAAGGACGAGATCGTTCACGCATACGACCGCGACACCGGCGAAGAGCTGTGGCAGGCGCAATGGCCCGGAGCAATGAAGGTTCCCTTTTTCGCGCGATCCAACGGGTCCTGGATTCGCTCCACCCCGGCGCTCGATGGTGACAATCTCTACGTCGCCGGGATGAGAGATGTCCTGGTCTGCCTTGACGCGAAAACTGGCAAGAAGAAATGGCTCGTCGACTTCCCGAAGAAGGCGGGCACCCCCCTGCCCGCCTTCGGTTTCGTCTGCTCGCCACTGGTTACAGATGACGCGCTCTACGTCCAGGCAGCCGCATCCTTCCTCAAGCTGGACAAAGAAACAGGGGAGATCATCTGGAAATCGCTCGGAGATGGAGGCGGCATGTGGGGAAGCGCCTTCTCATCCCCGGCCATTGCCACCCTCGCCGGCCGGAAACAGGCGGTGGTCCAGACTCGCACCAAGCTTGCCGGAATCGACCTCCTCAAGGGATCCGTGCTCTGGTCAGAAGAAGTCCAGGCCTTCAGGGGAATGAACATTCTGAGCCCCAGCTTCCAGGGCGATTCGATCTTCACCAGCACCTACGGAGGCAAGACCATGGTCCTCGACATCTCGGAGAAGGACAATACGCTGCAGGCACGGCGCTCCTGGGACCATCCGACCCAGGGCTATATGTCGAATCCCGTCCTGATCGGCGGCCACGCCTACGTCCACCTCAAGAACCAGCG
>CAUZHA010000221.1:0-3454 GCA_963579555.1 Planctomycetes bacterium UBA1146
GCGACGGAGCGGAGGTCCGTTGGTTTTGTCTTGCAGGATTACGCTCTCTTTCCGCACCTGGACGCGTTTGAAAACGTGCTCTTCGGTATGCCGGACAGGAAGACTCCCGAGGCTCGCCTGCGGGCTGAGAAATTGTTCTCCGATGTCGGGCTGGAGAGCCGGACATCGGCCATGCCGCACACCCTCAGCGGCGGGGAGCAGCAACGGGTGGCCCTGGCCCGGGCGCTGGCCAGGACTCCGAAGGTCATGTTGCTGGATGAGCCCTTCTCGAGCCTCGATGCCCAGCTGCGCGCCGGTGTTCGCGAGACCACCCTGAAGCTTCTGCGGGAGGCTGGAATCGTGACCGTGATGGTTACCCATGACCCTGCTGAGGCTCTCTCCTGTGGCGACCGGATCAGCATTCTGCGTGAGGGGAAAATCATTCAGACGGGCAACCCGGAAACGATCTACCATCAACCGGCCGGGCCGGATGCCGCCGAGACCTTCGGAGTCATCAACCGCCTTGTCGGCGAGCGACGCGGTGAAAAGATTCTCACCTCGATTGGAGAGCTGCCGGCTGGCAAAGCGGAGCCGGGTTCTTCCGGGCAGGTTCTTGTGCGGCCTGAGCAGCTGGCACTTGTCCAGGCTGGCGAAGGGGAAGGGCGAGTGCTGCGGATCTTTCCCGAGGGTTCGACCACCCTGTATCTCGTTCGGACATCCGGCGATGAGCAGGTCTATGTCCGCATGCTGTCCACCGAGATGATTGATGCGGATTCACCTGTGGCTGTGCATGTCAGATAATGCATAATCTGCGTGATGATTGAATTCAACGAAATCGAGGCGGCCCAGGAGTCCTGGGGAGAGGCGGTTGTCGCGGTAGGGGCCGCGCCAAGCTGGAACGAAGCCCATGAGCTGGCGGTCAAGCTGGTTGAAGATCATTACCTTTTCGAGGGGGGAACCCTCCTGTTCTGTCCCACCAAGGCTGCCGATGCCCAGTTCAGGTCAGGGCTGAAGGATGCGGTCTCTTATTTCGTTGGCCGGGACTCCGACCACGGGGAGGATAAGGGCTTTGCCCTCGAGCCATGGACCTCCGTTCGCTTTGAGAACGCCGGCACCTGCGATAGGGGAGATGTCGGGATCGCGATGGGCAACTACTTCTTCGGGAAAGCGGATGGGTCGGAGCTCAAGGTGGAGTACTCCTTCGTCTATATCCGCGCGGCCGGGGGGAGGCTCAAGATCCAGCTCCATCACTCGGCGCTTCCCTATCAGCGCTGAGCTCCAGCGGGCGTCTATTTCCAGGTGTTGTCCTTGAGCGGTTTTCCGTTCGTGGTCAGGATCTGGAAATGGTGGAAGCCGGTCTTCATGCCCGAATAGCGCCAGACGACCTTTTTCTCCCGGGTCACCTCGAAGAGCTTCACCCTGTCTCCATTGGCGTGGTAGCTGGTGATCACCGTGTTGCCGTTGGGGAGCCGCTGGGCGCCGCAGGCATCGTCAAACAGCTTCTCGCCAATGTCGTCATTGTCGACGCTCCATACGATCTTGCCTTTCCCATCGACCTCGATAATACGATTACCGTTGGTGCACCCGATGAGCGTGTTGCCGTTTTTCAGGCGGATGGCAGTGAAAGGCCAGTCTCGTTTGGCGCGTCCGCGATCGTCGGTCGGGAAGGTCCGAACGACCTTGCCGGTTCCGGGTTCGTATTCTTTTACCGCGAAGTCGAGCAGGTGCGGCGCGATGTAATTTCCGTTGGGGAGCAGGCGGAGCATCCGGGTCTGCATGTGAAAGTTCTTCTTCTGGCATTGCAGGGGGGTCGTCTTGAGGATCTTCCCGGAGCGGTCGATCACTACCGCGCGAGGTTCCGGCCCCAGCTCGGAGACAAGGAACCTGTCTCCAGGAAGCGGCTGTACCGTGCTGGTTTCCTTCTGCCGCCCCCTGTACTCAAAGACGATTTTTTTTGTTTTACGGTCAACCTCGACCACGCCCCCGTTGGGGAAGCCCTTCGTCCTGTAGAGAGCCAGCAGCACATTGCCGCCGGGCAGGACCCAGCCGTCACTGGCCGGCAGATTGACCTTCCACTCGATGGTTCCATCTTCTCCGACAATAACCGCCTTGCTGGCGTTGCCCACGCCGAGGAAGGAATGACGGATCGGGGTCTCCAGGGAAATTGACACCTTCTTTGCAGGGGCCTTTTTCCTGGAGGGAGCCTTCTTCTTTTTCCTGGTGGGCGTTTTCTGCCCGGCGGCCCTGCCGAAGTATTCGAAGGAGTCGAAGCGAACCAGGGTGGGATCCCCAGCCCTTGGATCAGCGGTCTCTTTCATCCAGCTTGCAAGCTGCCCGGCCAGCTCACGCTTCTTCTCGGAATAGGTCTCAACTGCGGCGATGTTGTTTACCTGGTGGGGGTCCTTGCTGAGATCGTAGAGTTCCTCGGCCGGGCGCTTCAGGAAACCCAGCTCGAAGAAGGGCTTCATCTCCGGCTTGTTTCTCTGCGACAGGATCAGCTCCTTGATCGGAGTGTTGTCTATATCTCCATAGGGGCCGACAGCCCAGTGTGTCTTCGGGTCGCCCGCAGCCCAGAGCTCCGGTTCCAGGTTGCGGACATAGAGGTGTTGCTTTGTACGGATGGCGCGGCAGGGGTAGGAACGGTCTCCGGCGCGAACATTGGCATGCCGTTCGCGTTCGAGAAAGACAGCGCTCCGCCAGGGAGTCTCTCCGGTACCGGTGACAAGGGGCAGGAAGCTCCTCCCGGTCATTTCTTCCCGCGCGGGAAGACCGGCCGCGGCGAGGAAGGTGGGGGCGAAATCCTCGAAACTGATGAAGTGATCGAGGGACTGGCCACCCTTGATCCGCTCGGGCCATTGGACGGCCATGGGGACCCTGGTTCCTGCATCATAGACATTGGCCAGCCCGCGCGGCATCTGCCAGCCGTTGTCGCCAACCATCATCACGAGCGTATTGGCAAGCTGTCCCCGGCTCTTCAGCAGCTCGATCAGCTGGCCGCATTCGTGGTCAAAGCGCTGAACCTCCGCGTAGTAATCGACGATGGTGTTTCGAACGACCGGGTGATCCGGGACGTAGGGGGGCACCTCGACCTTGGCCGGGTCAAGCCCTGCGCGGAAATCGTCGCCGCGATTCCAGGGCTGGTGGGGGTCGTGGGAGCCGAACCAGAAACAGAAGGGCTTGCCGGCAGGCACCTTTTTCAGGAAGGCCGCAAAGCTCGCATGCTTTTTTCCGGCGGGGTTTACGCTGGAGTTTTTCTTCCCCTTGTAGAACCCCGGCGCCCATCCCTTGATCGTATAGCCCGTGGTATAGCCGTTTTTCTCGAGGAGTTGCGGGTAGACCTGCAGCTGGGCAGGGAAGCGCCCCCAGAGATTCGCCGCCTCGCCGAGTCGATGCATGGCCTGGCCGGTGAGCAGGACCGCGCGCGCGGCCGAGCAGGACGGCACCTGGCAGAAGGTGGAACGAAAGAGGACCCCGT
>CAUZHA010000222.1:0-3438 GCA_963579555.1 Planctomycetes bacterium UBA1146
AATCGAGACAGTCGTTCTCTCGGCCTTGATCTCCTCGTAGCGCAGCTTGCTTTCCAGTCCCTCCCACTTGGCCCTCAGGGCGGAGAGCCTGGCATAATCCTCCAGGGCGCGTTTTCCATCATCGAAATGAATCTCGTACTTCCTGGAGCCCAGGGTAAAGACACCCAGGGCCCCCTGGGAATCTTTTCTTCCGCCCAGCTGGGCGCTGACCCGCTGCACCTCGGCGCGGGCCGTGGCATCGAGAAGAAATTCCGGCAGCTCCTGCTCGAGGCGCTTGAGCTCCCCGCGCTCCGTGGCGCTCATCCCTTCGCCTCCGACAACGACAGGGACGCGTCTGGTGGCCTCCTCGGAATCTCTCGTCGCGCTCGAGCGCTTGATCCGTATGCGAATCTCCAGGTCCCCCTCGTCCTTTCGTGGAAGCCCGCCATAGTCCTTCTGCACCGCGGCGCGGAACCTCGACTGGGCCACCACCCTGTTCTTCACTTTTTCCTCGTCGATCACGAGAGAATAGGACGGAACGGGTATCTTCTTTTTCGCCGCCGCCAGCTTGCTCGCCAACTCGGGAGTGTTTTCAAGTGAGACCGCGGCTGCGTAATAAACCGCCGCCTCCGCGAACCGTCCCTGGGAGACCGAGCTGTCGCCCAGGGAAACGAAATCCGTATCGCCGGCCCCGAGGATCTGTCGCCGGTCGCTGCCGGAGGAAGCCCCCATCGCGAAGCATCTCACCAGGAGGTCCTCCTCTCCGAGAGCCTTCGCCGCAGCCTTCAGCGGACCAAGAAGCTTCGCGGCTCGACCACTCAGCTTCGCATGCTCAACATCCGCCCCTGCGTTCCGATAGGTCTTCTGCGCGCCTGAGAGAGCAGCCGTGAGGGTGAAAACACTCGCTCGGCTGGGCTTGCCGATGAACGCGTCGGCGCCCCTGACAAACTCCCGCTCAAGGGCGGCTCCCGTAGAGCGGTCTCCCCAATCGACCTGGTCACGAAGCTCGCCCAGCTTCGGATCATCAGAAACGATGAAATTATTCCAGCGGGTATCGAGATCCATGGAAAACAACCCCACCTGCCAGGGCCCCGGACTTTTCGCCCGCGCGAGGATTCCGGCGAAGGCGGGAGAATAACGATGCCCATCGAGGCTGAAGCTGACTCGCCCCCCCGCACACTCGAAGCCGATGCGGGCGTAGCCCGCGGGGTTGTTGCGCCTGGTGAGCTGCCAGCCCGAGCCGCCTGCCGGCCGGAGGGGGTCCATGGTAGCGTAATACCTGAATTCACCTGTTCCCCAGGGTCGCAGGGAAAAACAGTAAAAATGTTCATCTCCATCTCTCCTGAGAAAAACACCCGCGAAACCCTTCGGGCTCCCTCCGGCAACCGCAAGGTCGACCATTCCACGAAAATCTCCAAAGCCAGCGGGCTCCATGAGGACACGTGTTCCGGAAATTCCCAGGTAATGGGATTCGACCCGAAGTCCACTCGAGTTCTTCGTCTCGCCGCCCGGGCTGATTTCCAGCCAGTCGCGAGGGGCGCTCGCGAAGGTATGAACCACCGTCGTCCCCTTGCTGGCGCAGCCGGCTGCCAGCAGGACCGCGCAGAGGGCAGAGGAGACCTGGATGAGTAAGACACGGGAAGGGAATTTCAGAAGAGGCAAGGGAACGCTCCGGAACTGGTTCTCTGCGTGACGCAGAAGCTGAAGTAGCACTAGAGTAGTGTAACGAAGGAACGGCAAAAAACCCAGAAACCTGCTGAAACAGGGCAGATCATCCTTCGACGAAACGGACGGTCGGTTTACGCCCGCTGAGAAATTGCGTAACATGCTGCCCCGGCCGGCTTCGGATCAAATCCTGGAAACAACGGAGAAAAACATGTCTGCAGAAGAACGTCTCGAGGCTCTCGGCATCGAACTGCCTGAGCCTCCAAAGCCGGTGGCCAACTACGTCACCAATCTGATCGTCGACCGCTGCCTCTACGTCTCCGGCCACGGCCCCGCGCCGCTGGAGGGCGCGAAGCTCACCGGCAAGGTCGGAGATGATCTCGATGTGGAAGCTGGCTATGTGGCTGCCCGGCAGACAGGCCTCTCCATCCTGGCCACGGTCCGCTCGAGTCTCGGAAGTCTGGACAAGGTTGAACGCGTCGTCAAGCTGCTCGGCATGGTGAACGCGACCTCCGACTTCCTCGAACACCCCAAGGTCATCAACGGCTGCTCAGACCTCTTCGTCGACGTCTTCGGAGAAGAACACGGCCGCGCCAGCCGCTCCGCTGTCGGCTTCAGCTCGCTGCCCGGCGCCATCGCCACGGAGATCGAGGCGATCTTTCTCATAGCTGAATAACCACGCACGAAGGACAAAGCCATGACGACCCAAGAAGGTGCCAGGGAGCGCCTGGCCCGTTTCCGGGAGACCCTCGATGGCGATGTCGAGGCCGCCCTGATCTGTCGGCCGGAGCATCTCCTCTACCTGGGGAATTTCTACCCTCTTCCCAACAGCCTCAACCTCCACGGCAGCGGCTACCTGCTCATCGAGAGAGACGGCCCCTGTACACTGTTCACAGACAACTGGCTGGCAGGTGACGCCGTCGAGACGCCGCCGCAGGACTCGAGCCCGGCGGACCTCGTCCTCTCCGCCACCTGGTACGATTGCGTGAAGCCGGCGACTCCCCGCGGCGCGGTGGTCGCCCAGCTCGTCAACGAAACGCTCGAGAAGAAAAAAATATCCCGGCTCGCCGCGGAGACAGCCTTCCTTCCCCGCCAATCGGCCGCCTGCGTTGATTCCGTCGTCGATTGTGAACCGACTCTGCTGAAGATGCGGGAGCGGAAATATCCTGACGAGCTTGAGGTCATCCGGGCCGGCGTGAGAACGGCCGAGGCCGTACACCGAGCTTCCCGCGAGCTCCTCGAACCCGGCCTCAGGGAGATTGACTACTACGGCCAGCTGGTGGCCAGGGCCACCAGCGAGGCGAGCGTCCCCTTCGTGATGATGTGCGACCTGGCCTCCGGCGAGCGGGCCGCGGGCGGCGGCGGCGCGCCCGGTGAGCGAATCATCGAGGAGGGAGACCTCGTCATCCACGACATCTTCCCCTACGTGCGAGGCTACCGCGGCGACATCACCAACACCCTGGTGGCGGGAGGAAATCCATCGAGCGAGCAGACCGAGCTCTTCGAGCTGGTCGCCGCCAGCCTCGAGAGAGCCGAGGCTCTCCTGAAGCCCGGAACCCCCGCCTCCGCCTTCAGCGAGGCGATCATCGACACCTTCGCCTCCGCCGGCGAGGAGCTGGTTCACCACGCGGGTCACGCCATCGGACTCGGCCACCCGGAGGCCCCCGAGCTGGTTCTCGAGAGCGATCGGATTATCGAGAGCGGCATGGTTCTGACCCTCGAACCTGGAGTTTACGGCAAGCCCACCGGGGGCATCCGCCTCGAGCATGACTACCTGGTTACCGACGACGGATT
>CAUZHA010000223.1:0-3425 GCA_963579555.1 Planctomycetes bacterium UBA1146
TGGGAAGCGGTAAATGGGGCCGCTAGATCCTCGTAAATCCCCGCAGGGAGCCCTGCATCGCACCCCAGCCACCGCTGCGTGATAACATCGAGCAGGGAGCCGAAGCCCTCGCCGGTGAGAGCAGAGAGAAGAACATCAGCATCCTCAGGCGGCAAATCCGGCGCCCCATCCAGTTTATTTCCAACCAGCACGGTCTTCCGATCCCACCGGCCAGCGAGAAAACTTCTGTCACGGTCGGTCAGCCGCCAGGGAGGAGCAAGCAGGTAGAGACATCCGTCCGCCTCCTTCCGGGCCAGCAGGCTGAGGGCTTCAGCCTCCACCGTATCCTCCGGCTCCGGGCGCAGGCCAACGCTGTCTGCCAGCTCGACCGGAACATCAAAGATAGCGGCGGTCCCTCGAAGAAGATCTCTCGTCGTGCCGGCCTGGGATGAAACGGCGGCCCGCTCCTTCTCCATAAATCGATTAAAGAGCGTCGATTTGCCAGTGTTGGCGCAGCCGGCTATCAACAGCTGGAGAGGTTCGCCAAGACGCCGGGCACGAGCGCTCCCCTCAACCAGCCCGCGCAGGAGCCGCTCGAGTTCCGCCATCCCGGTCGTAGCGGCAGGTTCCTCTGCAAGCTCGACACATTGAGAAAGAATCTTCGAGAGCTCGCCTGAGCGCTGCCGGCTGAAAAACTTCGCGGCCCTGTCAGTTCGAGCATCCAGGAGAAGCTCGCAGGCGGAGGCCTGGACAGCATCAACAGCCCCCAGCTCCAGCGCATGTCTCAGCACTCCGCCTCGGTCAAGTCCTTCACCCCCCAGGGAATCGAGTCGCCTGGCTGTCCGCTCCTGCAGCCAGGAGCCGCCGTGCACCGAGAGCGTAAAGGCCTCGATACCGCTCCACATGGATGAGGCCGGCTGACTGCCAACAACCACCTCGTCAAGGGTTTCCCCCGCCTCGTCGAGGAGAGAATCGAGGCAACTGCGGCCAGGCTCTGGAAAACGCCCTCCCCCCAGCCCGGCGGCCAGCGCCTCGGCCGCGCCCGGTCCAAAGAGCTCGAAAACAGCGATTCCGCCCTCTCCGGGCGGGGAAGCGAGATGATAAAAAAACGCCTCGCTCACAGCCTGGAACCGGTCTCAGCCGCGATGGCTAGTCCCTCAAGGGTCAGTCCGGACTCGATGCAGTCAAAGATGCCGCATTCAGCCGCGACCAGCTCAGCCTCGCCGCCGGTCGCGACCACCCTGGCGTTTCCACCCAGCTCGGCAAGGATTCCCTGGACCAGGCCCTGGACGCCAAGACGGGCCTGGCCGAGGACCCCCGCCCGCAACGCCTGCGAGGTGCTCCTCGCTATCAACGGAACCGCCGGACCCTCCTCCAGCCCGGGAAGATTCGGAGTCGATGTCTCGAGTCCCCTCAGGGCCGTCCCTACCCCGACGCCGATCGGGCCGCCAAGAAACTCACCGCGCGCAGAGACAACGCTGAAGCTCAGGGCTGTACCGAAATCTACCACGATGACCGTCTCCCCGTGCCAGCGAGTCCTCGCCGCCACGGCATTGAGCAGGCGATCAACCCCTACCTCTCCGGGATCTTCATAGTGATTGTCGATGGGGATTTCAAAATCTCTCCCGGCGACGAGCAGCGCCGGCGTCTCAAGCCAGCCCTCCAACATCGCAAGCCGATCGTCCCTGACGGAACCCGTCACAAGCTCCCCCCTGCCCCTGCCTGGACCGAAGATCCGGCTGAAGGCCTCACCTTCAGCGCCTTCCCGCTCCAGCTCTTCCCAGGAGAGCACTCCACCATCGTCTACCCTGGGACCATCGAAGGATCCGTAACGCAAGGTGCTGTTGCCGAGCAGAAATCCGAACCTGCTGGCGCTCATCTCAACCCTCCGCCTGGCAGAACCGGCAGCCTGTGCGCAAGGTCATCCCAGGTCCTCCTCAACGCTGGCCGCGGCCTGGGCCTCGCCTACAAGAACGTTGGCGGCTCTCAGCAGATTCTCCAGGCCGTCCCCGGTGACGGCCGACAGAGAGAAAACTTCCTTGCCCAGCCGGGAGTTCAGCTCCGCCCCGAAAGACTTCACCTCATCGGCATCCAGTATGTCGGTCTTGCTCAGGACGACCAGGCGAGGTTTCCCGGAAAGCTCATCGCTATAGCCGGAGAGCTCTCGTTCGATCAGGTGAAAATCCCTGACCGACTGGTCGATATCGTTGTACTCACAGGAGACCATGTGCAACAGCACCCGGGTACGTTCGATGTGACGAAGAAATTCGATACCCAGCCCCATCCCCTGGTGCGCGCCCTCGATCAACCCGGGGATGTCAGCGATCACGAGACGGGCGTAGCTCCCCAACTCGGCGATTCCCAGGTGCGGCTCCTTGGTCGTAAATGGATAGGCCGCAATCTTAGGCCGGGCGGACGAGACCCTGGAAAGGAGGGTAGACTTGCCGGCGTTTGGAAGTCCCACCAGCCCGACATCCGCAAGCAGCTTAAGCTCCAGGTGGATCAGCTTCTCCATCTCGGGCTGACCTTTTTCCGCCTCTCTCGGCACCTGGTTGAGGGCGCTGGCGTAGGACTTATTGCCGCGCCCGCCCTTGCCCCCGCAGACGACCCTGTACATGATCTCCGAGTCGAGAAGATCGGCAAGCAGGCGGCCCTCGCGCGGATCTTCGTCCCCGACCACCTCCTTGACTACGGTACCAAGCGGCAGCTTGACCAGCAGGTCCTTGCCCCCTCTCCCGAAGCGATTGTTACCCTCCCCAGGCTGTCCCTTCCCGGCAATATAGTGCCGGCGGCGGCCAATATCGAGCAGGGTGGTGATGTTTGGATCCGCCTGCAGATAGACGCTGCCCCCATCGCCTCCATTCCCTCCATTGGGCCCACCACGCGGCACGAACTTCTCACGCCGGAAGCTTATGCAGCCGTCACCGCCCTTGCCGCTACGAACATTAATGGTCGTTTCATCGATGAACATGAGATCATCGCAAAGAGGCGCGCAGACCACCCGCGACAGGCCTATAGCGCCTCAAATCTCCTCGTCCGGCTTCGGGATTCAGCCCTGGGCCTCGGCTGCGACCGTCGGATCTACGCTGACTCGCCGGCGGCTCTCAAACTTTACGGTCCCCTCGACCAGCGAAAAGATCGTGTAGTCTTTTCCAAGCCCTACATTGAAGCCCGGATGGAACTTCGTCCCACACTGGCGAACAATAATCTGGCCGGCCTTTACACGCTGCCCTCCGTAGGCCTTCAGCCCGCGATGCTGCGCGTTAGAGTCGCGATTGTTTCTTGAAGCGCCCTGTCCTTTTTTATGTGCCATGGATCCTCAACCTTCCTTTGGCGAAATCAGGCTTCGATCTTCTCGATCTGGACCTGGATGTATTTCTGACGATGCCCGACACGCCTGCGAGAATTCTTGCGCCGACGGAAGTGCATGATGATCAGCTTCTTGC
>CAUZHA010000224.1:0-3414 GCA_963579555.1 Planctomycetes bacterium UBA1146
CTCCCACAATATCTGTAACATGGACGCCGGTCGTAATTCGGGCGGCAGGGGTGGTCCAAGTGCCGGGTTCAGATAACACCTCACCATCGTATAGGTGACGTAGAGACTCGCGAGCAGAAGGCCGGGGATCAACGCCGCCGCGAACAGATGCACGACCGAGATCCCGAGCACGGGCCCCATCACGACCAGCATGACGCTAGGAGGAATAAGGATCCCCAGACAACCCCCGGCTGTGATGACACCGGCCGATAAGGCCGGGTCGTAGCGGCTCTTCTTCATTGCTGGTACCGCGAGCATACCAATTACCGTCACGGACGCTCCGATGATGCCAGTGGCGGTGGCGAAAATAGTAGTAGTGAGCAGCACCCCCAGATAAAGCGAACCCTTGACGCGCCACAGGATGAATTGAAAAGAGCTGAATACCCGCTCCATGAGCCCAGTTCGCTCTAGGATATGACCCATGAAAATGAACAGGGGGACTGCCGCCAATGTCTCCTCCTTCATGAGTCCCATGGCCTGGAGCACCATTTGGAAGAAGACAGTGTCACCGAACTCGATGAAACCGAAGACGACGGCCAAAATGATGAGTGTGAAGGCGACTGGGAAGCCGGCGAAGATCCCGATTAGCAAGGCACCGAGCAGGATGAGGCCGAGATACTCTGGGCTCACAGCGAGCCCCCCTGCCACGCCGTATAGGCGCTCTTCAGAAACTCCGAGACCCCCTGCAGTAGGAGGAGCAAAGCAGAGAGGGGGAGAACCATCTTGAACGGGTAGATGGGAGGCCGCCAAGGGCTCGCATCGGACGTTTCCAGAAGCTGGAGCGAGAGCCACGCTTCCTCCCAGCCCGCGATTAAAAAGAAGAACATGCCGGGAAAGAAAAAGAAGAGATAGAGCGTGGCATCGACTGTCCCCTTTGTGCGAGGCGACCACTTGTCATAGAAGATATCCGTTCGGATATGTCCGCGTGTGTAGAGGGCGTAGGCGGCCCCAAGCATGAAATGCGAGCCATAGAGCATGTATGTAATGTCGTATACCCAGATCGTGGGCGAGTTGAACAGGTAGCGCGCAAATACTTCGTAGGTGAGCCCGCCTACCATGGGAATAATCAGCCAGCAGAAAACCTTCCCCGACCACTCACCCACTGTCCGGTCGATGAGTCGTACCGCGGCTACCAGCGCCTTTGGGGGGGGCTCTGTTGCGTTCACCGTTTCGAAGTTCGTGGGCGTATAAGGATAAGAGCGGGGTGGGGCTGAAGATCAACGCCAGCCCCACCCCGAGTGTTAACTGTTTTCGTCACCTATTGCTTGCTTATAGTAGCTTGCAATTTACTCGGACTCGGCAAAGTACTTTGCCGCGAACTCGTAGGGCGGCGGCCCATGGAGTCGGTAGGAGGCTACCAGCTTCGCGTACTTCTTCTGGGAATCGAATACCTTTTTGAAGAAGGCGTCTTTCGCCGAAAATTCAGCGGCAACCTTCTTCCAGTGCTCAAGGAATGCCGCGTTGATTTCTGGGGGAGTTCTCACGGTCGTCACACCGAGGCCCTTGAGCTTTTTCAGCGCCTCAGCGTTCTGCCGCATGAGTCTCACCCAGTGGCGAAGCGCCGTTGCCGTCGCGGCCTCCTTCATGATCGATTGGAGATCCGGCGGTAGCTTCTTCCAAATGTCCTTATTGATGATGATGTCCCAGGTCGGCACGTAGTCATGGAAAGCGGGGGCATGCATGTATTTCCATATGGTGTGGAAGCCCATCTTGATATCGTCGGCTGGCGATAGCCACTCCGCGCCGTCGATGACTCCGCGTTCTCCAGCGGGAAGGACCTCGCCACCAGGCAGAGTGACGACGCTAACGCCCATTGAACGGTAGACGTCAGCGGCGAGCCCAGGCACGCGGTATTTCATTTTCTTGAATTCTTCGAGGCTCTTGATGGGCTTCTTGAACCACCCAAGCATCTGCGGTCCTACTCCAGCCACCGGACCAACCGCATGCACGTTAGATTTTACATGATCGTAGAATTCCTGGAATAGTTCCATGCCTCCGCCTTCGAAGATCCATCCATAGTAATCGAGTTGATCCATGCCCCAGGTGCCGGCCGGCGCTCCGGCGAGAAGCGCTGCCGCCGGGTTCTTGCCCATTGAATAGCCTACCCAATAGTGCCCTCCTGCGAGCACACCCCTGGACACGGCATCGAGAATCTCAAACGCACCAACCACTGCACCAGATGGCAGCGCCTCTATCTTGATGCGGCCACCAGACATCTGTTCAACCTTATCAGCGTACATCTTAAAGTTTTCGTAAATGACACTGGTCGTGGGAACAGGGGTTTGCATCTTCAGGACGATCGGTTTTTCTGCGGCAATACCGCGTGAAGCTCCGATTAAAGCCAGCACGGCAACAGCCATGGTAATAAAAATCAGTCGCGCTTTCATGATTCCTCCCTCCTTATTTTCTAGTTGAGAACCTAATTTTGTTCAACGTTATGGCAGTCTATAGGAAATGATTGTTGTATATGTAAATTATTCTTGAGCATCTCTAAAATATCCCACCATCAGTCCTTGTCTGCCTATAGAAATCAGGGACCGTTACGCGTCGCAGGGGCGCCTAATGGATGACAGCACGATTGAATTCGCCTGCCACGAACTTCACTACAACAAAAAGGGAAAGTGTATGGCCATTCCGCCGCAACCGAATTCGCCGATCCCGAAACAGGCTAAGATCATGGCGCTTCAAATTATTGAACAAGACGGATTGGTGTGGATTTGGACTGGGGACGCGGCCAAGGCCAAAAGCAGCGTTTCACCCGGGTCGTGATGCGCAATGCACCGCCCGGCGAGCTCGGCACCGACAAGGAGCGCGGCTATGTGCTGATGCATACCCACACGCCGGTCGGCGAACGCAACCACTTCTGGCGTTGGATCGTGAGCTGCAAGAAAGACCACATGTCCGGCGGCGAAGCGTGTCGCTTCGACGTTCCCCAACGTCGTAGTGAGGACCACTGGGTGCTTGAGCTGCAGCAGCAGATGTTCGAAATTCCCGACGAGGGCTACTCGGAACTGTTCCTGAAGTCCGACAAAGCACTCCGCCGCGCCCGTCAAATCTTCCTGCAGATGCTTCGCGAGGAGCAGACGGAAGCCAAGCAGCCCCAGGCGGCCGAATAGGTGTACCGAAAGGAACTGGTTTCCTTACAGCCCGCCCCCAAACGGCAAGCGACGACTTGACCAGCGCCCAAGAAAAGGTTTTTTTCAAGGGGGGTTGCTCACACCTAATATTCGGAGAATTTCGGACTCTTCGCGCACGTCGGAATGTCTGCTTTTGGCTAGTAGCAGACATTCAGCCACCTAGTGATTTACGTCTGCTTTACCCCCGAAAGCGGACATTTTTGGAAGCTGCGCAAAAGGTCCGCTTATGACCCAAAGC
>CAUZHA010000225.1:0-3398 GCA_963579555.1 Planctomycetes bacterium UBA1146
TCGCCGGCTGCCTGGAGAACCGCGAGACCGGGGGCAGGATGGTGGTCTCGCTTGACATGAAGAGGATGGACCGGGTGCTCGAGGTCGACAAGGAGTCCTGCGTCGCGCGGATCCAGGCCGGCTCCCTCGGACCTGTCATGGAGGAGCAGCTCGAGGCGCAGGGTTTTACCCTTGGTCATTTTCCGGACTCCTTCGAGTTCTCGACCGTTGGCGGCTGGGTGGCTACCCGGTCGGCCGGTATGCAGAGTGACAAGTACGGCAAGATTGAGGACATGGTCCTGTCGGTTCGCATGGTGACCCCGAGCGGCCTCCTCGTGACCCGGACGGTTCCGAAGTCCTCTAACGGCATCGACGTGAACCACATCTGCATCGGCAGCGAGGGGATCCTCGGCGTGATCACCGAGGTCAGCCTGCAGGTCCACCGCCTGCCGGAGAAGAAGGAGTTCTACGGCTACCTCTTTCCTGATTTCGAGAGCGGTGTGAAGGCCATGCGCCAATGCGTTGATGAGGACTGCATGCCGACAGTGGCCCGGCTCAACGACCCGGGCAAGACAGCGCTGAGCTTCGCCTTCAAGAGCGTTCAGCCGTTTTTCAAGAACCTGATGGGCAAGGCCGTAAAAAAATACCTCTCCCTGGTCAAGGGCTTTGACATGGAGAAGGTCTGCCTGATGATCATGGCCGTGGAGGGCGACCGCAGGACGTTCAACCGGGTGCGCTCGCGGGTCAACTCGATCTATCGCAGGCACGGCGCCTTCAGGCTGGGGATCTCTCCCGGCCGCGCCTTTCAGGAATCGAAGTATGATTTTCCCTACCTGCGGGACTTCGCCATGGACCGCGGGGTGGTCTGCGACGTGAGCGAGACCTCGACCGTCTGGTCCAACCTGCTGCCCCTGTATTATTCGACCATCGAGTCGATCCAGGAGGCGATTGCCGCGACCGGGGTCGCGCCCTTCGCAGGCTGTCACATCAGCCATTGCTACCATACCGGCACGAGCCTCTATTTCACCTTCGCCTGCATGGAGGACGGCAACGATGACATTGACCAGTACCTTACGATCAAGAAGGCGGCCCAGGATTCATTTATCCGCGGCGGCGGCACGCTCTCTCATCATCACGCCGTCGGCTTTGAGCACGCTCCCTGGCTGGAGAAGGATATTTCCGCCACCGGGGTCAGGGCTGTCCGGGCCATCAAGGATGGGCTCGATCCGGGCGGTGTCATGAACCCGGGGAAGATTCTTCCCGATGACAGGCTGGCGGCCGATTGGGGGCTCAACGGCGAGGCGGCCGAGAGCATGGAAGGGACGGAGAGCTGAATGTTCGCTGGCAAGACCGTGGTGATCACTGGAGCTTCCTCCGGGCTGGGCGCGGCCCTTGCCGAGGGGGTAGCGAAGGCCGGGGGCGCCCTGGCCCTGCTGGCGCGCGATGCTGAACGGCTTCGGGCTGTGGCGGAGAGCTGCCGGGCGGCCGGGGCGCGCGTCGTCGAGGTCCAGGGGGACGTGGTGGATCCTGGAGCTTGCGAGAGCCTCATCTCCTCCGCGCTCACGGAGTTCTCATCGATTGACTATCTGGTGCTCAACGCCGGGGTCAGCATGTGGGCTTTGTTCGAGGAGATCGAGGAGCTGTCGCTGTTCTCGAAGATCATGGATACCAACTACCAGGGCGCGGTGAATTGCGTCCATCACGGCCTTGCCGCACTCAAGGAGAGCGGCGGCCTGCTGGTGGCGATCTCATCGATCCAGGGGCTTACCGGGGTACCCAGCCACACGGGCTATTGCGCCTCGAAGCACGCCTTGCAGGGCTTCTGCGACTCTCTTCGCATCGAGCTCAAGGGGGCCGGGGTAGATGTACTCACCGTCCTGCCTTCCTGGGTAAGCGGCACCGGGCTGCGGAGCAGGGCTCTCGGGACGGCGGGGGAGGCGATTGGCAGCGAGGCGAAGGGACACCGAAGCAGCGCCGTTCCTCTCGACCGGCTGGTGGCAAAGGTCCTGCGCGCCATGCGCAAGCGCCGGCGCCTGCTCTACGTGCCCGGGTACATGCGGATCATTCCACTGCTCAAGGCTCTCTGCCCCTGTTTCCTCGACTGGATCATCAAGAAGAAGGTCAGTCGCTGAGTATCGCGGGGGCTCTCGGGGAAAAACAATACTCGCAATGCGAGCGGGTGAACCTCATGATGGAGGCAGCCTGGTTCCACCAGTGAGACCTGAAAGAGATGCGATGAAAACAGTCTTCCAAGGAGTCCTTCTTTTCGCTGCGCTGCTGATCCCCCTGGGCGTAGACGCCCAGATGGAGCCTCCGATGCACAGCTTCCTGCGGGCCGATGCCAACACCGATGGAACGGTTGACCTCAGCGACGCGGTCTATACCTTCGGCTGGCTCTTTCTCGGAGCCGACATGCCCGAGTGTCTCGATTCGGTTGACTCGAACGATGATGGAGCGATCAACATCACAGATGGGATCTACACGCTGAGCTTTCTTTTTTCAGGCGGCGAGTCGATCCCCGCTCCCGGTCTCGGCCGCTGTGATCACGACCCGACCGACGACCAGCTTCACTGCGTCAGCTATTTCCCCTGCCATTGCGGCGGCATCGCCGGAGGCGCCTGCGCCGAGGGTCAGCTCTGTGACCGGCAGACCGGCCTGTGCCAGGGCGCGGATATTCCCGGTGAGTGCGTCGAGGTCCCGGATGAGTGTCCGGATATCAACGACCCGGTGTGCGGCTGTGACGGGGTGACCTACGCCAACGAGTGCGAGCGTCGACGGGCGGGCGTTATGAAGGCCGCCGATGGTCCCTGTGATGGCGGCTGCGGCGGTATTCGCGGGATCCCCTGCCGTCCTGGAGAATTCTGTGACCATCCCGCCGGGCAATGCGATGTGGTTGACGCCATCGGCGAGTGCGCCCAGGTCATGCGCGGCTGCCCTGACGTCTGGGACCCGGTTTGCGGCTGCGATGGGGTCACCTATTCCAATGACTGTGAGCGAATCAACGCCCGGGCGCAGAAAGAACACAACGGTCCCTGCGCGGCGAAGCAGAGCTGTGGTGGTTTCGTCGGGCTGCTCTGCGATGAGGGCCAGTATTGCGACATGCCGGAGGATATGTGTAACGCGGCGGACATGATCGGCGAGTGTGTCGTGGTGGCCGAGGCCTGCCCCGAGATCTGGGATCCGGTCTGCGGCTGTGACGGCGTGACCTATTCCAATGACTGCGATCGCATCCGGTCACGGGTACCGAAAGCCCACGATGGGGAATGTAACTGACGCGGCATCTTGTTGAAGCGTCCCGCCTGGGGCAGAATAGACGGCGCGTCTTACCCCTCGCTGGATTCCGAAGGAGCTTCAATATGAAATACGGGTTTGCCGGGTCGCTGGCCGCCGCCTGTCTCGCGTTCTGCTTGTTTTCCTGT
>CAUZHA010000226.1:0-3220 GCA_963579555.1 Planctomycetes bacterium UBA1146
TGCAGCAGCCTCTTCCGCGGGAGCTTCAGCCTCGGAACCTTCGGCGGCGGGCTCTTCAGCAGCCTCTTCCGCGGGAGCTTCAGCCTCGGAACCTTCGGCGGCGGGCTCTGCAGCAGCCTCTTCCGCTGGAGCTTCAGCCTCGGAGCCTTCGGCGGCGGGCTCTGCAGCAGCCTCTTCCGCGGGAGCTTCAGCCTCGGAGCCTTCGGCTGCGGGCTCTGCAGCGGAAGCCGCTTCGGCATCACTGTCCGCGGGAGTCTCTACCGCAGCGTCCTCGCCTTCTGCGACGGAAGCCGATTCGACGGAACCGCCGCCCTCGACCTCCTTGAGACTGAGACCGATCTTGCGGGCCTCGGGGTCAACACGAATGATCTTAACTGAGACCTTGTCCCCCGCATTGACCACCTCCTCAGCCGAACCAATCTTCTGATCAGCCAGCTCTGAGATGTGGAGCAATCCTTCGAGGTTTTCCTCAAGCTCAACGAAAACGCCGAAATTCGTTATCTTGGTCACTCCACCGGAAACAACCATTCCTACACGGTACTTTTCAGGAATGTCCTTGCCCCAGGGATCTTCCTCGAGCTGCTTGAGCCCGAGAGCGATTCGCTTGCGGTCCTGGTCGACATTAAGAACGATCGCCCGTACGGAATCGCCCTTCTGAACGATCTCATTCGGATGGATGACCTTCTTGGTCCAGGACATGTCCGCGACATGCAGGAGACCATCAATTCCATCTTCGAGCTCGACAAAGGCTCCGTAGTTGGTGAGATTCCGAACAATACCCTCGATGACCGTTCCGATCGGGAATTTTTCAGCGACGACATCCCAGGGGTTCTGCTCGATCTGCTTCATGCCGAGAGAAATCTCCTGCTTCTCCTTCTTGATCTCAAGGACAACCACCTCGGCCTCATCTCCAATTGAGACAACCTGGTTGGGATGGTTGATCCGCTTGGTCCAGGACATCTCGGAGATATGCACGAGACCCTCGACTCCAGGCTCGAGCTGGATGAAGGCGCCGTAGGAGAGCACGTTGACGACCCTTCCCTCTACCCGGCTTCCGACCGGGTACTTTTCCTCGATATTCGACCAGGGGCTCTCTCCCTTCTGCTTGAGCCCCAGCGAGATACGTTCTTTCTCCTTGTCGACCTTCAGGATCTTGACCTCGATCTCCTCATCGATCTTGACGAGATCAGACGGATGGCTGATACGACCCCAGCTCATATCTGTGATATGAAGCAGGCCGTCGAGGCCTCCCAGGTCTACAAAAGCACCGAACTCGGTGATGTTCTTGACCACCCCCTTGCGAATCTGGCCGATCTCGATACCATCGAGAAGTTCCAGTTTCTGGGATTCGCGCTGCTCTTCGATGAGCCGTCGACGGGAAACGACGATGTTCATCCGAGCTTCATCTATCTTGATAATCTTGCAGGTCATCTCCTGCCCGATGTATTCGGAGATATCACCCGTACGACGAATGCCGATCTGGGAAGCGGGCAGAAATACCGGCACGCCAATCTCGATGAGAAGCCCGCCCTTGATCTTCCGAATCACCTTGCCGGTGACCTCGTCCCCTTCCTTATTCGTCGCGACAACACGTTCCCAACCGCGCTGGCGATCAGCTTTGCGCTTGGAGAGTGCAACCAGGCCATCTTCGTCCTCAACCGACTCCAGGAGGACCTCGACCTCGTCGCCTATGCTGAGTTCTGAAGCGTTATCGAACTGGTCAAGAGAAACCGCTCCCTCCGACTTATAGCCCACATCGATAATCGCCGAATCACCAATGATATTGACGACCGTGCCCTGGATAATCTTATCCTGCTCGAAGCTGCAGACCGATAGTTCGTAGGCCTCTGCAACCTGGTCGTCATCGAGCCCCTTCATGGCCGCGGTTACCTGGGACTCTAATTCTTCTTGGGTAAGATCAAACTGTTTGACTAGGGGATTTACAGACATTTACAAACCGAACCTGGGGAAAACACCCTGCAATTCGCGGCAACAAAAAAACCGGGAAGCGGGGCTGGGGGTTGATAAAAGAAACCTATGGGACGCAAACGGCCAATTCTCTCCGAAACAGGGTTAAAGACCACCTCAAAATCACCGCTCGGCTGTGTTTTCTGCGATTTGTGTCCACAGCGTTCCGAAAATCAGCCTTCTGAGAGCTCTTCGTGGATAAAAAACCAGGCGCGGGGCTGATCGGCTACCGTTGCCTTTTAGGTTTCGTGACCGAGAAGATCAGGTAGGACGTTTTTTCTCTACTTCGTCGACGAGAAAATCGATCGTCTGCTCGACAGTCCAGTCATCGGTGCAGACCCTGATGGCGTCCTCGGGTTCAATCAAGGGTGAATCGACGCGGTTCCTGTCCCGGCTGTCGCGGGACTCGATCGCCTCGCGGATTTCCTCATAGGTCGAGGAATCTCCAGCCCCATCTCGCTCACGAAAGCGGCGTCGAGCTCTCTCCTCGGAGCTCGCATCGAGATAGAACTTCAGGTCGGCATCGCGAAAAACAACGCTGCCCATATCCCTGCCCTCCGCCACCACCCCCGCCTCCAGGGCGCAGCTTCTCTGCAAACCGAGCAGGCCGCCGCGATACTCCCCATCATCCGCGACTCGCCAGATATTGGCGGTAACCTCCGGACTCGTCAGGCTGCCGGAGATCTCCCGCTCTCCGATGAAAACAAGAGTCCTGCCGCTATCCTCCTCCCCGGCCGGGGCCTCATCCCTGAAGGTAAGCTGGAGCCCGGCTATCATCTCGAGAATATCGTCTCGCCGCTCGAACATCTCCTCGATGGAGCAGCCTTCAGCGGCCACCCGCTCCAGAACCAGCAAGGTAACAGCCCTGTAGAGGAAGCCTGAGTTCAGGTAAGGCAGCCCCAGGCGTCTTGCGACAATCCTGGCCACAGTGCTCTTGCCCGCCCCAGCAGGTCCGTCAATAGTGATAATCATGCCCGTTCACCCCTGGCAGCGGGCCCGGAGCCCCGCATTTGACTTACAGCTCTATTTCGGAGCGAGACTTTAACACCCGCGCCAAGGCCGAAACAAAAATAAACGGGCCTTCCTTTCAACTGAAGGCTCCATTTCCTTCCCTTCGCCTTGACGGCTCGAGGGTCACCACATCGGTGAAGCCTGTATCCTCGCCGCCCTCCTCCAGCTCCCTGTTGAGATTACCGGAGCGGTAGCCATCAGGGTCGACCGTAACCGAACGAAAACCCAGCTTGCCGCCCTC
>CAUZHA010000227.1:0-3169 GCA_963579555.1 Planctomycetes bacterium UBA1146
CTCGGTTACCAGGGCAACCCTCAAGGAGGCGGTGAGGGAGGCCGTCGTGTCTCTTATCGAGGAAAGAGGCGACGAGCTCTTCCCTGAACTCAAGGATTTGCGGGGCCGGCTGGCGGATGCGGCTGCAGGGCAAGGCTCAACGGCGGCTTCGTCTGCCGATGTCGCAGGGGTGAGCGAGTCTGTGGATGAACTCCGCGCCCGGCTTGATTCAATCGAGGCAAGGGCGGGGGAGCTGGGCATCTCGCTTGACGATGGCCTTGGCACTCTGCAGCTCGATGTCAACGAGGTGCGGTCGGTGGTCGATGGTACTGGCCGGCAGGTCAACGATGAGGTCGAGGTCATCAGTGAAATGATTATGGATATCGAGGAAGGACTCGTGCAGCTCAAGCAGTCCATTCCGGAAACGGCAAAGACCGTGATGGGTGAGCTGGAAGTTCGCCTGGGTAAGGAGATCTCTGAGATGATGGAACAATTGACCGCTCAAATCGGTGAGCTGAAGGAAATGCTGGGTCGTGTCGAGGAATCAGTTCCCTCCAGGGGAATGGTCGAGAGCCTAGGAGCAGAGGTTGGTCAGCGTCTCGGCCGTATCGAGGAGACCTTCTCGAAGGTCTCCGGCCAGGTCGAGCATATCGACTCGACCACTCCCGAGATCGAGAGCATGGGAGTGCGTTTCAGGGAGCTGCGTGAGCAGACAGCCGCGGCCCAGGAAGAGCTGGGCCGCAACAGCGAGGGAGTCGCAGAAATCAGGAGCACCCTTGGCGGACGTCTCGATGAGCTCGAGCTGGCCCTGAAGGATGTGGTCTCCAGGTGGGAGAACGACCAGTCGGCGATGGCAGAGAGACTGAGCCGGCTCCGCGACTCACTCAGGGACCAGCTGCATGATTTCAATCTCCAGGTTGAAGGTGAGCAGAAGGGGCTGTGGAACAAGCTCAGGGGGAACAAGGACCCCGGCCTGAAGCTCTCCGCGGAAGAATTCGACAGCCTGTCCGGCAGGCTCGAGGGAATTATCTCGGGTCTCGAGACGGTCATTTCAAAGAAGGACCAGTCCTGATGCGAGCACTCCAGCGCTTCCGGCTGCTCTCTCTCGCGAGGGTTAGTGCTTGAAATAAATCCCGGGGTTCGTAAACTCGTGTTGCGATTTTCAGGAAGCTTTCCGATGGGAGGCTTCCCAGGAAGGATCCATTGTGGTGAGCGTAGCTCAGGTGGCTAGAGCGCTTGGTTGTGGTCCAGGAGGTCGGGGGTTCAAGTCCCCTCGCTCACCCCATTTTACCTTCCCGGCATCGGGCCGCCGAGCGTTCGTGGGCTTGCTCAGTCTTTTGCTCTCATGGTGGAGTAGGCCCTGGAGGTGAAGCGGTCGAGGGCGTCACAGGTCCTCTTTTCCAGCCCCGCGCCGGTCTTCAGTTCATCTCCGAGCTCCAGGTACGCGGATTTTTTCGAATCGTATTCTGGCCAGGCGGGTAGACCCTCGGCGTTGGGATTCCCCGTCTCGGCGAATCGCACCCAGTACTTCATGAGCTTCCGGGCAAGCTTCCGGCTTTCTTTCCCGGCGCGGCCGGCCTTGAGTGTGTTGAAGATATAGGCGAGCTCGATCGCATGGGGGGCGCCAAGGGCCGGGTAGCTTTGGCTGGCCCGGGTGAAGCTGTACTGGAAGGCCGGGGCCGAGGCTCGTTCCATTCCCCGAAGGAGCTCCCGAGCGGGCTGAACGAACCAGGAATCAGTCACGAAACGGCTGGCGGCGGCGCGCACCTCAGACTTCGATTCACCGGGGTAGAGCGCGGCGACCTTCGGCGCGTCAGCTCCGTAGAAGCTCTTGAGACGGCGCCTTCTCCTTTTGCGGACGCTCTCTTCCTGGCCGGAGCAGGGTCTTCTGGCGGTGGGCACCGGAAATTTATTCTATAGGTCATTTGCGGAGTATAATTTCTCTGTGCCAAAGCAAGTAAGCGGACCCCATTTTCTGCTCGCGATTCCCGGTGAAGATTCCCAGCCGCGCCTGATGATTCTTCCCGAGGGGGAGACCCTGCTCGGCCGCTCGCAGGAAAACGATATCATTCTCAAGGATTTGGCTGTTTCGCGCGAGCATGGCAGGGTGTTGCGCCGGGGAGCTGTGGTTCGCTACGAGGACCTTGGAGACAGGAACATTACTCTCATGGGTTCCAGTCCCGCTCATGGCAGGGAGCTGCGGGATGGCGATATTTTGAAAATGGGACATTCACGCCTGGAGTTTCATTCCGGCGTCGCCTTGGCGGCGCGGCCGCCGGCAAAGGTTGGCGGCCGCGCTCCACGCCGGCGTGTTTCCGATTCCTACAAGGCTAGAACCAGGTCATCCGGCCTGCCTATGATGGTCGCGACCGCCGTGCTGGTGGGGATCATCCTGGCGATCTTTCTTTTCAGAGCTCCTCCTCCGCAACAGCCGCCCGCCAGCGCGAATACGAACCTCCTCGTCCGGCGGGGCCAGCCGGCCCGGAAGGAGAGCCGCCCGAAGTATCCCAAGGTGCCAAAAGTCACCAGGCCGAAGCCGGCCGTGGTGGACCCGGTCGCGAAGCCGCCTCCGGCTGAAGCGAAGCTTGAGCCGGAGGCCGGCGGACGGGGCGCCGTCGCCGTAGAGACCCCGGCTCTCGGGGCGAAGAAAGAAAAGCCGCCGGCTCCGAAGCCCGTTATCGTGAGACCGGTGGTTCCGAAGAATGCCGAGGAGGCCTACTTCGAGGCCCACGTCGTCCCCTTTCTCTCAAAGTACTGCAACTCCTGTCACAACCAGGAGAAGAAGAAGGGTGAGCTGGTACTCAATGGTTATCTTATCGCTTCCGAGGCGGTCAAGGACAAGCAGGTCTGGGAGGCTGTAGCCAAGAAGGTCAAGGCGGCCGAGATGCCTCCGAAGAAAAGCCGGCGGCCCACAGATGATGAAGTCTCCAAGGTCATCGCCTGGATTGACGCGGCAGTCTTCGGGCTCAACGAGGGCAGGGGGAACGATCCCGGCCGGGTCACCATGAGGAGGCTCAACAAGATCGAGTACAACTATACGGTCCATGACCTTGTCGGTATCGACCTCGACCTGGCCGATGCTTTTCCCGCTGATGAGATCGGCTATGGTTTCGACAACATCAGCGACCTGCTCTCGATACCGCCGCTGTTAATGGAGAAATATCTCAAGGCGGGCGAGAAGATCGTGGCA
>CAUZHA010000228.1:0-3113 GCA_963579555.1 Planctomycetes bacterium UBA1146
CCTGGTTGTGACCTAACCCGACTTTCACGATTCGGGAAGCTCTGAGGGAACCGACCCCTGTTTTTCAGGGATCCGGCTCAAAAGGTCTCCCCCACAGCTATGACGACGAGCTGATGTCTTGGTGGCGGATTTCCGGCGGGGGTTGATCGGGTAGCTCCAGGCCCATGTGAACCAGCAGCAATTTGAGGTCCTTGTCTGGCTGAGTGTATCGCGCCATGACCAACTCGCTCTGCTGACCAGCCGGCAGGTGGACGTCGATCATTTGTACCGTGGCGAACTTTTCGAGCACCGCCCGTGGGGTGAGTCCACCAGCGAGTTGGCGCAGTTTGGCTCGCAGTGCCACATGCAGGCAGTATAGGCCAAGAAACTCAGGAAAATGTGGGCCTCGATCCGCTCGTCCTTCTGATGGTAAATGGGGCGGATCGCCAAGTCTCCCTTGAGATTGCGAAAGCTTTCCTCAATCTCGGTCAGCCCGATGTATTGTTTCCAGACTTCGGTCGCGGGCATCGCTTCGGGGACAAAGGCCCGCAGCAGATAGCGGCCCTCCCGCCGGCGGACTTGTCGCAGCTTGTCGCGCTTCAAAGCGTAGGTGAAGCTCTTCTTGCTGACCTCCTCGCCGGCTTTGGGCTTCTCGACGTTCACCAGGAACCACGCCCGCCCGGCTTCCTTCTTGGCCGCCCCCAATCGCATCAGCAATTCGTCGCGGCTCTGCTTCTTGATGGCACGGATCTCGGCGAGTCGCTCCCAGAGTTTTTTGAGACGGCGTTGCCTCATCGAGCGTTCCTTGTTTTCGCGCTGGGCACTGCGCGCCAGGATGTAGTGTTCGCCGGTCTCTTCGAGATCCTTGACCTCCACCCCGGGACGCACTTCTTCCCAGTCCTGTTCCAGGAACCGTTTTTCATACTTCGCCAAGCGGCCCTTGGGGGTGCCCACGATGTAGTGCACAGGCGGTTTGCTGGCGCGCATCTCTTCGAGAACTTCCTCGGTCGGGATGCCGCGGTCCATCACCCAGATCCGATCGGCCTTGCCGTAGAGTCTTTCGGTCTTCTCAAGGAAGCTGCGCAGGGTCTGCTTATCCTGGGTATTGCCAGCCAACACTTCATAGGCCAGCGGAAAGCCTTCCGGCGTCACGATCAGGGCGATGACCACCTGCACGCAGTCCGGACGCTTGTCGCGGCTATAGCCGTGGCGCTTCTTGCTGCCGGATCGGCCGCCCTCGGCATCGCACTCGAAGTAGGTACTGGTCAAATCGTAGAGCAGCACTTCGTAGCGTGCTCCGAACAGATCCTGCCACCGCCGGGAGAGGTGCCGGAACAGATCCTCTTTGTGCACGAGCAACTTGTCGTGGCATTCGTAGAGCGGATTCTTCGGCACGATCTCCGGGTCCATGCCTAACAAATCGGCCATGGCGCTCTGGCGATAGCCTTCCCGGTGCAAATACCACTCGCTGGAGGGCTTGATGAGGCGCGCGCACACCAAAAGCTTGAGCAACTGATCCCAACGAGTGCCCTTGCGACTGGGAGGAAGGCGCGGGGTAAAAAAGTCGTCGAGTCCGAGCAGCTCCCAGAGCTTCAACGCCAGCCAACACGCTCCCCATTGACGGGCACGGCGCAGCTCCATGCGGGAGAGGTCGACCTGGATCGCCAGCACGCTCTCGTCCAACTGCTCCGGGGGCTGTCGGTCTTCCGGGAACAAAGCGATCTGGCGAAGCTGCTTGGTCTTGCCCTCAAAGGCGTCGATGGTCCTGCACCACGCCAGGCGCTGACTGTCGTTGATCTCGCCGAGGTAGAGCGCCTGGCGTTTGGCGCTGCGGCCGTTGGCGAGCCGATAGCTCTCCATCACACTCCAGTAGCGGTGGATCTTGCCATCCTTCTTGCGCTGGTTGCACTTCAAGTACATCGGGAAGTGCGATCCTACCCGAAAACTGGTAATGGGGGCAAGGGGCAGGGTCTCCCCCACAAGCCCTTATCCGGTCCCGCTAAGAACATCCAGGGTCCACCGAGGGGCACTACCGCATAAATTTAGAAAAGTCTGACCCCTCGCTCCTCACACCGCCAAATTCTTGAAGAAAAAAATCGGACCCTCTGCGAATCGTGAAAGTCGGGCTAAGAGGCCCCCATATTCCCTGGTTGCTACAAAACTCCCGAAACTCAGCGGGAAACCCTAGATGATCAACGACCTGAAATAATTCCAGAACCGGAGGCCCATCGATGTTTCGCGCCGCTCGGGCGATTCGGTTCAATGCTTCTTCAAGGGTTGGCGGCTCACCATCGCCAAGGCCGAATAGTCTACTCCTCACATCCATACTCTGAAATGCTCATAGAGTATCACGGATGGAGAGGAAAGCGAGTCAGCGGGCCATCTCCTTCACTCTTCGCTCAACTGCGGGCGGCGCTAGCCCGAACCACTGCTCGGCCTCTTCCTTGGTGCGGCCCACGTCGAGGTAATGATTCTTTACGATGCGTTCGCTGTTGCCCATTTCGAGAGACACCGCGCCCGCACCGCCGACCTGGATCACGCGATAGGTCCCGAAGCTGTGTCTCAGCGCGTTCTTACGCCAAGATTCGCCCAGGGCGGCTTCGACTAGTTTCAGGGCGCTCTTCCCACCCCAGCGCTTCGCCTTTAACCAAGGGGCGACGGTCGGGCAAATCGGTCCGGATTTCCGGGCGATGGGTTTCAGCCAATCGCGCAGCGCGGCGCAGACGGGAATCCTGCGCTTCTCCGCCGTCTTCGCGACTGCGGCCGGCACCATGATGTGCGGATCTTTCCCGGCGAGTTTGAGGTGCTCCCACCGCAAAACCTGCTTGCCGCCCCCATCGGGGAACAGCTCGTTGCTTCGGACCCCGGCAAAGGCCGCGAGGCAAACCCACGGGAGGTATTCGGCCGGGATTGTCTCCAGGATCGTTTTCAACTCGCCCGGCGACCAGGTCTCGGTGATCCGGTCCCGCTTCTGTTTCCGCAACGAGGGCGCGTCGGTGCGCTCCGCGACGGTCCGCTTTTCCTGCGGCAACATGCCCTTATCCCGAGCCCACCTCCACAGGCCCACAATCGACTTGCGCTTGTTCAGGCGGGTCGTGAGGCCTGGGGCAACATCCTGCAGCCACTGGTCGATT
>CAUZHA010000229.1:0-3089 GCA_963579555.1 Planctomycetes bacterium UBA1146
TTCCCGACCTGGGGGACGGGAGGAATGGCAATGGCGCCATCGAAGCTGTAGCGACTGAAGTCGTTATTGCCGCCTTCCCCTGTAAACTTCTCAGGCCCCCAGTGTTCGTCACTTTTCATGATGGCGTCCCAGGTAACATCTCTGCCTGTATAGCAGGTGGTCCTGGAGAGTATGGCCGTCATGGTGCTGTGAGCAACATTCTCGGCCTCATTCAGGGTGCCCTTGTCTTCTTTGATACTGGCTTGCAGATCAATATGCTCCTGCACATAAGGGTTCTGCTGCTTTCCAGACCATTTCCACTCATTGGGCCCCCAGATATTGGTGCGGCAATTCGAGCTGCCCTTGGTTCCGACGACAAATTCGGACACATCATTCCAACAGCTGACGATCTGCCTGCACATGCTGGTCACCCGGATGTCCGGATAGCCGCTGCCTTGCGGGTTGGCGTAGATCAGCTCGGTGGCAAAGTGATCAAAGATGTTTCCGTAGACATCTTTTCCGGTACGAACCTGCCGGCCGCCCATTCCGCGGGCCTTGATCGGATGTGAGCCGATGAACCAGTTGATGACGTCGAGGTTGTGGACGTGCTGTTCGGTTATATGGTCGCCGGAGAGCCAGGTGAAGTAGAGCCAGTTACGGATCTGCCATTCGGTGTCCGACCAGCCCTGCTCCTTTTGCCGGGTCCAGAGACCGCCCATGTTCCAATAGCAGCGACCATTGACAATTTGCCCTATAGCCCCATCTGCAATCCGCTTCTGGCACTCGATGTACTGCTTCTGGTGACGGCGCTGGGTTCCAGCGGCAACGCTAATGCCATTCTTCTTGGCTTTTTCTCCGGCTGCGAGAAATCGGCGAATGCCGGGAGCGTCAACGGCAACCGGCTTTTCGGTAAAGACGTGCTTGCCGGCGGAAACGGCCGAATCAAAATGCTCGGGTCGGAAGTGAGGAGGTGTGGCTAAAATGACATAATCTAAATCAAGGTCCAGCAGCTTCTTGAAAGCATCGAACCCGACAAAGGTTCTTTCTTTCGGGATCTTGTGGGTTCTGCGGGCCCGCTCAGCTCGATCTTTAAAGAGGTCGGCGACCGCATGAATGGTGGCCGTATCGCCCTGGGTTTTCGCAGCCTGGATTGCATTGCCAGCGGCTCCGCTTCCGCGTCCTCCGCAACCAATGAGGCCGATTTTGAATGCCCTGGCCGGCCGGGCGGAGAGGGGTATATTGAAGCCGACAACCGCGCTGCCAGCGGCCGCCCCCTTCATGAACCCGCGACGAGATACGTCAGGCTTGTTCTTTTTACTCACAGAATCCTCCTGTTCAAGCTGGTTGGCCGCTTAGTTCAGATGAGCGAGCCTACACCGTAACGGGAAGCGCCGTTGTAATCAAGGAGGGTAAGAGTATGGATTTCCAATGGAATGCCCTATTGTTGAGCGTATTGTTAGTAGCAAGGCCATCGTTCAGGGCGCATCCAGGGGGGAGGCCTGGCCTTTGATCGCGAATTTCTTACAAGGGCCACACCAAAAGGCCCACACCAAAAGGGCCGTACCAGACATGAATCGTTTTAGAATCCTCTGCCTCCTTGGGTCGTTGGCGCTCGGCGCTTCAGCTGTCCATGCAAGGCCTGCGGACAAGTCCAAGTTCCTTCAATTTCAGGATCAGGGTAAAGAGACGGGTGAGCTGAAGACCTCGATCGTCACCTACCGCAACAAGGAAGGCGTTGAGGTCTCTCTCATCTCGGCCGTTCATGTCGGGGATAAAAAATACTACGATGACCTGGAGGCTGATTTCCGCCGCTATGACGCCCTTCTCTATGAAATGATCAAGCCCGAGGGGGTCAATCCTTCCACGCGCGGCAAGGAAGAAGGCGGGAGCATCATCAGCATTTTCCAGAGGGGAATGAAGACGGCCCTCGATCTCGAGTTCCAGCTCGATGGCATTGACTACGCCAGGCCGAATTTCGTTCATGCGGATATGGACCCGGACACTTTCTTTCGTCTTCAGAAAAAGAAGGGGGAGGGGTTCATCTCGCTCATGCTCAAGGCGATGCAGGCTGAGATGAAGCGTCAGAAGGAGGGGGAGGGCAAGCCTCCGGGAATTTTCGACCTGATCCGCGCCTTTACCAGTGAAGACTCGGCGAGATCACTCAAGTACCTTTTCGCCAGGCAGATGGAAGGCATGGAGGATCTCATGGCTGGATTCGAGGGCGATGGTGAATCGGTAATTGTGGGCGAGAGAAATAAAGTCGCCGTCAGGGTTCTCGAGAAAGAAATCAAGGCCGGCAAAAGGAAGATAGGGATCTTCTACGGAGCGGCCCATATGCCGGATATGGAAGAGCGCCTTATCAAGAAGCTTGGATTTACCCAGGTCGGTAAGGAGAGATGGCTCGTTGCCTGGGATATCAGTAAGAAAAAAGCTCCGGTCAAGGCCTCCCAGGAATCCCGGCGGGCGCGTCTTTGAGAAGAAGCGGGCGCGTCTTTGAGAAGAAGAACGTAAGCTCAGCTTGCCGGAAGCTTCGCCTGTATTCTCGCGATGGCCTCTTCGATTCTCTCCCTCTCCCCAAAGGCGCTCAGCCTGAAGTAGCCTTCTCCCGCTGGCCCGAAGCCTGAACCCGGGGTGCCGACAACGTGGGTGGAGTCGAGCAGGAGGTCGAAAAATTCCCAGGACGCCGCGTTGCCTGGAACTCGAAGCCAGCTGTAGGGGGAGTGGATGCCACCATGGACTGAATACCCGGCCGCCTGGAGTCCTTCTCTGATAATCCGGGCATTCTCCATGTAGAATTCAATAAGGGCGCGGACCTGAGCCTTCCCATCTTCGGTATAGACGCCAGCCGCAGCTCGCTGCACAGGGTAAGAGACTCCATTGAATTTGGTGGAGTGTCTCCTGCTCCAGAGCTGATGGATGGAGACGTCCTCTCCTGCGGAATTTTTCCCGGTCAATTCGCGGGGAACGACAATAAAGGCGCATCGAGTCCCCGTGAAGCCGGCAGTTTTTGAGAAGCTCCGGAACTCGATCGCCACATCCCTGGCGCCTTCAATCTCATAGATGGAGCGGGGGAGGTCCGGGTCGCTGATGTAGGCCTCGTAAGCGGCATC
>CAUZHA010000230.1:0-2978 GCA_963579555.1 Planctomycetes bacterium UBA1146
CAATACTTATTCCCCCAGCCGAATCTATTGTCAGAAATCCTGAAGCATCGATGTCCAATGTTGATGCATCAATATCAACAGGGACATCGGCCGTTGTACCAATACTAACTGATGTTGATGAATCCATAGCCAAAGCTCCCGAAGCATCGATGTCGATTCCCCCGGCGCCCGCATTGAGGTCCACCCGTGTGGCGCCTGTCGCGTTACCCAGGGTGATCTCACGGCTGGCCGCCCCGGTGCCGATGTTGATGGCCTGGGCATCCGCGTCGTTGCCAACGTTGATGGCCCCACCGGAGGAGTTCAGCTCCAGGGTCCCGGCGGAATCAAGCGCGAGGCTTTGCCCGGCATGGATGCTCGAGGCGTCGATCGCACCGCTGAAAATAGCATCCCCGGTGACCGCAAGAGTGCCTCCGATCGCACTGTTGCCATCGACGGTGAGGTTGCGCTGCAGGTTTGCGTCCTTGTGAACATCGAGGTTTCCCGTGATGTGGGCGTCGCCATCGGCATTGCCGACGCTCTCGGCCCGGGTGGCCGTATCAGCCTTGGCGGCATAGAGGGCGAAGGGCACGGCCAGGATTCGCTGGCGCGGACTGAGGGCCACGGTATCGACGGTGAGCTCAATCCAGTGTTCGCTGTTGCCTTGCAGGGCCTGGGCGAGAGCAGCGGCGTCGGAACCGAACTGGAAGCTGTAGATGCCGTTCTCGTCGAGGGTGACCACTCCAAGGTCCTCGCTGTAAAGGGAACTGCCGCCTATCGCGTCGTCCCAGATGCTGAGGGAAAAGGTCTTGTTGCCGGTCTGGGGGGAGCCGTTGGCATCAGTAAGGCGCCCCTGGTAGTTGATCCACTCCGGGGGGTCGGCGAGAGCAGCGGACAGGGACAGGGTTGCCAGCAGGGCGGTCAGGAGGAGGCATTTTGCTTTCATGAGGAGGCCTTTTGCTTTCATGGTTTATTGAGCGATTTCGATTTTGATCCGGAAGAAATAGGAGGATGAGGAGGGGTCGAGGTTGGCCGGGGGCGGGCTGGGAATCTCGTCCGGGCTGAAGATGAAGTTGTAGGTGGCGTCGTTCCCCTCGATGGTTTCCCAGGTCACCCAGGGCACCCAGTCGCGCAGGCCGCTGGAGAGCTGGACCTGGTAGGTGCGCCCGGCCACGGTGGGAACCGGCATGCGGTAGTGGGGGCCGTCGAAGCCACCCTCGAGGCGGAAGAAGGACTGGATGTCCTGCGGGTCGGTATCGGCGAGGTATTCCAGCAGGTTGCTGGCGGCGTCGTAGTCGGGGTCCCCGCCGGCATCGTTGACTCCCACGGTCAGGCCGTTGGCGATCTCCCAGGCGTCGGGCATCCCGTCGCCATCGGAGTCGAGTTCGCCCTCCGGTTGAAAGAAATAGAAGAGGGAGAACAGTCCGGGGTTGTTCACGGTGGTGAGGCTGCTGGTCCTGGTGGTGTAGGGGAAGCCCACCGCGGTGAGCCCGGCGAAGGTCTCGTTGGAGACCGGACCACCCGCGGAGGTAATGGTTCCGTGGTTGATGAGCCTTAAGCGCAGCACCAAGTGCAGGGTGGCTTCCTTCTGGATGTTGTAGTCGGAGAGGGTGCGCCCGGCCTCAAGTTGTTTCCCTGCAAAAATGAGGCGTTGTTGGTCAGGCGGAATACCTTCCTTGTCCTGTATCTTGGTCTTGACGTTTTCGATGGTGTCGGATGGTTCCACATCCAGGGTGATGGTCTTGCCGGTGAGCGTCTTGACAAAGATCTGCATGGCCCCGGCACTGCCTGCCGCCAGGCAGAAGAGAAGGAGGCCGAGGAGAAGGAGGCTTGCGTTCCTGGACATTACAGGAAAAGGGACGGGGAGAGTCGAGGAACGCAGAAGAGAGCAGCGGGGATGGGGGCTGTCTATGGAAAAATGGGGACGAGAGATCATGTCTCCCGTCACAGGAGGAGGCCAACGGGAATGCAGAAGAAGCAAGGCGTGCTTGTGGAGAAGCTGGCAGCTGGCGAAAGCTCTCCCGGCCAATGCCTTCCGATTGTGCGTGTTTGCCTGCTTACCACCCAGGACCTCGATGCGGATCCTTTTCCGTCCTGCGACTGGCCCTGTGATCTGCCGCCCAACCTTCACGCGAACTCCAGAAATTGCTCTTCGCAAGTCAACTCGTAGATCCGCACGTCAAGCTTCCTCCTCGGTGCCGCCAACGAATTGGAGACAACGACCACCCGCGCCAACACAGCCTGTTGCTTTACCACCATCTGCGACCCCTCCAGTTAAGATTTACCCGACAGCTCCCCCCGTGACGGGGGGGGATCCCGTCCGGCGAGGTACTTTAGCAGGAAACTTTCCTCCTTGTCAACTCGCAATCAAAATCTCTTCCGCAGCGATGGTGGCCCATCCAGTATGTCGATCATTAATGTGCCTTTCTGCACCGAGGTTCATGACCGACAAGCATCACTTGGCTCGCCATTTTGTCAGGTGCCTTGAAACGTGCTGACACCTTTGCGTCTTCACCCTTGCGGTCACTAATAAATGCCCGCGCAGAAACCATCATTGACAAACCATCCTTCCGCTTTTGTTGTACCGGTATCGCTGAATCTAACCAGGAACTAAACAGGTTGGCGTTGTGCATGCGGAAGCGCAGGGCCATGGCGGCCGGCTCGGGAACGCGGTTCGGGTTGCCGCCGTTCCACCGCGACTGGCCGTACTCAGCCGCGCCGACACCGCCGGGCAAGGCGCCCGCCCAGACCTCGATGAACCCGATCTCGCCATTGAACGCCCCCCCTGACCGTCAGCTTGTCCGATCCAGACCTCGTGATCGTTGAGAGGGGAACCGGTCAGGCCTTGATTAATGATTAGGATTTCCAGGGAATCAGACTCTACGGATGCGGATGCTGGTCGCTGGTCGCTGGTCGCGCAGAGTGTGATTTGAGCGGACATTCCGACACGTCACGGCACATGGGAGCGAGTGTCGATTTATCCGCCGAACTGCACCCGTCCG
>CAUZHA010000231.1:0-2783 GCA_963579555.1 Planctomycetes bacterium UBA1146
GCACTCCTTCGCTGAGGAGGGGCCTTTCAGGAAATGCACCATCTGCGACAAAGATCTAGAACACCTAGGCCTCTACGAGGTCCAGAAGATCTACCGCGACAAGGAGGTGATCTTCGAGACGGCGATCTGCCAGGCCTGCGGAGAAGACCTGTCCAGGGAGATGTCGAGTGAGTCGATGGAGACCATGAAGGGCTTCATGCTCTGCAACTTCACGCCAACGGAGGAACCCGACCACTGCCACTTCTGCGGCTTCCCAAAGGCCCTCTTTGATAATTTCACCGTCATCGGCGCCTGCAGGGAGCTGTCCCTCCTGCTGCCCCTGATCATCATGTGCGAAAAGTGCAGTGAGGACCTGCAAGGTCAGTTGTCGGAGAAGACCCGTGAGATCCAGGGAGATTTCATCAGGGACCACTTCCCGGGAGTACCAGCCGATCTCGACCTCAGCCCCTCGGTAGGAACGCTGTTTTGAGCCATCCTCCCGCCCCTGGAATCCCGATGGATGCCCTGCCCGGGATTGGTTTTTTGACGGGGTTGGGTTATCTTCCCTCCGCGTACAGAAAATCGCCCTGAACGAGAAAACCGATGCTCGCCTTCCTGGAACCCACTGAGCTCATTGACTGGCTTACGCAATACCAGTACCTAGCCATGTTCGGCATGCTCTTTCTCTGCGGAGTAGGCCTGCCCATCCCGGAAGAGGTCACGCTGATCGGCAGCGGAGTGATCGTAGGCTTCGGCCTCGCGAATTTCTGGCTGGCCTCCCTGGTCTGCATATTGGCGATCCTCATCGGTGACTCCATCATCTTCTTCACCGGACGAAAGCTGGGACAGAGCTTCCCCGACAGCTGGTTCATCCGAGCGATCAATAATAAGAAGGTACACCGGCAATTCGCCCGGCATGGCAACAAGGCTGTCTTCTTTGCCCGGTTCCTTGCCGGCGTGCGAATCGGCGTTTACGGCTATGCCGGCCAGCAGGGGATGCGCTGGTCCAAGTTCGTCTTTCTCGATCTCCTGGGAGCCCTCATCTCCGGCCCGACCTCGATCTTCTTCGGCAGGTGGGCCGCCCGCACGTTGGCCCCGGGGGAGACACCCAAGGCCGCGATCGAGCAAGCCATAGCTCTTTTTGAAGATTACAAGCCCATGGTGATGCTGGTGACCGCCGGAGTGATCGCCAGCGTCATTCTCTACGCCGTCTTCAAGACCCGCCGCTATCGCACGGAAATCAAGCGGGTGATTGAGGAAAAGAAAGAAGACAAGGAGCTCGCCCAGACGGGGGAAGTCGACACGGCTGAAAAAACGGCGGAAGGCGAAGAGGAACGCTGAAACCCGCCGCGCAATTCATCACTCGAGCGTAAAGCCGGGCGCGACCGCTTCCAGATAATCAAGGCTCCTCTGGATCCCGTCCTCGGAATCCTCTAGAGGTTCGTACTCGATCAGGTAGACGCCCTCGAACTTCATCTTTTCGAACAGGGGACCGTAATCGAGCTCATCATCTCCGATAGCGCAGGCGATCCAGCCCTCCTCTCGCCGATGCCAGTCTTTCAAATGGCAATAGTTGATACGGTCATTCAGGAGATCGAGACAGTATCTTGCATCCCCGGGAGAAACCGCCCTGATGTTGCCCGGGTCGTAGTTGAAGCCCACCCCGGGCGGAAGATTTTCCAGCAGGAGAACAAGACACTCACGATCGGTGGTGATGCTGTTGATATGAACCGCGCTTCCGTCCTCCTGGAACTCGAGGGCTCCATGGGTCTCGATGGCGATCTGGATACCCAGCCCGGAGCAGAGGCTCTCGCAGCTCTCAAAGGCCGCGAAAACACGCCCCCAGATCTCCTCGGTCATCGCGGCGGCCGGCGTGAAACCGGCAAACAGCCTGACATGGGTGGCACCGCAGGCGCTGGCGGAGCGAATCTGGGCAAGCACCTTCGCCACCATCGCGTCATGTTCATCGCCGCAGGCGAGGGTGAAGTCATTTTCGATACAGCAGAAGGGTGTGTTGATGCCGTAGCGCTCGCCAAGCGCCCTGAACTCCGCGACATCAGCCTCGGTCGGCTCCTCAGGAAGCCGGCCTGGTTGACCTCCGCCGATCCCGAACTCGAGAAACTTGAATCCGAATCTCCGGGAAATCCGGAAGTGCTCCTCCATGGCCACATTGCGAAAACCCCATTCTCCGCATCCAACGATCATGCCTGAAAGACCTCCATTGCAGCTTCCGAAACACCAGTCCCGGCTCCCCGGTCGTTAGGAAGCCACCGCGACAAGCAACCCTGACAGGATAGCACTGACCGGACGCATCTCATCAAATCGAACGGAACTCATCGGCGAAATCATCCGGCTTTGTCTAATTGTGTCGGATGAGACAGATGCGACTTGTTTGAAACTTTTACGAACCCTATAAAACATCCTTGGGGTGGGAGCTTGGATTGCGTTATTTTCGTATTCTTGGCCTCTGACTGCCGCCTCGGCTAAACATGTAATCAGTTGAAGTTATGCCCGGGAAGCCGAGCCTCCTGAATCCAGATTATTTGTCATGACCTCGAACAATATTTTCAATCTTTCACTCAGCCTCATCTTAGCCGCATCGATGGGAGATGCGTTCTCCAACGAGCCGCTGAAAGAAGCCTCCTTCGGATTTGAGGGCCTCGAGATCTTCAAGGTAGAGGGGGCCGCGCTCGGCCTTACTGTCTCAGACCTGGACAGCGATGGGCGCATGGATCTCGTCGTAGCCAATAATACCGAAGGCACCATCCAGCTGCTCTACCAGGATGGTAAGAAGAAAAGAAACG
>CAUZHA010000232.1:0-2738 GCA_963579555.1 Planctomycetes bacterium UBA1146
TCTTTCTCTTCACCCGGCTCTGAGGGCTGGCTGACGGGGAGGTTGTGGTAGCCTCGTTGGGGCTACATTGCCTGTCATCAAATGGGAGGCCGTCGAGGTTCTTACCCGGCTTGAGAAGACCGAGAAGGAAGAACCTAAAGATGGTTCCGGGACTGGGCGGACAAAGGTCAAGCCCGGCAAGAGCGCCAAGGCTGGCCCAGGCAGTGAACTGTCCGTTGTGCAGCTGGCGGCTGAGACCGGCAAGCCGGTCATGTTCTTCGTTCACGGCAATTGCACTGGATCTGCCGGGGTGGCCTGCAAGACGATGGGGAAGCTGATCCTCCGCCAGAAAGCTGTTACCGATGCGGCCAAGAACTTCCATGCTGTCGAGGTGGATGCCACCAAGATCGATCCCAGGCTCGCCAGGCGCTACAAGCTGAAAGTTTCGCCCTCGCTGGTTTTTGTTGATTGCGCCGGCAAGGTGGTCAAGGTTCTCCCAGGTAAGCCGAGCGCCAAGCAGGTAGCCGCTGTCATGAAGGCCGTGGTCGCTAGGAATGCCAAGGTTCTCAAGAAACGCAAGAATAAGAAGAAGCCTGTTTCCTGAGAAGGCTTTTCCGGCTGGGGTGGAGAGAGAAAAGCGTGAGCAGGAGCTTGTGGTCGGGGCGTGGCGGTTTCCTTTTTGTGGGTGAAGTCTTGGCGGTTCTGGAGAGTGGCTTGATTCCCGGCTATCAGTCGCTCCGGAAAGTTCTGACGACGTAAAAAACCTGCTTCAAAGTCTTGCCAAGAGGGTCTGTTTGTCGTCTTCTGTCGCATCATAAATTTTTATCTCAACTAGGACACAGAGTGCATGCCTCCAGAACGGAAGAGGAAAAGTTACCAGCTCCTGATTGACCTTGTTCGCCTCGGCGGCCTTCTTCAGAAGACCGGCAATGAGTTCTTTCGTGGGAGAGGCCTGACCCAGGCCCAGTTCAATACCCTGATGGTCCTCATGTATACCCGGCCGATGGGATGCCGGCAGAATGAGCTTTGTGAGCGGTTGCTTGTAAAGCCGGCAAACGTGACCGGCCTTGTCGGACGTCTCCATGCGCGAGGATTGGTGACCCGTAAGGTGGACTCATCCGATCAGCGAGCCCGGCTTGTTTCGATCTCTGCGAAAGGCCGCAAGCTGATCAGGAAGGTCGAGACGGAGTACTACGGGGAGATCGACAAGCTCATGGCGGTTTTGGGGAAACCAGAGGTGCAGGGGCTCTCCGGGTCCGTGGCGAAAATCCAGGCCTCGATCGTCGACAAGGGGCTGCTTTCGCATTTCGGGCTGCGGAAAGAAAACTCCAGGAGAACCTGACCACATCGGGTTTCGTATGGTCTGCGGACTAATTTCCCGGAGGAGCTCGGCGTGGGAATGGGCCCCGCGACGGCCGGCGGCTGTTTTCTTCGGGTCGTCCTCCTCTGCTCCCGCGTGATCTGCGGGTGGATGCTCTCGGGATATAACCCTCGGCTCCATCTGAGAGTTGCGCAAGGATTGACGCGGTGCGCTTCGCGATAAAGGCGGAGAGAAGGGGTTTCTGCTGCATGCCGCTGCGGGCGCCATTCCGAGTAGCTCCCCGCGGGCCCGGGCGGCTGGAGCCGCTTCTCTCTCCTGGTTCGGTGTAGTTGGCCTTGAAGCGGGCAAAGTCGGTGTTGCGGTCTTTAGAGACGGCGGCGCTGATGGTCTCTTCGATCCGGCTCAACCGGGAGCGGAGAAGCTCGGGCTTGAAGGGACCCGCGAGAACAGAGCCCACCTGCTTTGCGTATTCAACTCGAGCCGCTTTTATTTTCATGATCCGCGCGAGCAGCTTCACGCTGTCTGTATATGGCTGGGCGACGCTCAGGTTCATCTGCTGCGCCGCGCTGCCGGCGCTGCGGTGGCCGGCGAAGGTGCTGTTGACATCCCAGGGCAGCCAGTGAAACTTTCCATCGACCCTGGGCAGGTAAATGTAAAAGTTGTGGCCCCGAAGCAGGAAGCTGTCGAGGTGGGAAAGCACGGCGTGGAGGGCGGTGAATTTCATCAATTCACTGATGTCGATATAGTCGGCGATTTTCCTGGCGAACTCCTTGTCGTCACTCTCTTCTACGAAGCGGGCAAATTCCATCAGGCGATTATGAAATTCCGGCGAGGTCTCGGTCTTGGGAACATAGCTGCTCTCGTAGTCTTTCCACCTCTCGCCGAGATAGGGGAAGGAGTTGTTGCGCTCAGGCTTGAGGAGCAGCCCCTTTCCTGTTCCGAAGCGCCCCTTGAGAAATGCCGAGTTGACCTGCTCCACCATGGTGTAGAGCCCGAGGTATTCGCTTTTCTCGTCCTTGCCGACCTGGAGGTGAACCCGGGCAAAGGCCGTCCGGCAGGATGGCAGTCCCATGTCCGTAAACATCTGGAAGGCGAGGGTCTCCCTGGCCTGAGAGGGGTCGAGGATGTTGTTGTTGAGGTTGAGCTTGGTCATTCCCAGGAATTCCTGGCCGGTGATCACGCGGTTGAAATCAACCTTGAAGGATTTTTTCTTCGTATCGCTTGCGGATGAATAGCTCGAGTTTCCCTTGTAGCGCAGGCCGACCTTGAGCGGGGCGTGTCCCGCGATCGCCACCTGTCCCTCCGCGTAGGGGTGGTCCCTGTCGAAGCCCCGGCCCTGCGTCGGAGCGAGGGTGCGGTAGGCTTCTTCGCTGATGCGAAGCTCTACATCCCAGATCTTCGCGTATCCGAACAATTCGGCCGCTGTGGAGGGCTTCCC
>CAUZHA010000233.1:0-2689 GCA_963579555.1 Planctomycetes bacterium UBA1146
CGCCGCCGAAGGTTCCGAGGCTGAAGCTCCCGCGGAAGAGGCTGCTGCAGAGCCCGCCGCCGAAGAATCCGAGGCTGAAGCTCCCGCGGAAGAGGCTGCTGAAGAGCCCGCCGCCGAAGAATCCGAGGCTGAAGCTCCCGCGGAAGAGGCTGCTGAAGAGCCCGCCGAGCCGGAGGCTGAAGAGTAATCGATCCGGCGGCTTGGAAGAGCATTTCTGGCTCCTTGTGGAATTGATCGGCCACAGGGGTATGATACAGGCTGAGGGGTTGACCCGGACGGAGGGATCATGAATTTCAGCCTCCGATGGAAATGCAGATGCATGGGCAAAGCGGTCTTCCTGGCGATCCTGCTGGGTTTCCCGGGGGTGGTGTCGTTGCCGCTGGCCCCCTGCCGGATCCTCCAGGCGCAGGAGGAGCTCGAGCTGCGTCCCTTGCGGGGCCCTGCCGGCTCAAAGAAGGGCCCGGATCAACGGGACGCGGGAGCGACCGCCGATAAGGTGAGCCCCGAGGTTACCCAGCTCATCAGGAAGGTCCTGGCTGGTCGAGATGCCGAGCAGAAGGCCGCGGAGGCGAAGCTCAGGAAGAGGGGCCTGCGTGTGGTGCCTGAGATGAGGGCATGGATTCGGCAGGTGACCGGGAATGCCGAGAAACTCGAGATTGTCCTGAGGAAGATCCTGAAAGATGTCGCCGGCGACCAGGGAGAAATTGACCTGGTGTCGCGTGAGTCTTCAGCCGGGCAGTTCTTTGAACAGAAGCTCGAGGAGGCTCAGGGACATTTCGAGTATGGCCGCTACCAATTGGCCCGCAAGATGGCCGAGGCGATCCTGCAGCTGGATCCGGGTTCCCCGCTGAGGTTTCTTTGCCGCCGGTTGATACGCAAGGCCATGGAGCGCAAGCTCAAGAAGGAGCTGGTGACCCGGATCGATGCGGACGCACTCGTTTACGAGGTGGGTGAAGCTCCCCAGATTATTTTTCGGGTCCTGAACAAGTCAGGTAGCGTCGCGCGTTTCGAGGTGCGCCAGGGAGTGGTTGGCGAGCTTTTCATCGTTTTCGACAAGTGTCTTTTCGATGGAAGCCACATCACCAACAGCGAACGACTTCCCCTGCGCATCAAGAGCCGGCAGCAGACGGTCGTGCTCAAGCCCGAGGCGGGCTGGGAGTGCGAGATTGACTACAAGTTGCCTAAAGATCTGCCGCTGCGCAAGGTCGCGTGCCGGGCTCGATTCAGGGTGACCTTCCGTCCTTCCCGGTGGGAGATAGAGGGGGACCGTGACAGCAATATCCCTCTTGCTTCCGAAGAGATGGAGATCTGGATCATTCCTCCCGGGAAAAAACGAAAACTTGAAGATCCCATGAAGCGATTGAAGCTGGCTCTGCTCCTGAAGCAGAGCGAAGATCTTTTCATCTCCGGGTGGCTGTGCGTCTGGGCGGGGAAGAAGGACCCTGACTTCAACAACCGCTTTCTCGCTGTTCTGATCGGTAACCTCGGGGATATGGATCGAGGCCGCAAGCCGCTTCTCTACGAGCTCCTTCGGCAGGCCAGCGGGCAACTATTTAAGTCGGATGTCGACTGGGCCAAGTGGTGGAAAGCGCGGCCTGTAAAGAAGGGGGCCGATTAGACCCGTCCCGGGCTGTCAGCCGTTCTCGGTGCGCGTGATCACAGCCTGGTGATTCTCTATCCGCATCCGGCCGCTGAGGCAGAGCCGAAGAGCCTCGGGGTAGGCGATACATTCCTCCTCGAAAACTCTTGAGGCGAGTGTCTCGGGCGTCTCGCCAGGTTTCACGGCTATGGAGCGCTGAACGAGGATGGGGCCCTTGTCATATTCCTCGTTGACCAGGTGAACGGTGCAGCCTGAAAATTCGGCTCCAGCCTCGATCACGGCGCGATGGACCTTCATGCCGTAGAAGCCCTTGCCTCCGAAATCAGGCAGGAGGGAAGGGTGAATATTGAGCACCTTGCCGAGATAGCGCTCGGGGACCTCGTAGAAACGTATGAATCCGGCGAGCAGAACCCAGTCGACCCGCGCGTCTTCGAGCAGCTCGTTGATCCCGGCAGAGAGCTCTGGGCCGTGTTCGTGGTGATCGAGAACCTCTGTTCGAATTCCGAATCTGCGCGTGCGCTCGATTCCTCCCGCTCCCTCGTGGCTGGAGATCGCTATGGCGATTTCAGCTTCGAGGGAACCCTCGAGGATGTTGCGGGCGATATTTTCCACTGTACGTCCGCCTCCGGAGAAGAGTATCCCGAGGCGGGGGAGAGGATGATTCATCTGGAATGTCCGGCGGCCGGGTCGAGCTACGCTGCTATTTAATGATGTCGTCGAGGTTCGTGATGATACGCCCGACAAGTCCGTATTCAACGGCCTCCTCGGGGCTCATCCAGTAGTCGCGGTCCGTGTCTTTTTCAACCTGTTTCACCGTCCGGCCGCATTCTTCAGCGAACACCTCGTTGGCACGGTGGCGAAGCTTGAGGATTTCCTCGGCAGTGATCTCGATGTCGGAGGAGCGTCCGCGGCTGCCGCCGGAGGGCTGGTGGATCATGATCCTGGCATTTGGAAGGGCCAGTCGCCTCTCCTTCGGTGCGCCAAGGAGGATGATGGTCCCGGCGCTGGCGTTCAATCCGAAGCTGATGTTATAGACCGGCGCCTTAACGAAACGGATCAGGTCGAAGATCGCGAAACCATCATCGGCCG
>CAUZHA010000234.1:0-2686 GCA_963579555.1 Planctomycetes bacterium UBA1146
TGCGCGACAGCACCCTGGTGATCTACACCTCGGACAACGGTCCATGGAACCAGCCCGCCTATACCGACAAAAAGAAGGGCCACCCGAAAGGATCGATCTTCTGGGGCGAGGCCGGACCGCTTCGAAACGGTAAAGGTTCCTGCTACGAAGCCGGGGTGCGTGTCCCCTGCATCGTTCGCTGGCCTGGAAAGATTCCCGCAGCCAGAGTCTCCGATGCGATCTTTTCAACCCTTGATCTCATGCCGACCTTCGCAGCCCTGGCCGGCTTCAAGGCCCCCGAAGACCGGGTGATCGATGGAGTCGACCAGGTGGACCTGCTCCTGGGCAAGAACTCCCGGGGCGCCCGCCAGACCTTCCTCTACCGCAACAACGGCATCCGCCGGGGCAAATGGAAATACCTCAAGGCGAAGCACAATGTCTATGGCTACGCCCGAGACCGCAAGCGTGAAGAGGCCGAGGAGCTCTACGACCTCGATGCCGACATCGGCGAGACGAAGAACCTCGCCGCTGACAACCCGGAGCTCATCGCCGAGCTGAAACAATTGATGGATAAGATCGCGGCCCGGAAATGAAATTTCTCGCTCTAATATTTTTCACGTTCCCCACCATAGTCTTCGCCCAGGCGCCGGAGAACGATCTCGAAGAAGGCGAGCGGCTCTTCTCCCTGAAGGTGCGTTCCATTCTCGAAAGCAAGTGCTTCGCCTGCCATGGCGGCACGAAGAAGAAAAAAGGCGACCTGGACCTCACCTCCCGAGCGGGGCTGCTCAAGGGCGGCGAAACAGCCTATGACGTTCTTGTCCCCTTCAAACCCGAGAAGAGCGTGATGGTGACGGCCATCGAGTGGACCGATGAAGACTACGAGATGCCTCCCAAGAAAAGCGACCGACTCAACACCGAGCAGATCGCCCGGGTCACGAGCTGGATTCGCCTCGGAGCCCCGTGGCCGAGTGAAGAAAAACAGAAGGAATACCGCGAGGCTGAACGAAAGAAAGATCTCACCGAGGATGGGCTGCTCATCAGGACCAGCGGCGGGCTCTCCGACGACTGGACCTGGCGCCGCTACCAACCCGCAGACGCCTGGGCCTTCCTGCCGTTGAAAAAAAACGAAACGCCCGCGGGCAAGGGAAACCCGATCGACCGCTTCATCCAGGCCCGGCTGAAGAAAGCCGGACTGAAGCCCGCCCCCTGGGGCGACGCGCTGACGCTGATTCGAAGAGCGACCTACGACCTGACCGGGCTGCCGCCGACCCCGGGTGAGATTGACACCTTCCTGGACGCCTGGAAGAAGAACCCTCACGAAACCTACAAGGAACTGCTCGATCGCCTGCTGGAGAGCCCTCACTACGGAGAGCGCTGGGGGCAGCACTGGCTGGATGTCGCCCGCTACGCCGACACCAGCGGCTTCTCTAACGATTTTGAGCGCTCCAACGCCTGGCGCTACCGCGACTACGTCATTCGCTCCTTCAACGAGGACAAGCCCTACTCAAGGTTCGTGCTGGAACAGGTCGCTGGCGAAGACCTCGACCCGACCGATCCCGAATTGGTCATCTCGCAGGGCTTCCTGCGCATGGGACCGTGGGAGCACACCGCCATGACACCCAACGTCGTCAGCCGGCAGAACTATCTCGACGACGTGGTCAACAACGTCGGGCAGGTCTTTCTCGGAACGCCACTTCGCTGCGCCAAATGCCATGACCATAAGTTCGATCCGATCCCGACCCGCGATTATTATCGACTCTACGCCGCGCTGGCCACCACCCAGCCGGCCGAGCGGCCGGCTGGGTTCCTCGACGAAGAAAACAGGGATGATTTCACCGTCAACCGCAAACGGGTTGAGGAGCTGCTGGCCATTGCCAAGGGAAAGGTCGATGCCCTCTACCACAAACGCGAGCTGGCGGCGAAGAGCTGGTACGCGGAACGCAACCGATCGGCGGAATACAGGCCCTTCAACGTACGCCGCGGCACGACGACCGACGACAAGCCGCCGCGCTTTGTCGGCCTGGGCACGGCGGAGGAAGGACGCCTCAAGGTCCGCGAAGGAGAAGTTCGCATCTGGACCCGGCGTCTCGAACGCTATGCGCCCCTGGCCCAGAGCGTCTACTACGGCGGCGACCTCCATCAGAACTCCAGGCAGTTGCGGATGCCGAATCCAAAAAAGAAATCCGAGCTGAGCAGGTCGAAAACCGCGCCTGTCAACCACATCTACGCCGGCGGCTCGGTTTACTCCCACAAGAACCTCGTCTCTCCTGGGGTCCTGAGCGCCCTCGGCATCAAGACTCTCTCGGGGGAAAAAGAAGACCCCTTCCGGTTGCCGAGCTCCATCAGGAGCCGCAGGCTGCCGCTGGCGCGGTGGCTGGTTCACCCGGAGAACGGACTGGCCTGGCGGACGGTAGTCAACCGGGTCTGGAGCTACCACTTCGGGCGCGGCCTTGCCGGAAACCCCAACAACCTCGGAGCCTCCGGGAAGAAGCCCGCGCACCCGGAGCTGCTTGACTGGCTGGCCCGGAAATTTCAGGAGAGCGGCGGCTCGTTCAAGAAGCTGCATAAGCTGATCATGATGTCGCGGGCCTACCGCCAGGCGAGCCATCATCCTGAAATCGAGAAGCTGAAGACGAAGGACCCCGGCAATCTCCTGCTGGCCGTCTTTGAGCCGCGGCGGCTCTCCGCCGAGGAATTGCGTGACTCG